>JAGZKI010000005.1 GCA_018365265.1 Streptococcus parasanguinis | reverse complement strand
GTTGATTGGAACTACTCCTACCTGCGGTACTCGTACTTCCTAATCAACTGTGCGGGGGCAAAACTACGAAATCAAACTCTTCGAGTTACTGATTTCTGTTTTGCTCCCTATATTGCCCAATCTCCGTTGCGGAAGACTGGGACGAGGGTGCCGTCTTCTCGGATGCCGTCGATATTCATTTGGCTTGAGCCGATCATGAAGTCGACGTGAACATCTGAGCGGTTGAGGCCGGCTGCTTCGAGTTCTTCTTCTGTGAACTCTGCACCACCTTCTACGCTGGTTGCATAGGCTGCTCCGATGGCCAAGTGGTTAGAGGCATTTTCGTCAAAGAGAGTGTTGAAGAAGGTAATGCCTGACTGTGAAATTGGACTTGGGTCTGGTACGAGAGCACATTCACCCAAGGCACGCGCTCCCTTGTTTTTGAAGACCAAATCTTTCATGACTTGATCGCCTTTTTCAGCTGTGATATCCACAATTTCTCCATTTTCAAAGGTCACTTTGATCCCTTCGATGATGTTTCCGTTGTAGCTAAGCGGTTTTGTAGAAGTTACATAACCTTCAGCACGGCGGAAGTCAGGAGCTGTGAAGACCTCTTCTGTCGGCATGTTTGGCAAGAAGCTTTCACCTTGGGCATTGATGGCTCCGGCAGATTCCCAGACGTGGTTTTTCGGCAAGCCAAGAGTCAAATCAGTCCCTGGGGCTGTGTAATGAAGGGCTGAGAATTGTTCCTTATTTAGTGTATCTGCCTTGCTCTTGAGAATAGCAGCATGCTCTTCCCAAGCCTTGACGGGATCTTCCTCATAGACCCGGCAGGTCTTAAAGATCTGATCCCATAGGAGATCCACTGCTTCTTCATCGCTCGCCGCATTCGGGAAGACCTTTTTCGCCCATTCTAGTCCTGCTGCAGCAGCAACGGTCCAGCTGACCTTGTTGGATTGAGTAGCGATGCGCATTGGTTTCATGGCCATGCCCAAAGCCTTAGCCGAGGCAGAAAGCTTCTCTGCATCAACACCATTTAAGGCACCTGGATCAGACGAGCGCACACCCAAGCGACTAGCCTTGTGGTCTAAGAGGTAGTTCATTTCCGCGATCTTATAGTCTGGGACATTGTCCAAACGATCCATCGGTGCATGGAGGAATTTCTCCCGGGTAGTGAAGTCATCTGCCCATTGGACAATCACTTCGTGCGCACCCAAAGCATAGGCTTCCTTCACAATCAAGTGGGCCAATTCTCTTTGTTCCACATCGATGTTCAAGACCAAGGTATGGCCAGGTTGCACGTTGATGCCGTTCGCCACTAACAATTTAGCGTATTTTTCGAGGTTTTCTTTAAAATTTGGTAAAACCATTGTTTTCTCCTTCATAAGTGAATGATCTTCTCCTAGTATACCATAAGTCCATGCAAAAAGAGAGTGGGACAGAAATCGGTAATTCGTTAGAATTCGATTTCGTCGTCCCACTCAACCACTGCGTCTTGCTCGACAATCCAAAAATAATTGAGAGGCTAGGACTTGTGTCCCAGCCTCCTTTTTCTTGTCCTTTCTATCTTAAGGAAGAACATAGCCTTGATCATCCACAGTATGGGGTTGTTCATAATTGCTATTCTCTCTCAAAGCTTCCAAATCTTGATCCAAAATGGAATTGTAGTCTGTACTACCCTCACGGGTTACCCGAGTTGATACTTGGCGTAAGAGTTTTTCATTAAGATTGCGGACCCAGCGACCATTACTATGGTCATTGGCACGCATATAATTCCCTTTCACAATCTCTCCATAAAGGGCTTCATTGACTTGGTAACCTTGCTTACGCAACCCTAATAGACCGATCTCCACGATCTCATCTGGGCTGTAGTCTTCAAAATCAAATGTAGTCGGGATCCGGCTTTGTAGACCTGAATTGACCTGCAGGAAGTCATGCATCTCTTTTGTATAGCCGGCAAAGATAATAACGATATCGCGGCGGTGGTCCTCCATAAATTTGAGGACTTCATCCAAGGCTTCCTTCCCAAAATCATCATTTACACCGGTATAGAGCGTATAGGCCTCATCGATAAAGAGGACTCCACCCAGTGCACTTTCTAGGACTTCACGCGTCTTCAAAGCTGTTTGACCTTGGTAGCCTCCAACCAGATTGCTCCGCGATACTTCGATGAATTTCTTCTGCTTGATAACCCCTTTTTGGAAGAGGATATTGCCCAAAATGCGGGCCACGGTCGTCTTCCCTGTACCGGGATTTCCAAGAAAGAGAGAGTGCAAGGTCGTGTCTTCGACGATGCCACCTTGTTCAGCCCGTTTTTGATTGAACTCAGCCATGGCCACGAATTGTTCGACTTGCTCTTTCACCTTAGCAATTCCAACCAAACGGTTGAGGGCAGCCATCCCATCTTCTTCCTTGTCGGCTCCGGCTTGATACTTACCTTGGTTAAGGACAGCATCGATATCGCTATTGAGGATGGTCTCAATATCATCAGAACCTTGGGCCACCACCCGATCCGCCATGGTCTTGGTCAATTGCTCATCCAGGTTACGAATCCAGCGACCATTGCTCTTATCTAGCGAGCCATCATAAGCCCTCTTAACGTGCCGCGCATAGTAATCCCGGTCTTCGAGCTTGTAGTCTCCTTTGCTTAGGATCATTTCGCCCAGCTGAACAATCTCATCTCCTGTGAAATCTTCAAAGATGAAATTATTTGGCACCCGAGAACGAAGGCCTGGATTGGTTTTTAAGAACTCCTCCATTTCCTTGGTATAGCCGGCAAAGATAATCATGATGTCGTCACGATTGTCCTCCATAAATTTGAGGATGGTATTGATCGCCTCGATCCCAAAGTCCGCACCGCTGTCCTTTTTATCCAAGCTATAGGCTTCATCAATAAAGAGGATGCCTCCTCGCGCTTTTTCAAGCAGGGCTTGGGTCTGTTCAGCTGTTCCTCCAATATTCGAAGAGATCAGATCGGACTCCGTTGCTTCCACGAAACGGAATTCTTCCCCTGAGAGAACACCCGCATCAAAGAGCACTTGTCCCAACAGACGGGCCACAGTGGTTTTCCCTGTACCAGGATTTCCCATAAAGGCAGCGTGGAGTGTTTGCTTTTCAGGTGCCTTGCCACTAGCGATTCGTTTCTTGTTAAATTCCACCATGTTGATCATTTTCTTGATCTCATGTTTGACTTTTTCAAGACCAATCAGGCTATTGAGTTCTTGAAGAGCATCTTGTTTCTTCTCTGGTCCAGAGTCTCTTGCGGTGGTTGGAGCCACCGTTGCATCCGTCGTCTGTCCCGTAGGAACGACTTGCGCATTGCCCTTGGCCACTTCTCTACCAACAAGATAGTCACAGTCATCCTCGATTTCCTTGGTCAGATCACGCGCATCGCCCTGCCTATAGGTCACGGTACCCACCTTCGCAAAAGCTCCACCTTGAAGCCGTATATTAGGATCCGCAATCTTATGACAAATCATATGCTCAGCCATCAGCACACCATCATCAAAAACTCCAAATGAAATGGTTTGGGCATTCTCATTCAAGAAGGTTGTTTCTCCAGTCAGGGAAGCAAAGGATTCTTCATAGACGCATAAAAATTCTGTAAATGTAGCCTGGTGAGCTCGGATCATACTATTGAATGAATTGATGGAGGTCATACGATCCGAATCCGAATTGAATTGAACATTATTGTCAAGACAGACTCCAGTACCGGTAGGCAACTCAATTTTACAGTTTTCAGACTCCCAGATGACATTCCTCAACCAAACTGGTGGAAAGTCCTTTTCCAGATCCCCGCCTGTAATCGTTGAATTTTTTGCGATCACTTCTGAGTCCTTGGCATGGATGGTATTATTCCCAAATTTTTCAATATGGACATTTTCTAAGGTCAACTTGGAGCCTTCTGACAGATCTATCTTAGAAAAAATCGTTGAATTTTGAATGGACAATTCTGATGCTGACATTCCGATGACACTTTGGTGTTTTTCCGGAACCTTCATCCCAACTCCATCCAATGTCATTTTCGAATGCGTATCCATATAGATAAAAAATTCACTATTTGTCGGAGTGGTAATTTCAAAATAGACCTGTTTACAGGTGATAGCCGACTCATTCCATAAGGTCAAGGCAGTATAGTTCCCACCAACTTTAAACCACAGATCTTCAAATGTCACCTGAGCTCCCTCTACAAATCGGAAAGAAGCCTCAATCGTGTTGTTAAACATGCGCCCATTACCATTTGGATTTGGAACTACATGCCCCACAAAATGGAGGCTCTTGTTGATCACAATCACCTCATCTGTCGGCCATTGAAAGACATACCCATTTTCAAACTCGATGGTATCTCCATCCTGCGCTTTTTCAAGCGCATCCATAAAGTTCCAACTATTATTGTAAGGCCCTACTAAATATCTTGCCACGCGCTTTTCCTCTGTTTCATTTTTTCTATTTCCTTGTCATAAACAATCGTTATTAAAAATTGTAACACAATCCAGTGCCAAAGAAAACACTTATCAGATCTGAAAGGACTGAAAAACCTCTATTTTCAAAAGGAAAATAGAGGCTGTCAGTTAATCTTTCAAGGCTGAAAACAAGCTGGCTAGAGCAATCACTCCTGAGAGCATGGCAGTGGAAAAGAGCAGCACATTGTCTGCCACTTCTAGCTTGTACTCAAAGACTTTTTCAGCTGGTTTGTCTTCTGCAAAAATTTCTAACTTCATGTTCTCCTCCTTTGTTTCTAGAACAAATCACTGTGACTTCCTGTCCTCAGCAAGTTTAAAATCAATTCATCCTGATCTACTTTGTAAACCAAAAGCCAATCCGGCTGGATATGACACTCCCGAACACCTTGGAAATGCTTGGAATTGGTCAATTGATGGTCACGATATCTGACAGGAAGTTCTTTTTCTTGAACCAGAAAATTCAAAACTTCTTCTAACAGTTCTGCCTTCAAACCTCGCTTCATTGCTAACTTAAAATCTTTTTTAAACTGTTTATGATAACGAATCTTAAGCACGCAAGTCCTCCATCAAGTCTGAGACCGATTCAAAGGGCTGACTCATATTCCGATTTTGCTCTACATCCGTTACTACTTGGAGCAACTTACCACGATCGTCTAATCGAACATCAAAAGGTAAGCCCTGATATTGAATAGCCTGACGAAGGAAAATGTTGATAGCCGTGGTCATATCCATCCCTAAATGATTAAATACCAGTTGGGCTTGCTCCTTAACCTCACTATCCAAACGGATACTCATGCTCGTCTTTGACATATTCTCACCTTCTTTCTATCTTTTATTGTATCAAAAAAGAAGGCTATTGTAAATCCATAGGATATACAATGGATAGCTGTAAACTAAAATATAGTAAAGAAATAAAATTAGTATCCCAAATATGGGAGATCTCAGCCTGAGTTTTAGTTTTAGAATATAATGTTGCTATCATATATTAAGAGGTGAAAAATATGAAGCAGATTACGAAACAATATAAATTACTATATTTCTTGCTTATTTTATTAAGTCTGACAAGTGCTCTTTTAATGACATTCTTCTCTCTCCAATTAGGAAGAATACTTGATAGTATATCTAATTCAAATAGTGGATTACTCTTTCATATCACTATTTGTGTAAGTTCGATTTTACTGTGGTTCTTGATTTCTTGTTCCTATTCCTATCTTAAAAACCAATATGTAAAAAAAGTTATTTTAGATCTAAAAAGGCGTCTCTTATTACATTATTTATCGCGTGAATTTAACCAAATTGACAACCGTAACCATTCAGATTTCTTAAATAATATCACCAAAAACAGTGACCTTATTCAAGAAAATTTATTAATCCCTAAAATCTCTCTAATTGCAAATTTAGGGAGCCTTATCATGAGTGTGGTTGCTATTATTTATATAGAATGGCGATTAGCATTAGTCTTTCTTTTATTGTCGAGTATAACGATTTTTCTATCACAAATTCCTGGAAAGTTAATGACTAAATCAACAAATAATTATTCTCTACAAAATAATCACTATTTGTCAAAAATGACAAACTTTATTAATGGTTTTGAACAAATTAAGTTATTAAATATTCAAAGCTGGACCCAAGAAAAAATTCAGGAAATCAGTTTAGAATTTGAAGAGTCCAGAAAAACATATCAATTCTTAAAAGACTTAGCTTCAACTACTGGAATTTTACTAAGTTTTGGCTCTCAACTATCCTGTATGGTTGCTGGTATCTTTTTTGTAAGAAATAACTTACTGACTATTGGATTACTAGTAGCAAGTATTCAATTATTAAACGGTGTTTTTGCTCCATTACAATCTATTCTTTACAATAAAAATTTAATCAGCAGTAGCAAGTCCATTATTGATAATATCCAAGAAAATTTATATGAGACAAATCATGAAATTTTCCATAAAACAAGGACAATTGATTGTGATAACATTTCGACCATTTCTATTAGCCAATTACATTATGAAATTGAAAATAAAATATTATTTGATCATTTTTCCTATGAATTTAAAAAAGGCAAACGCTATGCGATTATAGGTGCTTCAGGAGCTGGGAAAACAACTTTAGTAAAATTAATACTAAACTATTATTCCAAAAATCTTTATGATGGGGAAATAAAAATCAACGGAAAACAGAATATTGATATTCCCTCAGAGGAGTTATATAAAGATATTGCATTTGTGCAAAAAAATGATTTTCTGATTGAAGGAAATATCCTAGAGAATATCAAACTGTCCAGAAACCTTTATTTAACTGAAAAATTAAGAAAAGCCTTAGGATTTAGTGAAGACTTCCTTAATAAGAGTCTATCTCAATCAAATCAAACCATTTCAGAAGGAGAAAAGCAACGAATTGATTTAGCTAGGTTTTTAGCCAAACCATATTCTGTATATATTTTTGACGAACCTACAAGCAACCTTGATCCAATAAAAGCCAAAGCAATGATGGACTACATTCTATCCATTAAAGATGCAATTGTTATTGTCATTACTCATGATCAAAATCCAGAAATATTGGAAGAGTTTGATCACGTTATTACCCTATAGATAAATGGCCTAGTCTACTAAATGAATGATGTGTTTCTCAAAGTATTCTTTGTAATTTTTGTAGATTGTTTTATTGAAGAGTTCGAAAATTTTTAAAGCTTCTTCGATTTTTAAAAGTGATTTTTGATTATGATAGAATTTCAGTTCCAAATATCCATCTAAATACAGCAAAATAGTTTGTTCAAAAAAATCTGTGGAATCCGCTAATATATTCTTCGTAGCCTGTTTTAAAAATAAAGATTCCTCATATAAGTCGTTCTCAATCATTATAATCAAAGAATTGAGAAGTAGTTGAATGAGAGATTGTCTATTTTTAGGTATAGAGCTATACAACTTCCCTTTTTTGAGCGCCTCTTTGGCATATCTAAATAATAAATCTGGAGATAGAACACGACAGCAATTTCCAAGGATGAGCGTTTCGTAATAACCCCAGTTTTCAACAGAAAATAAATAGTTTGTAAGATAAGAGGCGTCTTGACGACTCAATTGATGATTCTTATCCATTCCCGAAACAATACTTTCAATGAAAATAGCATTTAATTTATGGTAATGAGAATTTGTCCTATGAAAAAGTTCTATTTCTTTCTCTACCATATCTAGTAATGCTTGAGAATCTTCATTATATGCGGCCTGTTTAACAGAAGCTATTAAGGTATTAAAATCCGAAGGTTGATAATGATTACAGATAAGCAGAAATTCCTCTAGTGTTACTCCTATTCTTTCAAGAAGATACAATAACTTAAAGACAGAAATCTCTGTTTCTCCTAATTCAAATCTAGATATTTGAGATTTTGAAATTTCAGCACCTGCTAATGAAGAAATAGAAATTCCCTTTTCTTCTCTTATTTTCCTATAAGTTTCACCTAAAATCATACTTATCTCCATTCCATATCGAAAAGTTATTAAGGTATAGCAAACACTACTTCCGTTAAGCCTACTCTTGTTTGAGAGTATCATTATTAATAATTTATAGCGATCATTTTTGATAATTTCAATATATAACTTCCTAAAGTTTTAGTCTCTGGATAAAAACTTATTTATATTCTATCATATCTAAAAACCAGCAGAAATGAAAATCATAAAAATCATCTCTACTGGTTTTACTGTTAAGTCTTAATTAGATGAAACTGGATCAACTTTTGTAAATGGATTTCCTCCATCAAAACAAATCATCAAAGAGGCTCAACTGGTTATCCTCTGGCATATTGCCAAGAATGCCCATCTCATCCATCTTTTCAACCAGGGTAGACGAAACACCACCACGCTTCCGGAGCTCGGTCTTAGAGAGGAATTCTCCTTCTTCACGCGCCCGCACGATTTGCTTGGCAACGTTCTCTCCCAGACCATCCATAGCGACAAATGGTGGAATCAGGGTATCCCCATCGATCAAGAATTCTGTCGCCTGACTGCGATAGAGGTCTAGCTTGCCAAACTTGAAGCCCCGCTCCCACATCTCATTGACAATCTCAAGGGTGGTGTAGAGATCGATCTCTACGTTAGAAGCTTCGTTGTTCTTGCGTTTCTCCGCGATTTCCTTCATCCGAGCTTTCACGGCCTCAAGGCCTGCCCCCATGGTTTTGATGTCAAAGGCCTTAGCCCGAATCGAGAAGTAAGCACAGTAGTAATAAAGTGGGTGATGCACCTTAAAGTAGGCCACACGAAGGGCCATCATAACATAGGCTGCCGCATGGGCTTTAGGGAACATGTACTTGATCTTCCCACAGGACTCGATATACCATTCAGGGACATTGTTTTCCTTCATGGCTTGGATGTAGCCATTGCGCTCTTCTTCTGAGATCTTGAGCCACATCCCTTTCCGCACGCGCTCCATGATGGTAAAGGCCATCTTAGGCTTGAGCCCCGCGTGCATGAGGTAGACCATGATGTCGTCCCGACACCCGATAACGGTTGATAGATCGGCAATGCCCGCCTTGATCAAGTCTTGGGCATTTCCCAACCACACGTCGGTACCGTGAGACAGACCAGAGAGCTGAAGTAACTCTGCGAAGGTCGTCGGATGGGTCTCTTCGACCATGCCCCGAACAAAGTTGGTCCCAAACTCTGGAATCCCCAACATTCCTGTCGGCGTTCCGATCTGCTCGGCTGTCACCCCTAGCACTTCTGTCCCAGAAAAGAGGGCCATGACCCCTGGATCATCCATAGGAATATCATTCGGATCAATACCCGACAAGTCTTGGAGCTTGCGAATCATGGTCGGATCATCATGTCCCAGGACATCGAGCTTGAGGACGTTCTCATCGATGTCGTGGAAGTTAAAGTGAGTGGTCTGCCATTCAGCGGTCACATCATCTGCCGGATACTGGACCGGAGTAAAGTCATAGACATCCATATAGTTTGGAATAACAACGATTCCCCCCGGGTGCTGACCGGTCGTCCGTTTGACCCCAGCTGCACCAAGGGCTAAGCGTTCGACCTCGGCATCTCGGTAGTACTTGCCAAAATCCCGCTCATAGCCCTTGACAAAACCGTAGGCAGTCTTAGCTGCGACCGTACCTACTGTTCCTGCTCGGAAAGCATATTCTTCCCCAAAGATATCGCGAACATCCAAGTGGGCACTCGGCTGGTCTTCCCCAGAGAAGTTCAAATCGATATCGGGTACCTTGTCCCCATCGAAACCAAGGAAGGTTTCAAAGGGAATATCCTGTCCATTTTTGCTGAGCTTGTGGCCGCAGTTTGGACAATCCTTGTCCGGCATATCAAAACCAGATCCATAAGAACCGTCTGTGATGAATTCACTGTACTGGCACCGGCTGCAGACATAGTGAGGCGAAAGTGGATTGACCTCGGTGATCCCGATCATGGTCGCGACAAAGCTGGATCCAACGGATCCACGCGACCCAACCAGGTAGCCCCGCTCATTGGAACGGTGTACCAGCATTTGCGAGGCCAGATAAATCACGGCAAAGCCATTCCCCAAGATGGAGGTCAATTCTTTTTCAATCCGCAGATCGACAATATCAGGGAGCGGATTACCATAGATCTCAAAGGCTCGCTTATAGGTCAATTCCGCAACCGTTTCTTCGGCCTTGTCGATAAATGGCGTATAGAGGTCCCCCTTGACCACTTCGACCGGCTCAAAGGTCTCTGCGAGCGCATTGGTGTTTTCAATAACAATCTTGCGTGCCAAGTCTTCTCCTAAAAAGGCAAATTCATCCAACATTTCATTGGTGGTTCTGAAATGCGCTTTTGGCAGTGGCGCTGGCTGGGCATCTTCTCCGTGCCCGATGGTCCGGTTGATCATAGCTCCTTGACCGAGACTACGGACAATGATCTCCCGATAAATCTCATCTTCCGGCTCCAGATAGTGGACATTCCCTGTGGCAAGAACAGGCTTTCCGAGGCGATCTCCCACCTCAATCAAGCTCTTGATAATGGTCTGGAGCTCCTCCATGTCCTTGACCTGCTCCTTAGCAATGAGAGGTGCATAGATAGCCGGTGGCATGACCTCGATAAAGTCGTAGTACTTGGCCACTTCGACCGCCGCATCCACCCCTTGTGATATGACCGCATCAAAGACTTCCCCTTCTGAGCAGGCCGATCCGAGGATCAAGCCCTCGCGGTGGGCATCCAGCACAGTCTTTGGAATCCGTGGGACTCCTTCGAAATACTTGGTCCCAGAAAGTGAGACTAGTTTAAACATATTCTTAAGGCCGGTCTGATTCTTGACATAGATCGTGGCATGCTTAACCCGGGCCTTCTTATAAGAATTCTCATCGATCAAATCGATATTCAGATCCTTGAGATTGGTCACCCCATGCTTTTCAGCGACATCTTTGATGAAGATAAAGAGCAGGCGCCCCGTCGCTTCCGCATCGTAGTTGGCCATGTGGTGGTGCTCCAAGCCCACTCCAAACCGCTTGGTCAAGGGCCCCAAGCCATGCCGTTTAAAATCGGGGTAGAGGTTGCGGGCAAATTCCAGCGTATCGATGACTGGCTGGGTGATCTTCGGAAGACCATGACGCTCATAGTTGGCATTCATGAAGCCCACGTCAAAGGTAGCATTGTGGGCGACAAGAACTGTTCCCTTGCAGAAGGCCTGAAATTCCTTCAAGACCTGCACCAAGGGCTTGGCCCCCCGGACATGCTCATTGGTGATCCCTGTCAATTGGGTCGTAAAGGCAGACAAAGGATGGCCCGGGTCAATAAATTCGTCAAACTCCTCAATGACATTGCCCTTGTACATCTTAGAAGCGGCCACCTGGATCAAGTCATTGTAAATGGCTGAAAGTCCCGTCGTTTCCACGTCAAAGACCACATAAGTCGCTTCATTGAGGTCCAGATCCACCTCGTTATAGGTGATGGGCACCTTGTCCTCTACGATATTGGCTTCCATCCCATAGATCAGCTGGATTCCAGCTTTCTTGGCTGCTTTAAAGCCATGCGGGAAACTCTGCACATTGCCATGGTCGGTAATGGCTACCGCCTTGTGGCCCCACTCAGCTGCCTTGGCGATCAACTCTTCGACTTCTGGCAGAGCATCCATAGTGGACATATTGGTATGCGCGTGGAATTCCACCCGACGCTCACCCTCTGGCATCAGGTCCTTACGGGCATAATGCACGACTTCCTGGATGTCTTGGACATTCATGGTCAAGTCGCGCGTGAAATTGTTCATTTCGATATTTCCCCGCACCCGTAGCCAGCTGTTCTTCTTGATCATGTCAAACTTCTGGGCTTCTTCCTCATTTTTCACCCATTTCTGAAGGGAAAAACTCGAGGTATAGTCGGTCATCTTAAAGCTGATCAAGACCCGACCAGTCCGCGTCACCTTGTGCTCCACGTCAAAGACCACGCCCTCAAAGACAATCCGGTTTTCTTCCGTCGTGATCTCGATCATCGGAGTGATCTCAGCCTTGTCTAGCTTAGGTTTAGCCGCAGCCTTCTTAGCCTTGAAATCAAAGGCCGGTTTTTCTTCAACCACGGGTGGCGGAGCCATCTGGGCCAAGGATTCCATGGCTCGCAAGGTCTCTTCATTGGCCGCTTGGAAGATCTTTTCATTTTCCTGCTCAAAGCGCGCCACTTCTTGCTCTGTCAACTCCTCATCAGACTCCACCCGACAGGTGAAATGCGGAAAACCAAAGGCTTCCAACTGCTTGGCAAGGTTGGGCAAATGATTCTTACGAAAATGCTCCGTATCAACCGAAGAAGGCCCAGAGATGATCAATTCCTGACCTTCCGCGCGCACCTGCAAGTCTTGGTAGAGCCCCTTAAAGCCTTGACTAGCACAAGGGCCATCCTCAAAAACCTCCCGGTAGTAGGCCTGCAATAAATCATCAGAAAAGTCCTGATTAGCCACTTGGATGGTAAAGGTCGCCTGGTTTCCCGTCTTTGAAAATTCGTCCTTCAAGCGCTGGCGCAATTCCTTAAACACAGCAATCGGCAAGACTTCCGCAAAAGCAAAGCGGAACTCCCAAACCCGACTGACCTTATGCACCACGACTTCTTGAATCTCTGCATGCAAAAAGGCACTGGAAGATCGCATCTCCAGCGGCATATCCAGCTGATCCATTAAAATTTCAAAGGTGTTGGACATTGTTTCTCCCTTGATCTTGATTCTTTTGCTCGCTTTTGACTGGCCCGACTCTATGCAAAACCAGACCAGTCAAAAACATTCGTAACCCTTATTTTATCACAATTTAAGGATTAATTCGAGGGAGAAGTGAAGACGAAAAAATCACCGATAAGACGGTGATTTCTATTCATCATTTATATTTATACTTCATCCCCATGGTGATGGACACAACTGCTAAAATAGGCAATAAAATTAACATCCAGATTCCAATCCACATTTGCCGTTTATAAGATTTATCTAGCCCACTATAGCGTTCAACGTATGATTCTTTTGGACAGGCTGGATTATACCAGACCGTCATGGTCGATCCCAGTGGAAAAGCATCTTGAAAAAGATTGCCCTTTGAGACTGTAGAATTGGTGTAGATGGTTATCCTTTGTGCCATCAAATCGATGTCGCTAGCCGCTTGATTCGTTTTCCAAGGAAGGGTCACTCGCACCACCCGATAATATTTCAGGCTATTTCGATAGGTCTGACCATCCACTCTATATTCTACAATTGGAGCCGCTACAATTTGTGTCCGCTTATAGCCAACTACCACTCCCTCAACGCTCTTTGACGAGAGGGTCTTAATCCTAACTTCTCTTTTATAAAAATGTCCAAAAAAGAGTACTTCAAACAAAGGAAATCCAATAACAGCCACAGCAATGACTAGAAGTATTCTGATATCAGGCATCCCCATCACCTACTTCATCAAAATGTCTGTGATACTCAGACTCATCTTCGTTTCATCTGATATCTTCTCTACGATCGAGCTTTGTTCACTCGTCAAAGGAAGCAATAAGAGAGTCGCTGATTGGGTCGGTAACTTAGGGTTGTTCGATAGACTATACTGGACCACTTGATCTTGGTAAATAGATTGGCCATCATAACTCCAGCTAATTTTAAAGGTCGCATCATGATCAAGATTCGTTGTAGTTTTATTGACCAACATAAATACTGCATATTCCTGTTGCTCTACAGTATAGGTGTTCCCTGTATAATACACAGTGATATCCCCTTGATCGCCAACTTCCGGATGCTCCTTAACCAACTTCTTCCCCAGTTCCATCAATTCTGATGTCTTTCCTTCGAATTGAGGTGCAACTACAAATTTCAAGCTCTTTTCCTCTTTAGCAGACGAGGAGGCTTTTGCAGTTTGCTCCGTTTTCTTTGCGGTTGACTCCTTTGCCTCTTTTTTCGGCTGAGCACAAGCTGTTAAAACAAGCACACTCGCCAGTAATACCATCATCTTTTTCATGGATCATTTCCCTTCTTTTGTGATTGAATTAGATTTAAAAATATTTTCTACTATCATACCTAAAATCAATTTGAAGAGCAAGTTAGTCACTAGGTGGAGAGAGTTGGGGATGATGAAAAAGAGAGAACCTGTGTACTGACACCAAAAGTTTGATTTTTTCTGTCTAACTTTTTGATCGCAGTTCATATTTGGTTCTCCCAATTTATAAACGACTTCCTCATTAAAATAAAATCAGCTATAAACAATAAATTTTCTCAAATACAATAAGACGCTTATGGATATTGAACTTTTTTCTTAGATTTTGTTGTTCCTTGTTTTTTCTCTGCATTTTGACGTTTTTCTTCTTCTGACTGCATTTGCTTGGTCGACTTCCCATTTGAAAATGATTCACTTATATTATTTTTAATCGCTTCAGCTAAATCGCCATCCACTCTATCAAAAGCATCCGCTATTGAATTTAAATACTGATCAAGATTTTCCACAGTATCACTCAAATCAGTAATCATTTGTTTAATGGAGCTTGTTGCTGCTGATAATTTTTCTGTTGCATCTGATTCTATCAAGTCAGAGGACTTATCTGATAAATGTTCATCCGCAACCTTAAAACTTGCTTTAACTCCTTTTATATGTTCTGAGCTAATTCGTTTAGTACCTGTTCCCATTTTATCTCCTTTCTTATTTAACTATTGAATCCTTGTATCTTGTAAAATGTCACTACCTTCTGGTATAAGAGGAGATAAATGATTTAAAATTTCTTTTGGACTTCGATCGCTATTAAAAGTTGGATAATAAGCGCTATTCTTTTCTTTTAAAATTTTGTAAGCCTTCGGATATTCTTTCTGAATTGGTAGATCTTTACTTTGTTCAAATAATTCTTTTTTGATGTTTACAGTATTATAGTTTAAATCAAGACCATAATGTAATAATTTATCTCCTGGTAAAGAATCCCCTTGGTAATTTTCATTGATTGAAGAATATAATCCCTCTATTTTTTTGCTTTCCTTCTGATAATCAATGAATTTACCCGTTTCCAAATCTAAATAATATGGTTTAATTTCTGTCTTAGAGACCGGAATACCATTTACCTTTTTTTCTGTACTCTTTTGAATATTGACAGACAACACTTCCTTTCCGCTAGGTAGTGTATTTAAAGATGGACCAACTGTACTTAATCCCCAGCCTTCACCTTTTTCTCGAAGCCATTTTAATACATCAACCTCTTTCTTTTTTAAAGTTTGATCTTTTGTATCATAGATTAATAAACGATAGGTACTTCCACCTTTTTTGCGCGACATCGTTTTAAAATTCTCTCTAATGATAAAACGTTTACCTGCCATGATAACATCATTGTTATGATATTCAACTTTACTTTGTGGATCGTTCTTAAGATGCTTACGAATTTGTTTATCTTCTTCCGGATCTTTACTAACCCACTTTGCTACGATACCCTTATCTCCTAGAAATTCATAATCACCAATTTCGTAGTCACCACTATAAGTGTACACATTATTGTAATAATCTTCTTTTTCTTGTTTATCTTGGTAGTATTTATAGACAAAAAATCCTAAAATTGCGACAAAAATCGTTGAAAGTATTGCAAACTTTTTAAAAGTCATACTTATCTCTCCTTGTATTCAAATTTCTCATCTAGGTATAAAATATACCTTTCTACGCCTCTGTTTCCCGTACTTTCATTCTGCGGAATGATAGCATTTAAAGCATTTGTAAGTTTATCTATTTCCTCTTGCTTCATATCTGTTATTTTTTTATCAGATACTCCCATAAGATAGTTCTTGGTATCATTATCAACTTTAACTTCGTTCTTTTTAATTTGGTTTTCTATCCACTGTTCCGGAGTTAAACCATTGCGAGTAGCTTCTGGAATTTTTTCTTCTACATAGCCTTTCATACCTCTATCGTCCATTTCTTCCGCTCGAAGAGTTGCATTAAAGTCATAGTAAACAGAAGAGTCTGTATAAGTATCTTTATCCGATTTGAGATACCAAGTCCCTTTTTTCAAATACTCACCTATGCTTTTTTGTTGATTACTTAATTCCTCTTTTGACAGTTTCTCTATCTTACTACTAAACTCAAAATGGTCTTTAGCAATGTTACCAATAGCCTTCAGTGCATTCTTCCCGTATTTATTTGGAATATAATCACTAAGTGATTTAATACCATCCGATTTCTCCTTGTCATCTCCAGCAAACGATCCTAAAAGCTCCATGACTGTTCCAGAACCAGGAATAAGACTATTTAATAAGCCTTGCCCAATAGCTTTACCCATTTCTTTCTGAAATTCTTCCAACGCTTCTTTTCGAGCTTTCTTAAGTTTAGATGCCCTTTCTTGATTATAGATCAAATTTGCACCTGCTCCAGCCATTGTACTACTATTATAATTTTCCGTTGTTGTAGTGGCAGTCATAATTTGATCTACTTTGACCATTCCCAAAACATTTTTATGTATTACATGTTTAAAATCTGTTTTTACAGAGAAAGAAATTCCATCACTTGTTATTTGTATGTCTTTCATTTGTTTGTTGGTCATTTTAGTTTCTGGCTCAGTGTATTCACCATAATTTAATCTTTCTATATCTTCTCCGATACCAATTAAATTAATAGACTGCATCAAACCAATGAAATCATTCACGTTATTTAATCGATTCTGATCTCTACCAATTTTAGAATCATTCGGATTTTCTGAATGGTTCTTTTTCATATTTCCAATTAGAAACCAAGCTTCTCTATCACCGGCTTCTATCATTGAAGTTGTAAACTGAGATACAGTGTCAATCGACTCACTCCCCATCGCATCTACTAGATGATTTAATTTTTTTACTGCTAGTTTATCTCCATTTTTCCCACGCACTATCCAATCCGTAACTTCTGCGGAAAGTACATTATATGTACCACCACTAATCCCCTCAGGTCGTTGCTTCATTATTTTTCCAGGAGATTCACTAAGGATATCTTTTACTACTGTTGCATCAACATCGCTTGACATAGAATCAAGATAATACATTTTATCCTTCGTTAAAATTTTATGGCTAATACTATCCAAAATAAAATCTGCAGGCATCCTTAAAATCGACTTTGCATGATTGACTTCTATTTGAAGCAAATTTATTGTCTTCGTTATTTCATCCAACCCCTGTACAAATGTTTTGTGTGCTCCTTCGATCGCATCATGTGTATTTGATCTATTCGTAGACTCAGTTAATAATTCTTGCTGTGCTGTTGTCTGGATAGGGGTCAAATTTATACTATCAATTTCTAATAATCTTGTGGCAGTATCCAACGCAGGTTGCAATTTAGACTTGACATCTTCAACAGCAGTTGACTGATCACCTGTCAAAGTCTGTGTTACAGTATTTTTCCCGCTTTCTGAAGTCCAAGCTTTGACATCAAATCCAGCATCCTTAATAGTTGAACTAAACGTGATATTGAGTGTAGAATATTTTTCTAACTCTTCAGGTACTTTATGAAAAACTTTTTCTTGTAAAATGTTTAATTTTTTGTAAAAAGCTTCTAACGCATCTAATTCTGAATTATTTTTTTTAATAGAAAACTTTCTTTCTGTATCACTAACAGCAACTGAATATGATTTTGAAAATTCTGAAATAGACTTTCCAAAATCATCTATACCAGGTAAATTATGTATCTTGATAATGTCACTCATAAAACTATCACTCCTTCGCCATATCTATAAGTATAGATAATGTATTCATTGACGTTCTACATGCAGCAGCCTCAAAGCCAAGCAATAATATTTTAGCATTGAGTTGCCCTGCAATATCTTCTTTATATTTTGAAAATTTCTCCGAAGCTATCTTTACAGTTGTTTGTTCTGCTTCCGTTTCATTTTTATATGCTGTTCCAGCCAAATTATAATTATTTTTTATATTTTCATGATTTTTAAGAATATAATCTACTGTAGTTGAAACATTATTTAAATTCTTTAAAGCTTCTGATAACTCAGCGATTTTTGCATTTAATGCATTACTCTTAGCACTAATTTCATTATACTGTTGGATTAATTCAGATTTATTTCCCATTACATCTCCTATAATATTACGATATCAAAACCTTGATTATTCTTAGTTGATTATCAACTACATAATAATGTAATTGTTTTTCTAACACTCCTTCTCTTAGTGGCTTATTGACTGCATTCAACATAGTTTGATCATTAAATCTAATTGCTAAGAAAGCTTGTTTATATGCTCTTACTTGTTTCGAAGCTGAATCAATATTGCGACTTATAGAAGCCGAAGTCATAACAACAACACCGTATCCAACCTTCAAACCTTTTTCCAATAAGTACGTCAAGTAGTCAATACCATTTTGTGTTAACTCCTGCAGTAGATCAACCATATTATATATAATAATAGTAGCATCATGAGAAAACAACTGTTTCTCCAATCTCTCATCAATACGCTTATTCATATCTTTAAGAGATTCTAGAACTTCCTCAGCCGATGAAAAGACAAATAAATTATCTGCATTTGGTAGTTTATGATACTTCGGCGCCAACACAATCACCTTTTGCTTGCTACGAGTAATTTGTTTGACGAATTGTGTCATCTGCTCTTCTTTATCTGTCAGATAGAGAAGGTTTCCTTTCTTGAGATCCCATGTCACAGGCTCAACTGTTTCCAGATCTAATCCGAGTGGCACTTTGCCTTCATCCAGCAAGGTTGCTACATCCTCACGGCCATAAAAGGCCGCTTCTGTCAACTCATCTGGCACCATTGGGATACCTGCTGGTGTGCGGCCTGTCCACATTTCTTTGAGGCTTTGGACTTGGTCGCGGAGGTTGTTGATGATTTGGATATCATTGTCCCCTGCGACTGGTAGGGCGAACTGGACGACATCGACTTCGTCACGCTTCATGAGTGCCCGTCCCTTGATGTCTTCCATCGTAGCTGCCAGTGGGGTTGCTCCCACGATACCGCGGACTTCAGAGATATCATTTTGTGGCAAGGTCAGCTGGTGCTTGAAGTTTGAATAGAGCTGAGCACGTAGGTTGTTCTGACGGCTAGCTGTGATGATCAAGTGCACTCCGATGCTGAGACCTTCACGGGAGATCCGCATGAAGAGCTTGAAGAGATCTGTCTCATAAGGCTCGTCCTTCATCGACTCATAGCTGTCCATGAGGATAACCATGGTTGGCTCTTGCTTACCGGTCACTTCACGGTAGAGGGCGATGGTGCCGACACCATGCTCAGACAGGAGCTTCTTCCTGCGATCCAACTCGCGGTTGATGATCCGGATGAATTTCTGGATTTTCTCCGTCTGATCCAGCAAGAGGCTATCGGCCACATGTGGCAATTGGCTCAATGGTGCTAAACCATTGGTTCCGAAATCCAGCAGGTACATGGTCAGATTTTCTGGACTCTGCTTGCGAGCCAGATCCATTGCGGCTGTCTGTAGGAAAGTGGTCTTTCCTGTACCTGGACTTCCGTAAAGGAGAATATTCCCATCTTTTGACAGATCGATAGCAACAGCTTCTTGCTTTTGCGCTTGCGGAATATCGGCTACCCCGATCAGGACGCTTGGAGCTGTCCGTTTTTGCCAAGCCTCGATCGGCACGACCTTGTCCAACTCATCCAGCGTGATCCGCTCTTTGAGGGGTGGCAACCATGGTTGGGCCACAGCTGCGATGCCTTCTTGTTGGTGCAAGTGGTTGATTTCCTGCACGATGACATCCAGCTCTGTTGGCACTTCCTTGATTTCTTCTGCCATATCCAGACCAGAGAGGTCTTGGTTGAGGACTTCGTATTGGCCCAGTTCATTGATCAAGTAGATGGTATGGTCTTCGATCCCTAGCTGGTCCTTCTCAGGCTGATAGTCTGCTCCTGACCAAGCGGTTTGGAAGAGTTCATAGACTTCGTTGTTGCCGACTTGGAGGTAGGCACGACCGGTCCGGGTGATCTCAGCCGCATCTGCTGTCCGCAGCATCTCCATGGAGTCTCCACGGTCTGCCACCTTGAGGGCTAACTTGAAGCGGGAGTTGGACCAGATCTGGTCATCCACGACCCCAGAAGGTTTTTGTGTCGCAAGGATCAAGTGAACCCCAAGGGAACGCCCGACACGCGCGATAGAGACCAATTCCTTGATGAAGTCTGGTTGGTTGACCTTGAGTTCGGCGAACTCATCACTGATCAAGAAGAGGTGAGGCAGCGGTTCGGTCGCTTCACCCAGTTTAAATTTCTTTTGGTATTGGTTGATATGGTTGACCCCATATTGACCAAAAAGCCGTTCCCGACGATGGATCTCCGCATTGATAGAGGCTAGGGCCCGCATGGACTGGGCACCATCCAAGTTGGTGATGGTTCCAAGCAAGTGAGGCAGATCCTTGAAGAGGTTGGCCATTCCCCCACCCTTGTAGTCGATGAGGAGAAAAGCCACATCGTGTGGGTGGAAGTTGACGGCAAGGCTCAGGATATAAGACTGAATGGTTTCAGACTTACCAGAACCGGTTGTCCCTGCGATCAAACCGTGTGGCCCATGAGCCTTTTCATGAAGATTGAGGTAGACCAAATCGTCCTTGCCGCGCAGACCAATCGGCACGGCCAAACTTTGGTAAGGGGCATGGCTCTCCCAACGGCTCAAGACCTTGAGGTCATTGAACGTTTCCGCCTGATACATTTCAAGGAAGGTTACCGAGTCTGGGATTGAGCTCTTGAGTTGTTGAATATGCTTGAGAGGAGCAAGGCCACGCGAGATGGCTTCCTTGTCATAACCTTCAGGGAAGTGATCCAATTGGAAGTCAAGCTCCCGAAGAACCCCTTCTTGCAAGAGCAATTGCCCTTGGTTGCGGTCCTTGATGGAGATAACGGTTTGGATATTTTCAGAAAGAGATGAGAGCACATCTGCCACATAGATGATGGAGCAGCCTAGCTCTGTCGGATCCTCACGGAAGAACTCCATGATGACATGGTCCAAAATCAAGGTTTCATCGGTGATGAGGACCACATAGTGAGGGTGGAAGATCTTGGTATCATTGGCTTTTTCTTCCTCTTTTTGCGCCTTGCGGAGCTTGAGGATTTGGTTGAGACTGTTCAAGACCTGATCGCGTGTCCGCTGATTGTAGACAAAGCTACGGACATTCATGTCTTGCAGAGTCGCATGGGGCAACCAGCGCATCCAATCCCAGCTTTCTTTTTCCTCTTCTGGAATGATCGGAATAATGGTCAGATCATGATAAGAGTGAAAGACAGCCAATTGGGCAACCAGGAGTTGCAACTGTTCTAGCACGATGGGACGAGGACCGACGTACCCTACAGGTCCCCGATTAAGGCTAGCTACAATCGGAAGATTGTCAATTTTTTGATGAGCTTGGAATAGGGCATAGCCTTCTTCTTCCAAGGCGTCTTTCTTCCCACTGCGCTCTTCCTGACCATATTTGAGCTCATAGCTGGTTGGAACCTTGCCCAAGCCCAAACGATAGGCCAAAAAGTCAAAATGAAGGGGTGTTTTTTCGTAGATCTGCGAGTCATAGCGTTTGACCATCTTGGTCAAGTCTTCAATCGCTGGGAAATGGTAAAACATGCCTTCTCGCTGCTTCCGAGAGAGTTGTTCCAAATCCTTAGCCTTATCCTTGAGATAGAGATGGTAGAGCTCCACGCGCTCTTTCTTGTCCTCTTTGTATTTCTTACGATTCTTGAAGAAGCCTTGGACCGAAAAGATCACACTGACCACAGACATGGATACCGTCGCGATGATATAGAGCCCACGCGGTTGGAAAATGGTGATCAAGAGGGTCACCCCAACCATGATGAGGGGTGGCATGATCAACTTCAAGAGTTCATCTGATGGCTTTTGAGGCTCTGCTCCCGGAGGATTGATCAGAATCTTGTCCTCCGAACTCCGGTAGATGATCCGCGGAGACCGGTGGTACTCTGGGTAGTCCTTGTAGAAGTCATAGCGTGAATGCAAACGCGGCACCAGATAAGGACTCACTTCAACAGCCCCTTCCACGCCAAATTCTTCCGGATAGAGCTTAAAGGTCACATCCCCAATCGCCAGCTCATCCCCAAAGGCCAGTGGAAAAGTCGCTTCACTGACGAGTTTGTGGTTATGGTAGAGTTTTCCGGATAAGAGCTGACAAGCCCAGGTCTGCTCTTTTTTCACAAGGAGAAAGCGCACTGGATAATGCAAGCGCACATCCGCACCCTTTTCATCTGCTACGAGAATTTCTTCCTTGTCTAACAGTTCATAGGTATGGACTTCTCCTGTCGCCAAGTAGCAGACCACATCCCCAAGGATTTTGCTATTTTCAAGCACACCTTTGTCTTCACCATACTGGTAGAAGATTTCTCCTTGACTCCATTGGAAATGAAGGGGATTTTCTTGCGAAGCTAGGGTCAACTGAGCTGTTTCTTGATTCGATACGGTGGCTGTTTTTCCCTCTTCTAGCGCTAGCTCATAGCGAAAACCTTTTTTATAGAGTATGATACGTTTTTTCATAGACTACTCCTTGTGTTCGCTAGACTCAGTCGAGCTTGCAGTTGTAGAAGACGAGCTTGCAGTTGAGGAGCCTTCTGTAGACGAAGCCGTTGTTGAGCTGCTAGTGGAAGCTTTGGTTTCATCTGTCTCTGCTTCCAAGAGTTTAGAGCGGGCATCCCAGTATTTCTTGTATTCGCCTTCTAACTCAGAGAGTTTCTTCTCGCGCTGCTCACCAGAGAGTTTTTCGCTATCACGTGTCGCCTTGATTTCTTTACGCAGGGCATAGATAATCAAGTCTGAATCGTCGATCCGTTTGGCTGTATCCAGCGCTTGGGTAAAGTCATGACGACCGATATAGATCCAGTAGTGGAGATAGAGGCTGTCTGACTTGAGCGTGACGTTGTTAAGGATGACCTTCTTTTGATCCTCTGAGAAATTCAAGCCTTGCAAATAAGACGTTGCCAACTCATATTTCTGTGTCGTTGGAAGACTGCTTGGAGCTACTCCTTCCAACTCATCGATCACACCGGTGTAGTCTACTTTAAGAAAAGCTGTATCCGCTTGAAGCAACTTTTCTTTAAAGGGTGCTTGGAAAAAGACCAAATAAATCAAAGGCAAGAGTAAGAGGGCCACTACAGCTGAAAGCCATACTGTTGCCAACTTAAAGATTCGGTGTTGACGGCTTGAAACCAAGGTCAAGGTTTTTTCTTCCTCTTCCTTGCGTTCTTGGTAGGCTTTCTCTAAGAGAGCTTTCATCTCTTCTAAGCTAGCGGCATCACGGATTTCCACCAAGAAATCTGGCAGATCTTCTAATTCAAGCGTGCCTTGATAGAGCTCCATGAAATCCCAGTCCCCAAAAAGAGTGACCGCATAGCACTTGGCCTGACGCAAGAACTCAACCTGATCCCACTTGCGTGGCACCATCATTCCCGGAACCCCGCGGTAAGCGATCTTGACTTGCGCATCCTTGGTCACAAACAAATTGATGGGATGCAACATAAAGGTCACTGGAAGCTCCAAGGCTGGCGCCAAATCCAAGACATTGATAGCTAGACGCAGACGGTCTGAAACCGGTAATGCCTGGATTTCTTCTGCACTCAAGCCCAGAGCATCTGTCTGATAGGTCAGATGAATCTGGTCTTGATCCGCTGTCATACTTTGCTCTAAAAACAAGGGATGATGGAGATCCAAAATCCATAAATTGCGTAAATCCTGGCTATCCACTTCTGAACGCTTGAGGTCCAGCCGCCAGCTCGTTTCTTCTTTTTCAAAACGGAAGACTTGTTCTTCCAGTGTAAATTGTTCTTCTTTCACCTTACCACTCCTCAATCTCGATCAGATCACCACTCGTGATCGGATACTCTTGTACCACCTTGCCTTCATCCAGCAAGATGCCTTTATTTACCACGCGCAACTGATACTTGCTTCTAGGTTTCATGGCAGACCCAAAGATCTGATCCAATTCTCGAATCAAGCGTCGCACCTCCATCCGCGTTGGGATTCGGAGGTCATGGCTTGCACCATTCATACGGAAGGTGACATTGATATGTTGGTCCATTTAGGCCTCTTTTCTATAGATTCGATAGGAAATATAGCCAGCAATCCCAAAGAGAAGGGCACTCCAAGCCAGCATTTGCAAGGCTGGAATAAAATCCGACAAGCTGGCCGAATTGTCCTCCACATTGGACTCGAATTTAGATAATTTTTGATTTTCAGGCTGGAACAGGTCCGCTTCAGGCCCTGTTTTTTTCTTTCCCTTTATAGCAGAAAACAACTGGCCGTCAGAATCGGTCAATTGTTTCTCTTGCTTGCGTTTTTCATCTGCTAATTTTTTCTGATCCTTCTCATTGAAAAGAGACTCAGTCGCATCCAATTGTCCCCCGAGTGTCTTTTCCTGCTCGGTCTCAAGACGTGAGTTGTTGACCTGCAGACGATTATCAATAAAATCATCTGCAGAAACAGCAACTACTGGAATGAGACTAAGGACAAAGAGAAGATACATCATTTTTTTCATAAGCTTGATTCAATTTCCTTTGTTTGAGTAAACTTCTTTGGAACGAAGATATTGGCAAGGGCCAAAAGTCCGAAGAAGACTAACAATCCGAAGAAGACGCCGATACCGGCTGTTTGTCCATCAAAGTAACCCGCAAACTGTCCTTCTAAAATAGAAAGGAGGTTGACATTTTTCACCAGTGCTGGAAGGCCTGACAAGGTCGCGGTCGTTCCGATCGCACTTGATAGGTAGACATAGCTGATCAACATGAAGAAGGCCAGTCCCATTCCAATCACACGGAAGTGTTTCAAGAGAAGGTATTGCAGTTGTACCAAGACAAAGCTTGCTAGAACCGCTAAGAATACCCATGAAGGTACATATTCACGACCAACAGAGAGTTGAATACTTGAAATCATTCCGATCACCAGTCCAAGGATGAGAGAAAGTCCCACAAGGACACCGACAGACAAGAGATCTGATTCTTGCAAGCGATCCAATTTGAAACGATCCTTAACCTTACGGATGATTGGCTGAGTCGCAAAGAGATAAGCTGTAAAGAGGCTCAAGACTTCCAACATAAAGATCCAGATAAATGGACGGTAGACGTTGATGGTCGCTTTCACAGAAGACGATTTCTCTGCAACTGGATTTGACAAGAAGTCAAGCAAGACTTCATTCGGCACTCCGTTTTCATAGGCATTGTTGAAGACCTTACGGAAGGCTTCGACGAAGTTCCCGTTTTCAGACAATTCCTTGTCGAATTCACCCATCAAACTTTCCGCATTGCTAGACAATTTCTCTGTATTGCCTTGGGCTTTTTCCAATTCTTTGTTCAATTGACTAAAGATTTCATTGGTAGAGTTAGCAGCTTCTACATTGCTACGAGATGAGCTCTTAACGCCTTCTGTCGAGCTCAATAATGACGTGTATTCAGAACCAAGGGCTGACAAATCTGCATCGGTCTTGGTTTGAGCCTGTGTCACTGTTTCTTGTGATTTTGAGATCTCTTCTAAACGTTTTTGAAGCTCTGCATATTGCGTCAATTGATCGTTGATATTTTGGGTTAGATCCTTGTTGGTGTTTTCGATCGCTTGAAGATTGGCCTGCAATTGTGGTCCCAAGTCTTGCAACTGTTGGAGTGTACCATCTAACTGGGCTTTCACACTCTTCGTTGCATCCCCAGATTCATCCGTTTCAATACTCTTACGGTAGTCCTTCATATTACTTGAAACGGCAGCCTTCACGACATCGACCAAAGCATCTGTCAAATCCATATCTTCGATCGGATCATAGAGCGAATGACGATTTTCCTTTTCATCTTTTGGATAGTAGGCATCGATCAATGCTCCTGCGCGTTGATAATCCAAGGCGATTTCACTAGCTTTCGATGCATAGTTAGCGACAGCTGTTTTCAAATCTTCTGCAGATACGGTCACACTGGTTGAAGAAACCCCATTCACAAGGACTTCAACATCAATCGCGCTCGGCATAGCTCCTCCATCTTCAACAAGGTGAATTTGAATTTGTTTGCCATCTTTCAGTTCGACTTCCTGCTCACCACTGCCTGCATAAGTCTGTCCATCATAGGTCCAAGTATCAACCTTGACTCCTGCAGGGACATGAATACTGACTTTCTGTTTCCCAGATTTAGCATTAAGGACATCCGCAACTGCCGTTAATTTGGCATCCACTTCAGCAGCCAATCGTTTTAATTCATCGGCATTCCCTTTTGCTTGCGCCTTCGTTCCAGCAAAAGCACTATCAAAATCAATCGCTGCGTTGAAATTCCCATACTTATTCAAATTCAGACTAGCAGGATCTAAAGACGGAAGTTTTTCAATTGCTTTACGAATATCTTCATCCGCTTTATTACGTGCTTCACTTAATGTCTTGATACTCGTCTTTCCAAGCAAGGTACGAAGAGTGACTTTGTCTCCTTCTTTTAGACCATAGTAGTCAAGGATCTTCGCTTTTACAGTAGACTCGATGTTCTTTTCGTGCTCATCTAATTTGTCGCGTTCTGCCTTGATCCCTTTTTCGAGGTCTGCCACACGATCATTCACATCTTTTGTCAAGCCTGCATAGGTCTTGGTCCCTGAAGAATCTCCTTCTGTTTCAGTTGGTTGACTCAATTGTTTGGTAATTGCTTCTTGGTTTTGTTGTAGATTCTTATACAACTCTTGGGTCTTTTCACTGACAACAGACTGGTTCATGGACATCAGCTGGTTCATGAACTCTTCATGGCTGATCTTATCCTCAGAGCGTTGCTTGATCAATGTGTCGAAGTTTTGACCGTACTGATCCTGAGATTGGGTCAATTGATCAAAAGCCTGTGTATAAGACTCAAGGACTGTCTTCAAGGCATTGTTCGACTCAACAGATGACGTAGACAAGCTATAGAGACTTGGGAAGATATTCTTGGAATCCAAGGCTGAATCTAGCAAGTTGCTCCGGTAAGAACCAATGTTGGTAGATTGAATTTTGTTACTTGTTTCCACGTTCTTCTGAGCTGTATAAAGGTTGCTCAAAATGCTGACCATATACATATCAACCAACTGGCTATTCAAGTCTGAAACGATATCTTTAGCGACTTTATTGGCCTCGTTCTCAACCTGAGAATTTCCAGCCGCATTGACCTTATACGTCACCGTTGTCTTCTCTGCATTAACCGCGTTCACTTCCAAGACCTTCTCTGAGAAGTCACTTGGAATGACAATCATCAACTGGTACTTGCCATCTGCAAGCCCTGACTCAGCAGCTCCACGAGGGAGTACAGACCAGTTTTGCGAATTATCCCGTTCGATATTCTTTACATAGCTAGCCCCAAGGTTGTATTCTTTATCATTCAGTTTGACCGCCTTGTCTTCATTGACAACCGCAATGTTGAGCTTGGTGTTTTCTGTCGTTTGCACGGTCTTGGCTTCGTTTTGCTTTTGGTCCTTTTGAACCGTCGTATAAAGACCCACGACAGATCCCATCAAAAGGAGCACAACCGCACTCTGACCGATGTATTTTAACCATTTTTTATTTTTAACTTCCATACCTTTTCCTTTTTCTAATTCATAGATACAAAATAGGGGTTAGGAATTAAGAATCTAACCCCTATTTTCTATATATCAAAAGACAAAAGGGTGATCTACCTACAAGAAGTAAGATCACCTCCAAGACTATCTTAGTGGATTTGTGCAGCGATATCTTGGTCAGTTTGTTCAACGATATCAGCAACTTTGATCAATTGACCGTTGATGTCTTCCAACAATTGAGCGAATTGTTTGATTTTTGGAGACAATTCGTTGAATTGTGCTTCAAAGCTATCAAATGCAGATCCATCCCAGTTTGCGTCGATGACTTGTTGTTCATGAGTCAAAGTAGTAAGGATTTGATCGATTTCTTGAGAACCTTGTGCATAACGTTGTGCTGAAGCACGTAGGTCTTCTGGAGTTAATTTAATTTGAGCCATATTTTTCTCCTTTTGGGCTGATACCCTTATATTTTTTTCATAAACAATACATTTTAGTACGAATTAGTAAAATGCCAGATAACTGTATATTTTACCTTTTTCTCCCTGTTTGTATTATTTACTTAAAAATATCTTAATGAAATATTGCCAGAATGTCAAGTTTAGAGGGCTAACTGATAAAACATTGTAACTTTGTTACAATTGTGTAACATTTTGTCATAAATATGTAATATATTTTCTGAATTCCTTGCCCCAGTAGTCTCCAACTAGTATTATTTCTGAGAAGAAAAGAAGACACTCTGTCCTTTTATATTAACTCAACACATAGATAAAAATTGTTGATTTTAGGTGTTTTTAAAAGCAAATTTTGAAGATTTTTGTATATTTTTTCATTTTTAAAACTTTTATGGTATAATGAAACCTGTTCAAAACTTGTTTCATACAAGATCGAACACCATTAACCTATAAGGAGTATATATGAAAAAATTTCTACTTGCCTCTGTCTGTCTACTAGCTCTTACCGCTTGTAGCCAAGGCCAACAAGGCAAAGGAACTACTGCCGCTTCTTCCAAGCAAGAAGCCACTCAAACCAAAAAGGAGCAAGTCCAAACCAAGACCTTTGTTAGCGACCTCGGCGATCACCACCAAAACAAAATTCAAATTGGCTACAAGAATGATGAGATTGTTTCCATGACCATCATGGGAGTTGCACCAATACCGGAAGATATGCAAAAATCAGATGTCGCTGAATTGAAGGAAGTCTATCAAGAAGAAGCTGATAAAGCAAATTCCAAACACGGTGTTAACGGACAAGCTGGAATCAACACAAGCATCAAAATCGCTGATGATAAACAGACCTATACAAACGTTATGCATGTTGATTTTACTCAAATGAAAAAGGAAGATTTTGTGAAATTACTGGCTGATCAAGGGGAAGAAACCAACACTACCATGTTGAAATACCTCAAAGGCAAACCTCAAGATCTCTTTACCTATTTCAAAGATCAAGGCCTCAAAGAAGAAAAATAAAAAGAGCTTCCTGAGTTTCATCACCACACTGGTGAGAGCTCAGAAAGCTTTTTCTTATTTGTTCAAGATTGAAAGGGTTTCAAGGAGATTGTCCGCATGAACTTCGATGGTATCTCCTGTCGCTTTGATTTTCACTTCTACGATGCCTTCAGCTGCTTTTTTACCAACTGTTACGCGGATTGGAAGCCCAATCAAATCACTATCGCTGAATTTGACACCAGCGCGTTCATTTCGGTCATCCACCAAGACTTCGTAGCCTTTATTCACCAAGGCTTCTTCGATCCGATCGGTCAAAGCAAGGCTTGCTTCATCTTTGACATTGACTGGAATCAAATGCACATCAAATGGCGCCAATTCTTTAGGGAAGTTAATTCCCCAAGCGTAACGGTACTCCCCTTTTGGAGTCTTATTGACAAAGAGGCGAGCATGTTGCTCCATAACGGCTGAAAGAAGACGGCTGACACCGATTCCGTAGCAGCCCATGATGATTGGAACTGCACGACCGTTTTCATCCAAGACATCTGCTCCCATGCTAGCGGAGTAGCGTGTGCCGAGTTTGAAAATGTGACCGATTTCGATCCCACGTGCAAAGTTCAAGACCCCTTTCCCATCTGGTGAGATTTCGCCTTCACGAACTTCACGGATATCGACGTATTCTGCAGTAAAGTCACGTCCTGGGTTGACACCAGTCAAGTGGTAGCCTGTTTCATTGGCACCGACTACTGCATTGCGGCTGTCTTGGACCTTGCGGTCTGCGATAATCTTAACATTTTCAGGAAGATCAACTGGACCGAGAGAGCCAAAATCAGCTCCTAATAATTCTTTCACTTCCACTTCGGTTGCAGGTTCAAAGAAGTCTGCGCCGAGGTGGTTTTTCAACTTCACTTCATTGAGCTGATCATTACCTACAAGAAGGGCTACAACTGGCTCACCATCTGCGATGTAAACTAAAGTCTTGATAGTAGCTTCTTCTGGAACATCCAAGAATGCAGCTACTTCATCAATCGATTTGACACCTGGTGTTTCCACGCGTTTCACTTCTTCTTCCGCTACGACACGGTTACTTGGCTTGTATTCGTTAGTAGCCATCTCCAAGTTGGCAGCATAGGTTGATTCACTTGAATAGGCAATGGTATCTTCACCAGAGACCATCCATTTGAGCAATTCTGCTTTGATTTCTTCTTGGACATCTGCTGGGATCTCATCAAAGGAAGCCACCGATTTGTCTAAAACAACCCAACGGTCCAAGTCTGTACGAGCAGGCGTAACAGCCATAAACTCTTGGCTATCTTTTCCGCCCATGGCACCACCATCACCGATGATGGCTTTGTAGTCGATACCACTGCGTGTGAAGATCCGCTCATAAGCTGCCTTGTATTCATCATAAGTGACATCCAAGCTATCGTAGTTAGCATGGAAACTATAACCGTCTTTCATGATGAACTCACGGGTCCGCAGAAGACCGTTCCGCGGGCGTTTTTCATCGCGGTATTTTGGTTGAATTTGGTAGAGATTCAACGGCAATTGTTTATAGGATTTTACTGAATCGCGCACAATAGCGGTAAAGGTTTCTTCGTGAGTTGGACCTAAGATAAAGTCAGAGCCTTCACGGTTTTTCAACTTATAGAGGTCTTCCCCGTAAGTTTCGTAACGACCAGATTCACGCCAGAGATCCGCACTCAAAAGGGCTGGAGCAAGCATTTCAACTGCTCCAATTTTTTCGAATTCTTGGCGCATGATGCCTTTTGCTTTTTCAATCACTCGATTAGCTAGTGGCAAATACGAATAGACACCAGCTGATACTTGGCGAACATAGCCTGCACGCAACATCAAAGCATGGCTAATGACTTGGGCATCGCTTGGCATTTCGCGAAGCGTTGGAATCAACATTTTACTTTGTTTCATGGACAATATCCTTTTCTATTTCAAAAATAATTTCATAATATCATTCCAGGTGACAGCAATCATCAAAATAACCATTACAGCTACACCTGCAAGCGTCATATAGGTTTCTACTTCCTGTTTCAATGGTTTTCTCCGGACGACCTCGATCAAATTGATCAAGATTTTCCCGCCATCCAAAGCCGGAATCGGGATTAGATTGAAGATCCCAATATTAATAGAGAGCATGGCCATAAGAGACAAGACTGCTGGAATCCCTAATTGAGCAGCTTGTGAGCTGGCATTGTAGATGGCGACCGGACCACCCAGTTTATTGAGACTAAAGTGGAAAATGATATCTTTCAAAGCTCCCAAAATCCGTGTCGCTGTATTCCAGGTATCTGTAAAACCAGACAAGAGTTTATCTACAAATCCTGTCTTGAGGCCGTTTGTCACACCCAGATAGTAACGATTCCCTGACTTAGTTGGCTTCACTTTGACTTCTTTTTCTTGGCCGTCTGTCTTGACTTTCAGGGTCAATTCAGGAGCCGTCTTGCTATCCTTGGTTGCCTTCTCCACAGCGTCTGTCAGCTCATCCCAGTTGCTAACGGTATCGTTATTGACTTGAAGGATCTGAACATTGTTTTTAACACCAACCTTAGCCAGCGCCCCATCGGGTGCTACCTGAACATTGTTGCTGTAGTAGTCAATCGCACCACCGCGCATAAAGGCTAAGAGTGAGTAGACGACAATACTGAGGATAAAGTTGTTCATAGGACCCGCAAAGTTGGTGATTAATCGTCCCCAAATGCTGGCATTCTGATACTGAACATCTCTTGGTGCAATCCGCACTTCTGTCCCGTCTTCCTCAACAATGGTCGCATCATGATCGACATCATAAGTCTTGGTCTCATCGAGAACCAAGCCCGTGATTTCCAGTTTGTCTTCAAAGTCAAACTGGGTGACATTCATGGGAAGGGCTGTCTGATCCAGATTCTTTCCTGAAAGATTGATCCGGACGACCTTGCCAGCCTCATTTAGCGTCAAGCTGACAGGCGTTCCGGTTTTAATCTCCGTTGTATCTTCACCCCAACCAGCCATACGCACATAGCCACCTAAAGGTAGAATGCGAATCGTATAAGCTGTTCCATCTTGACCAATATGGGCAAAGATCTTTGGACCCATCCCGATCGAGAATTCTCGCACTAGGATGCCCGATTTTTTTGCAAAATAGAAATGACCAAACTCGTGAACGAGAACGATCACTCCAAAAATAACAATAAAGGCAATAAACTGCATCGTTCTATACGTGGTTTCCTTTCTATCTCTTCTGTCTTAGAACAAGCCCAAGAAATGCATCAAGGGAAAGACAAAAATCAAACTATCAAAGCGGTCTAGAACACCACCATGTCCTGGGATAAATTTCCCAGAATCCTTGACACCAAAGTGGCGTTTGATCGCACTCTCTACGAGGTCGCCAAACTGACCTGCAATGCTAAAGAGGATGGTAAAGAAGATCATAGCAAGAAAACCATGTCCACCTGCCACAGAGCGATCCACGATCATATAGATCACAGTTACCGCAACTGCAGACAAGATTCCCCCAAGACTGCCTTCAATCGTTTTATTAGGAGAAACCGCAGGCATAAGCTTGCGTTTCCCAAATTGACTTCCGACCAGGTAAGCACCTGAATCTGTAGCCCAGACAATAAAGAGTGCCAATAAGACCTTATCAATACCAGCGATTCGCGCATCTACTAAGGAATGGAAACCAAGTCCAACATAAAAGCTAGACGCAATGGGGTAGACCACATCTTCATAATTGTAATTCTGAGCAAGAACAGTTGTCCCCATGAGAATCAAGACAACCAGACCATAGGCAATCATATTGCCATCTGCTGGAAGGTAAGGAAGGTAGTCCTCGATCGGCAAAGTCAGGACGAAGGCCGCTAACATGGCTAGCGCTCCTTCAAAAGTCGCTGTCTCAAGCCCCTTCATCTTGAGCAATTCATGAACTCCTAGCATGGCGATCAAGCCAATCACAATCTGGAAGAACACCCCTCCAACCATTACTGTTGGAATGAAAAAGAGCAGGGCAATTCCTCCAAAAATCACACGTTTTTGTAAATCTTTCGTCATCATCTTCTCCTAAACACCACCAAATCTCCGATGGCGATGGCTATATTCTACTATGGCACTTCGTAGTGCTTCCTCTCCAAAATCTGGCCACATCACATCTGTGAAATACAACTCACTGTAAGCAGCCTGCCAAGGAAGGAAATTACTCAAACGGATCTCTCCGCTGGTACGGATAATCAAATCCGGATCCCTTAGGACACGTGGCAAACTCTCGGTATAGAGAGAATCAGCGATCATCTCTTCTGTGATATCTTCTGGGCTAAACTTCGCATCCAAGACTTCTTGGGCGATCTGCTTCACGGCCTGGGTGATCTCAGCACGTCCACCATAATTGAGTGCGAAATTCAGGATCAAGCCTGTATTGAGATGGGTCATCGCTTCTGCTCTTTCCAAAGCCTCCAGCGTTTCTTTTGGTAATTTCTTGGTATCACCGATCATTTGAATCTTGACATTGTTGCGATGCAATTCGGGGACAAAACGATCATAAAATTCGACCGGCAAGTGCATGATGAACTTGACTTCATCTTCAGGGCGTGTCCAGTTTTCCGTAGAAAAGGCATAGACCGTCAAGACCTGTACCCCCATATTTTTTGCTGCAATGGTCACTTCTTGGAGAGCTTCCATCCCCGCCTTATGACCAAAGACACGCGGTTGCATCCGCTTTTTCGCCCAGCGACCATTGCCATCCATAATGATCCCAATGTGTTTCGGGACTTCTAAAGGTATCTCGATTTTTTCTTTTTTCTTAAAACGAAACATGTTTTTCTACCTATTTCAATATTTATCGCTTCATTATACCATAAATCCCCATAAAATAGGGACTCTGGCCTCTTTTTTGAACCAGCAGGACTTTCCTTCATCACATCGTCCTATTTGCCCACCAAAAAAGAGGCCCTTGCCTCTTCTTTAATGATTATTCTTCGATGGCTGAATCGGCATCTGAGCTAGCACCTTCTGTAGCAGTAGCTGAAATCCCTTCTGATACAGGAAGAACTGTTTTGATCGCTCCCAATTCAAAGGTCAGGTAGACACCATCAACATCCAAGACAACGGTCTTGCGGTCTGTGTCGACTTCATCGATGGTTCCGTACAAGCCACCAATCGTGATGACTTCATTTCCTTTTTGAAGTTTATTCAAACTTTCCATCCGTTTTTGGTACTGTTTCTTTTGGCTACGGCTCATGAAGTACATCAAACCGACCATAAGAACGAGCATAATTAGCAAACTTCCGCCTTGCATATGTTTCTCCTTTAATTTTCATATATGCTATACTATATCAAATTTCGCCCGTCTTTTCAAGTTTTCCCATCCTCTTCAAGCAAAATCAGGCTCCAGTCTCAGAGAGGAGGCAAGTTTTGATGAAAAAGAAAAAAACCACGAAAAGTGGGCTACTGACTAGTCAATCGTAATGCCATACTTTTCATGATTCTCATCATACCAATCAATCAAGGCCAAAGCCGTTTGATAGGTAATATTTTTGATTTTACTCGTTCCCTTCGTCAAAGTCGCCAAGCTCATTTTGCTGATGTTTGTTTCAGTTGCGACACGATAGCTCGTCAAGCGACCGTCAACCATCAGTTGAACAACGGCTTCCACTTTTCTGTATTCGGGAGTTGAGTAGATATCAATTGTATTGCTCATCTTACTTCCATTCCTCAAATTTTATTCTTGTATAGATTATATACTTATTTTCTTTATTTATTAATAATTTTGCTCAAATTGGATTAATTTCACTAATTATTGATGTTTTTTCACCCCAAATAGGGTCTTTTTCGCCTTATACGGCGAATAATTTCCCCCAGGTGGGAAGAAAAAATAAAGACCGCTATATTATAGCAGTCTCTATTTTTCACAAACTAATTCGCCTTAATCTGCTTGTTTATCAGTGTTTTCTTCCTTCTTTGTGTCTTTTTCTCTGATCACAAGCACACCATCTTCCATGTCTGCTTCGAGATGTTTGGCATCCAAGTTATCCAAGTGGAAGTCTGTGACTTTGTCACGGATTTGTTGTTCAACTACCCGACGGAGTGGACGAACACCCATCACTTCATCATAACCTTCTTCAGTCATGTATTCTTTAGCTGCATCGCTCACTGCCAAGTCGATTTCTTTCTTAGAAAGGGTCTTATTGACATCTACCAACATCAAATCAACAATCTTAGAAAGGTCTTCCTTGCTCAAGTGTGAGAATTCAATGACAGCGTTGAAACGGTTCAAGAATTCTGGACGGAAGTAAGGTTTCAAACGATCCATGAGTTCTGGTTTATCCGCATCTTCTGTCAAGTTAGCTTCGTAACCAAATCCAGCGTTTGAAGTGGCGATAATCACAGTGTTCTTGAAGTTGACCGTGTTCCCTTGACCATCTGTCAAACGACCATCATCCAAGACTTGAAGGAGAAGGGTGATCACTTGAGGATCTGCCTTTTCAATTTCGTCAAGAAGGACGATTGAGTAAGGGTTACGGCGAACACGTTCTGTCAAGGTATTGCTGTTATCATCGTAACCAACATAACCAGCTGTTGTACCAATCAATTTAGAAACGGCTGTGCGGTCGCTGTATTCTGACATGTCCAAACGGATGATCGCATCTTTGGTTCCGAACATATCAAGAGCCAATTGTTTAGCCAACTCAGTCTTACCAACACCAGTAGGACCTACAAAGAGGAAGCTACCGATTGGGCGGTTACCTTCGTCAAATCCTGCACGGTTCCGACGGATAGCACGTGCCACTGCTTCAACGGCTTTATCTTGACCGATAACCTTAGTTTGCAAACGGTGACCCATATCTTTCAAACGTTCAATATCAGTTGCACCCATTTGAGACACTGGAATACCCGTCATCCGTTCTACAGATTCAGCCACATCGTTGATTGTTGCTGTTACTTTATGGTCTTCCGTATGGTTTTCAATTTTCTTTTCAAGTTCTTCGATACGAACTTTTGCTTTCAAAGCTGCTTCGTAATCTTCTTTAGCCGCAGCTTCTTCTTGTTTGGTTTTTTCTTCTTCAATTTCATGTTCCACAGCATGGACATCTGTTACTGGATGTTGGGCTGCCAAGTGAGCAGCTGTCACATCGACCAAGTCAATGGCCTTATCAGGCAAGCTACGTTGTGGAATGTATTGGATCGAATAATCAACCGCTGCTTTCAAAACTTCATCTGGCAAGATGACATTGTGGTGTTTTTCATAAAGATCACGGATCCCTTGGAGAATCTTGAAAGTATCTTCAGCTGATGGAGCATTGACTTTCACTTCGTTGAAACGACGAGCAAGAGCCGCATTCTTCAAGATGGTGTTACGGTATTCATCTTGAGTAGTTGCCCCAATGACTGTCAATTCCCCACGTGAAAGGGCAGGTTTGATAATATCCGCAAGACCTTTAGATCCTTGACCATCACCTGTGCTACCTGCACCAAGAATTTGATGGATTTCATCAAAGAAGAGAATGACATTTCCCATAGCCTTGACTTCTTGGATCAGATTTTGAATATTTTCTTCAAAGCTACCACGGTATTGCGTACCAGCTTCTAGACCAGAAATATCAATCGAGATGATTTCTTTGTTCTTGATAGCAGCCGGAACATCCCCGTTCACAATAGCTTGTGCCAAACCTTCTACAACTGCTGTTTTACCAACACCAGCATCCCCTACAAGGACAGGGTTGTTCTTGGTACGACGAGACAAGATTTCAGCAGTTTCTTGAATTTCTTTATTACGTCCGATGACCGGATCCAATTTTCCTTCACGAGCTTCTTCGGTCAAGTTACGACCAAGTTTTGCAAGGATCCCATCTTGTTTCATTCCTTTACCTTGATGGTGTTGCACTTGCTCGCTTCCTTCATTTGGAAGTTGACCGGTTTGGCGGTAAATAGCGAATTCTTCAGGTGTCACTTCACGACCGTTGATCATGTAGCGACGGCTTTCAGAACGAAAACCACCCATGTTTCCCATTAGTTGATTGAAAAGATCATCCATATTGTTAAAGTTGTTATTCATATTGTATACCTCTAATTTACATAATTTTAGTTCATTCTTGAAAATTAGCAGACCAATTGGCTGCCATTTGATTGTTTACATAATTTTAATTTATTTATTTAATAATAGCCCTACAGGCTAACAGTTTCTATTTTTCCTTTTATCAATTAGTTGTCTTAATTCTGGAAATAGCATATCACCATCTCCTTTCCACTATTGATCTTGTAAACCAGTAGGTTTTTCCAACCTCTTTTTGTTTACATAAATTATTATAACGCAGACTGATTTCTTTGTCAACACTTTTTTACATAATTTTTTTAAATTTATTAAAAAAATCTGGATGTCACTCCAGATTCCATATTTAAATAGAAGTTCTTGGCTAGATAGATTTAAATTTACCAGCTTTTTCTTGAATAGCTGTCTGTACATTTTTAGCAAATTGCCCCACCATGGATTGGTCTAGTTGCTTTCCGACCACTTGGACGTCTTCTTCAGCTACTGTTGCAATCGCAGTCAAGCCATCATTGTAACGCTTCTCAACTCCTACCTTGCAGGTCAATAAAACGGGCGCATAGACAACCCGGATTAAATCTTTTTCAAGTTTCTTTCGGCTTTCGATGATCCTCATCTTATCTTTCATATCTAAATCAAAGAAATCTTTGACTGGACTATCACCCATACTTCCTCCTCTTCTATACTATGAAACTTTATCTTGTGCAAACTCCTCTTCCAGTTGGCGTCTATCTTTCCGGTAGGATTGCCATAAATTCTCTTCCTCGATTTCGATCTGTTTTAAAGCTACTTGTGCAGCTTCTCTAGCTTCGATATCATACTCTTCGATACAGCGATGGAGGGACTCCCATCCACAACTGTTATCAACTTCCTGCTCTTGTAAGAAGGAAGCTGCCATCGCATACTCTTCTTCCAGCATCTGGGTGAAGAGCTGCTGTTTTCTTTCCACTAGGCAACGCTTTTCATCTAGCTCCAAGCGCGCTTTTTGGAACTCTCTTTCCAAGTGATCTAGTTTCTTTTCCTTTTTTGAAAGAGTAGATGAAATTAATAAGCTAGTTGTTCCCACTGGTTCATTTCTCCTGCTATTTTTTGATCTTTTGCTTTTAAGAGCTCAATTCCTGCATTCACTTGCTCGTTTAAAGCATGGAATTCATTCGATAAGGACTGATATGTAGCCAAACGATTGTCAAACCTTTCTCTTACTTCAGTGACAATTGTTTGCTTTGTTGCACCAGCCTGTGCATAGGCCTCTTCTACTTCCACAAGATTGAGAATGAAGCCTTTCGGAACGGTCTGTAATACTTTCTCCAAAGCTTCTAAATCTGTATCCAGTTGTGCCTTAGATTTCTGAGCTTGCTCCAGCCCTTCATCCACTACTCGAATCAGCTCATCAGAAGCCAAGCGCGCCTGCAAAGCATCCAGATAGATCCGTTCACTTGAGCTCAGTCCACCACCTGTTTTTTGCAATTTATCCTTTAGGCGATAGTAAACCTTCATCCGCTCTTCAATGATTTCCTTGCGAGTGATGGCTTCCGTTCCCTTTTCAAGAACCAAATTCCCGTCCTTATCATAGATATAACCATGCATCATGTGCTGCAGGCCCGTATTTATCAAATTCTTAGTTTTGAGGTGCTTGACAATCCCACTGGATTCCTTGCTTCCAGAATCCTGATAGCCCAAGCTAACCAAATCTTTATGGTCAATGTGGTTGTAGATTTTGTACTTCAGCGAATCTATACGCACTTTTTGCTCAGGTGTTAAGATAGGATAGGCATTAGGGCCATTATATAGGTGTACGGTCCCAATATGAGAAGCTTCCTCTTCCGTCAAACAGGCAAGCGCATACTGAATATTCATAGAACCCAGAGAGTGACCGTATAGATCGATCTTGGCATTGGGGTATTTTCGGATCACCTCTTTCAAATGAGCTGCAGCATCTTTAAACTGCGGAGGCGGGAAAGTCCCGTTTTCATCATTGTATTTTTTTAAAAAAGCAGCTCCCACTAAAGCGGGAAATTTAACCTGTTCTTCGGCTGTCCTTTCTGCAAAAAAGCCGACCACATCTGATGCTTTTTCCTGTACGAAATTGCTGACAGGATTATCCAGCGCTTTTTTCATAAACCTACCTAAGGGTGTGGCCTCCGGAGGAAGATTAACAGAAGTAGGAATAATCGCATCTTCAAAAGCTTCTACAAAATTATTAAAACTATCCTTAGCCTTATCTCGCGCATAATTCTTCGCATATTCGGTTGCATACTCGCTCGCACCACCAGGGTTCAAAATATTGGAAGCTGCTGGCAAATCTGTCTTTACCCAATCCGTATATGTATCATGGAGTAATTTTTGTGTACTTATTTCAGTTTCAGATCCCTTCATCAAGACAGTCACGTCATGGATTTGGGCACGTTCTTCATCTGAAGCAGTATAGGGGACTGCATTTTGTTGCGCGCCTTGGCCATTATTAGTAAGAACGAAGACCTGCTCCTCATTGTCATTTACGTTATCATAAATATGGGCAACATTACCAATGTATTCGTCTTTCTTCGTCCCAATTTTAAACTTTCCATTTATTTTGACATCTTTTTCGTATTCAAGTAGAGCAGCTTTAACATTTTGTTGATCATTGAAATTTAAATTATTAGCCATTATCACTCCTTATCTAATAAATCACTTAACTCCTCTGTTTCCCCAAAATAGGTCTCTTCATATTTCCCTGTTGTAGCGTCCTCTTGTATAGTTGTGCTTAAAACTAATTTTTCATCATTATTTATAACTATTTTTACTAATAGCCCTCCCATCGGATTATAATCTAAATCATCTTTAGAAATTTTATATGATTTTATTTTTCCTTCTGGAGTAAGAGCTTTAGGATCTAATTTTTTCAACATATTTTCAATCGCCACTTTCATCTTCTTACTCTCTGCGATTTGAATCATTTCTTGTTTCTTGGCAGATTGTCCATTAAAAAAGCTACAGCCTCCTAAGCTCAGGCTAAATACTACCATTATCAACACAATAAATTTACTTTTTTTCATCTTCTTCCCATTCTTTCTTCAGGTTTCTTAGAATTTATTATACAAAATTCTATTCATACCTGAAATGTTACTTTTGTTAAAAAATGTTGCCAAATCGTTACAAGCACTAGCTATTGATGTAACATACCAGCTTTGATCCAGAATTGTTTCTATTTACCTATATTAGGGGTGTTTACCTGAATGAGTTTATTTCCCAGCATCTTCTGCTTCACTTAACAGATCATCTAATCTTGCTGAAATACCATAACAAGCTACTTCGAACTGTCCTGAATCTTCCATTTGAACAGTCGTATCGATCGTTAACTTTTTATCGCCATTGATAACGAGAGAGACATTCATCCCTCCCATTGGATTGTATTCCAATTCACCTTTTATCAGGGTATAGGAGTGAATGACTCCTTCTGAAGTGAAAGCTTTCGGATCGATACTGATTAACAAGTGTTTTATCGCTCGCTCCATTTTCGTACTTTCTGCGATCTGAATCATTTCCTTTCTCTCAGCAGCTTTATCCGTAAAAAGACTGCAACCTCCTAGAAACAAAGTCAGTAAGAATAGTAGTACAAATCGTTGTTTTTTATCAGTCATATTTCCCTCTCACTTATATTATTCGTAATGATTTCTAAAAAATGAGCCAATTTTTAAAAATTTTTTCCAGAATCCAAAAAACACACCCTTACTGGGTGTGTCTCTTGTTAAATCATGTATTCGACGCTATAAGTGGCGTCGGATAAAATCCGTGAAAGGAATTGTTTGGTTCGCTCTTCCTTTGGACTATTAAAGAATTCATGGGGTTCATTTTCTTCGATGATGTGTCCGCCATCCATAAAGATAACGTGGTTGGCCACATCACGCGCAAAGCCCATCTCATGGGTTACGACAACCATGGTCACTCCTTCTTGGGCCAATTGCTTCATGACATCTAAGACATCACCGACCAACTCTGGGTCTAGCGCTGAAGTCGGCTCGTCCAGCAAGATCACGTCTGGTTTGACCGCGATGGCACGCGCGATTCCGATCCGTTGCTGTTGACCCCCTGACAATTGAGAAGGATAGTAATCCTTATAAGCGAGGAGACCAACTTTTTCAAGGGCTGATTCTGCCCGTTGGATGGCTTCTTCTTTTGGAATCTTCCGAGCCACAACCAGGCCTTCTAAGATATTTTCAAGCGCTGTTTTGTTAGCAAAGAGATTATAATGCTGGAAGACAAAGGCTGTCTTTTGGCGGATTTCTAGAATCTCTTTCTTGCTGAGTTTTGAGAGGTCATATTCTTTTCCACCTAGGGTTAGGTGGCCTGTGTCTGCCTTTTCCAAGTGATTGAGGCAGCGAAGGAAGGTTGTTTTTCCTGATCCAGATGGACCCAAAATAACGACGACATCCCCTTGGTTGACCTTGAGATTGACATCTACCAGGACCTGGTGGTCCTTAAATTTTTTCGATACGTGTTCTACTTCTAACATCTTCTTATTTCTCCTTCTTCTATGCGAGTGTCAGGCGTTTTTCTAAGCGATTGAATCCCCATTGAATCACCCCACAAATGACAATATAAAGAATAAAAATCACGAGATAGGATTCAAAATATTGATAGCCATAAGAGGCTTCGACCTTGGCAATGGCGGTGATATCCTTGATGGTCATGACAAAGACAAGGGAGGTTCCTTTGACCAAGTTGATAACTAAGTTACACAAATTGGGAAGGGCTGAACGCAAGGCTTGTGGAAAAACAATGCGGATGTAGGCTTGGCGATTAGTCAAACCAATGGCTTGCGCTGCTTCTAGCTGACCCTTATCCACAGTCAGAATGGCTGACCGTAGAATTTCAGCAAGACTCCCTGTTGTCATCAAGCTAAAGATGATAAAGGCATAGTAAATGGGATTGATCTCAAAGACATTAAAGTGACTGCCAATACTCTTAAAAAAGCTATTTAAGAGGCTGGGAAAGAGACTATAAAAGAAGAGAATCAAGAGAATCGGAGGCGTCGCGCGGATAAAGGCTAAGTAAACCACTGAGAAACTGCGAACACCTTTGACCTTATAAATCTGACCGAGTGCCAAAAAGAGGGCTGGAAGAAAACTCAAGAGAATCGATACGACCATGATCAGAAGGGTCACTGGAACACCACCCAAGGTGGCTAGAAATGCTTTACTAATAAAATTGAAATCCATAAGCTACCTTTCTGTTACACTGAGTCGTTTCTCAAGGAGTTGAGCGGAGAAGGAGATCACAAGGGCAATTCCCCAGTAGATCACTGCTACAGCTGTATACGTTTCGAGGGAATAATTCCCAAGATTGCGGCTGATCAAGTTGTTGCCTGCTCCCATGATATCGATAAAGCCAATGGTATAAGCCAAAGCGGCATCACGCATGAGGTTCAAGATGGCAGTTGTCATATTTGGAAGAGCCACGCGAAAGGCTTGGGGAAGGACAATCCGCCAAATGGTTTGAGCTGGCGTCAAGCCGATACTCAAGCCCGCTTCCATCTGACCTTTTGGAATGGCCAAATAGGCTGCCTTGAAGACCTCAGAGATCATAGCGGCAAAGAGAAGAAACATGGCAACAAGGACAAAGACAAACTTGGACCAGTGGTCAATGTCAATGCCCAACCACCAGTTCAAAAATTGGGGGAGTCCATAAAAGACCAAAAAGAGCAAGACAATCGGAGGAGTACAACGCAAAGTAAAGACATAACCTTTTGCCAGACCTGCTCCTACCTTATCTTCTGATACTTGTGCCCAGGTCAAAACCAAGCCAAATGCAGAACCGAGAACCGTCGTTAAAAACATCAAAGCTAGGGTCGCTGGCAGAGCTTGGACCAAGGTTGGAAGAAATGACCAGACCTTGGAAATGTCGTATGAGACCATGTTTCTTTTCCTTTCTGTATCCGTATAGAAATAAGGAAGCTGGGGCTATGCGCACCCAGTTCCATCTTATTTCTTTTTATCTACATAACTGAAGACATCTTCACCGAAATATTTTTTCGACAATTTAGCAAGTGTGCCATCTTTTTCTAATTCTTTGATGGCCTTGCTGTATTCTTCCGCAAATTTTTCGTTTTTCTTATCCTTGTGGATCAATGGGTAAGTTGGAATTCCTTTGTAGGCAAACCAGCTCAGTTTGTCCGCGTATTGGTGGTAAGAACCATCTTTATCTGTGACAGCTTTTTCAAAGGAAAGTTTGATGTCAAAGAAGGCATCGTAACGTCCTTCAAGAACCCAAGCATAGGCATCTGCGACTTTGAAAGATTCCGCAGCTGTCAATTCGATTTGTTGGTCTTTATGCTTTTCATTGTATTCTTTAATAACATTCCACTGCGCATTTTGTGGTGAAATTGGAACCAATTTTCCTTTTTCTTTAGCGAAGTCATCGATGTTCTTGTATTTATCCGCATCTTCTTTTCGTACGGTAAATCCGATGATACTTGCTCCGATTGGTTCTTTTGGAATGATAAATTTCTTGGCACGTTCTTCGGTATACCAAGCTCCTTTGGTTCCGATATCGTATTTACCAGATTCTAGACCGATCAAGAGATCGTCATCACTTGTTCCAGTATACTCAAACTTGTAGTCTGGTAGTTTTTCGTCAATGGCTTTGAGAACGGCTACTTCATAACCATCTGATTCTCCTTTTTCATCGACGAAATCATACGGTACATAGTTTTGAGTGTGGGCTACTTTCAAGGTTGTTACCTTGTTCGATCCTGTTGAGCCTTTGCTGTCGTTTGCATGGTTCAAGCTCCGTCCAAGAATGGTTGCACCTGCAATGGCAAGAACGGCCACCCCACCGATAATCCATGTTTTTTTACTCATACTTTGTTCTCCCTCTTTCTATTTTCCTTATTCTGCTGCAGCTTCACGAACCCATTCGATTCGTTCTTCATCAATGTCACTTGGAATCGTACAATCGGCACCGATGACCAAGCCTGTCGTTCCTGTTTCTGCAATGATGCGTTTGGTTTCTGCTTGGATCGCAGCCTTATCTCCTGTGTAGAGAAGACCATTTTTGCCATTTTCAAAACCACCAAGAACCGTACGTCCACCGAAGATTTCGCGTCCTTCTGCTAGGCTGATGCCTTCTGGTCCGACTGCCCAGTTAATGACTTGGGCTGGGTAGTCTGTGAAGAGATGGATATCATTGCGAGCTCCTTCGTAGCCACAGATATGAAGGATATTTACGCCACCAGCTTCCTTAGCTGTCTCTAAGACATGGAGTTCACTCGGTGCGATGACTTGTTTGTAAACTTCCTGACTGACACGCGCATCTTGGATACTTTGAACACTGAGGTAGATCCCGTCTGCTCCTGCTTCTTTAATGATTCGTTGGCTCAAACTTGCAATATCTTGGCCAATTGTATCCAATACTTTTTTAAGAGTTGCTGCATCTTGATCGATAAAGTTAGCGATCAAGTCATCTCCACCTGAAACTTCTCCGACCAACCATTTGAAGTAGGTCACTGGAGCAAAGATATTGTAGATAGCTACAATGTCTTCTTCAAAACCGGCACGGATTTTTTTCACAAGCTCTACTTGCTCTGTGATCCATGGATGATCGGCTCCAAGCGGTTCAATCCCTGCTAAATCTGAGATGTTTTCAAGGCCTTTGTGAATAGCTGGATTTGGATAAGCAAAGTAACCATCGCTCATAAGTTTGACAAAGTCTGGTTTGACCTTGTGAAGGAAGTTTTTATGGCCATTCAGGTTTTTTTCAATAATTTCCGGATTAGAAAATCCTTTCAACCATTCTTCTTCTGTTGTAAAATGATGCCAAAATCCAACTGGCACACGGTCAACTGCTTCTCCTTTAAAAGCTTTTAAGACTAATTCTCTTTTTGATGACATGTTCTTACCTCGTTCTAATCTTTTCTTGTTTGTTATCTTATCACTTCGATAATTGTTTGACTAATATATATTTTTTATCAAGCTCTTCATCTTTTTTTATCACTGATCTTCAAGGAGTAGAATTCCTGCTAGGTCAGATGGGCGGATGAGGGAAAAACTATGAGCTGGAATCTTCTCCAGTCTTGCCATATCTGGATCTTTTTTTGCTTTCCCCTGACTGCTTGCTAGAGCTACTTTACTGAGCCCTAGAAGCAAAAACAAAACGGTTACCAGGATACACCATACATTGATCTTTTTCATCTCCCTCTCCTTTCTTCTTACAATACAGCTGCTTGACGCACCCAATCTAAGCGTTCCAATTGGAAATCATCTGGCACGGTACAGTCTGCTCCAAGGATCAAACCACGGCTTCCGGCTTCAGCCACCAAGCGACGCGTTTCTTGCTCAATAGCTTCTCGTTCCCCTTGGTAGAGCAAGCCTTTCTTGCCATTGACAAAACCACCCAAGACAGCACGATCACCAAAGAGCTTGCGACCCTCTGCTAAGCTGAGCCCTTCATGATGGGTCGCCCAGTTAATGACTTGAGCTGGATAATCCTTGAAGAGGTCCACTTCATTGCTGGCTCCTTCAAAGCCACAGATATGAAGAATATTGATGCCACCCGCCTCATTAGCCGCCTCTAGAACGGCAATGTTGCTTGGCTCAATGATCTTGCGGTATTCTTCCTCTGTCACGCGCTCATCTTGAACCTGCTGGGTTGAGAAGTAAATGCCTTCCACTCCTGCTTCTTGGATCAAGCGGCGACTAAGAATAGCGATATCTCCTGCGATGACATCAAGGACATGGGCTAAAGTTTCTGGATCTTCCTTGATAAAGTCTGCAATCACTTGGTCTCCACGGGATTTGTCCGTACGGAACCAGCGTTTCAAATAAGAAATGGGCGAGAAGATATTGTAGAAAGAAGCAATCTCTTCATGGAAATGGGAACGAATCTCCTTGACCACTTCAATCTGTTTTTCAATCCAAGGATGATGCTCTCCAATCGGTTGAATGTCCTTTAATTCTTGGATCGATGTGATCTCTCTCGAATAAAGGGCACTCGGATAGCGGAAGAAGCCATCGCTCATGATCTTGACAAAATCAGGGGATATTTCTTCAACATAGTGTTGGTGACCCTTAATACTTTTTTCTACTACAGCTGGATTGTCTAGCCCCAATTCTTTTTCTTCTTGGGTCACATAATGGAGCCAAAATCCTACAGGGATTCGCTCTACTGCTTCGCCTCGAATGGCACGAAGAACCAATTCTTTTTTACTCATACTGTACATCCTCCTCATCTTTTCTCCAAAAGAAAGATTGACTGCTTCCCTTCTGGAATTTGTAACCATGATATCACCTCGAAAACTAGCTGACTAATATATTTTCCCTATCAAAGCCTTAAAATTTCTTTATTAAGAAAATCATCAAAAAAACGCAAGCCCTTGAAAATAGGGACTTGCGAGTATCTTTCTCGATTCTTTCATTTTAGAAAAAATGACCTCTTTGATCTTTTCTTGATCCGGTTATAATATAAAACTATACCCCTCCTTTTAAGATGAAAAATGGCATCTATTGAGATGAAAAAGCCCTTCATATCAACATTTCTTTCTTCCTATTCATTCCACCATTTCCTGGCTCCCCTTCCCCTCTTTCTTGTCATGCAAGATTGAAAGGAGTATAATTTTTATAGAATAATTTTAAGGAGTGTACGGTTTATGAAAACAACAAAACCCACCTTTACCATCGTTTCTGCTCTTGCTTCTGTCATTTTACTGACGAGTTGTGGAAGCAACACCACTAAAACGCAAGAGACAAAAGCAAGCAGCACTAAAAATCAGGTGACGATGACCTATGATCAGCAGCGCTCACAAGAAAATACCATGTCTGTTCTCTGGTACCAAAAGGCAGCAGAAACCAAGGCTTTGTATTTACAAGGCTACAATGTCGCTACTGACCGTTTGAAAGAGATCCTCCAAACGCCTTCTGATAAGCCATACTCAATCGTATTAGACTTGGATGAAACTGTTTTAGACAACAGCCCTTACCAAGTTCAAAACGTCAAAGATGGTACGGCCTTCAATCCTAAAGATTGGGATGTTTGGGTGAAAAAAGCAGCCGCAAAAGCGGTACCAGGTGCCAAAGATTTCCTTCAATATGCGGATCAAAATGGGGTTCAAATCTACTATATTTCTGACCGTACAACCTCTCAAGTAGACGACACCATCAAGAATCTTGAAAAAGAAGGCATTCCTGTTCAAGGACGTGACCACCTCATGTTCTTAGAAGATGGTGTCAAATCAAAAGAAGGCCGTCGCCAAGCTGTGCAAGAAAAGACCAATCTTGTCTTGCTCTTTGGGGACAACCTAGTGGACTTTGCAGACTTCTCTAAGACATCTGAAGCTGATCGCGACAAGAAATTGGACGAATTGCAAAAAGAATTTGGTGAAAAATTCATCATCTTCCCAAATCCAATGTACGGATCATGGGAATCTGCTGTTTACCAAGGTAAAAAACTAGATGCCAAGGGACAAACAGAAGAACGCCTCAAAGCCTTGCAAGGTTTTGATAAATAAACCAAACATCCTCGTTAGGAAAAACCTAACGAGGATGTTTTTTCTATAGAGACAAGTTTATTCAACCGTTACAGACTTAGCAAGGTTCCGTGGTTTGTCGACATCGAGTCCACGATGAAGGGTTGCAAAGTAAGCAATCAATTGGGTTGGCACCACCATTGAGATTGGAGAGAGATAAGGGTGAACCGCCGTCAAGACTAAATCATCTGTCTCTTTAGCGACATTTTCTTCTGCAATGGTTAAGACATGAGCCCCACGTGCTGCCACTTCTTGGATATTACCACGTGTGTGGCTGGCTAGGACTGGATCAGATAAGAGAGCGATGACCGGTGTACCGTCTTCGATCAAAGCAATGGTACCGTGTTTCAACTCACCCGCTGCGAAGCCTTCACATTGGATGTAAGAAATTTCTTTTAGTTTCAGACTGGCTTCCATGGCAACATAGTAATCTTGGCCACGTCCGATATAGAAAGCATTGCGGGTTTTTTCCAACAAGCCACGGACTTTTTCATCGATCACTTCTTTTTCTGAAAGGGTTGATTCGATCGATTGGGCAACGATAGACAATTCGTGCACCAAATCAAAGGCTTTGGCCTTTTCATTGCCATTGGCTTCCCCAACAGCTTTTGCAAGAAAGGCAAGGGCTGCGATTTGAGCCGTATAAGCCTTGGTGGAAGCGACCGCAATTTCAGGGCCAGCATGGAGCAACATCGTCATGTCTGCTTCACGTGAAAGAGTAGATCCTGGAACATTGGTTACTGTCAAGCTTGGAATGCCCATTTCATTAGCCTTGACCAATACTTGACGGCTATCCGCTGTTTCACCAGATTGACTGATAAAGATGAAGAGTGGTTTCTTACTAAGAAGTGGCATGCCGTAACCCCACTCAGAGGAAATACCGAGTTCTACTGGAGTATCCGTCAACTCTTCTAGCATTTTCTTAGAAGCAAATCCAGCATGGTAAGAAGTTCCAGCTGCAAGAATGTAGATGCGGTCTGCTTCTTGAACCGCTTTGATGATAGCTGGCTCTACCACTACTTGACCAGATTCATCTGTATAGGCTTGGATCAACTTACGCATGACAGTTGGTTGCTCATCGATTTCTTTGAGCATGTAGTATGGGTAAGTCCCTTTTCCAATATCAGAAAGGTCAAGTTCAGCCGTGTAGCTTGCCCGTTCTTTGACGTTTCCATCATAGTCTTGTACTTCAACGCTGTCAGCCTTGACAATGACCAACTCTTGGTCATGGATTTCCATGTATTGGTTGGTTTCACGAATCATGGCCATAGCATCAGAGCAAACCATATTGTAACCATCTCCAAGACCGATCAAGAGTGGTGACTTATTTTTCGCTACATAGATGGTGCTTGGATCTTCCGCATCCATCAAAGCAAAAGCATAGGCCCCACGGATGATGTGGAGGGCTTTTTTGAAGGCTTCGAGCGTAGACAAGCCATCTTCTTCAGCAAATTTTCCGATCAAGTGGGCGGCGATTTCTGTATCTGTTTGCCCCTTGAAATGGTGACCGGCTAGGTATTCTTCCTTGATTTCAAGGTAGTTTTCAATCACCCCATTGTGGACCAAAACAAAGCGACCTGTTTCAGAGCGGTGTGGGTGGGCATTGTCCTCAGTTGGTTTTCCATGAGTGGCCCAACGGGTATGTCCAATCCCAGCTGTCCCTTCGACACCTTCCGCCTTAGACGACAATTCTGCAATACGGCCAACTGCCTTTACCAATTGGCTCTTGCCTTCACTAGCCAGAAAAACACCCGCAGAGTCATAGCCTCGGTATTCGAGTTTTTCAAGTCCTTGAATCAAAATATCAGTAGCATTTGTATTTCCTACAACACCAACGATTCCGCACATAGTCTTTACGATATAGCCTTGCTATACTTTCCCCTTTACTTAGTCAAACGACCCATGGTCGATTTCTCAGTTACTTTAAAATTGGTCTAGTCTAATTTGACCAAAAAGCAACCAGCGGAGTCAGTATACAATGCTTCTTCCAGTTTGTCAACTAGGAAATTCAAGAAAATTGGTCTAGTTAAGTTAGCGTTAAGATTGAAGTAAAAATCATCTTAAAAATTTTCTGCCGTGAAAAAAGTGCCTGAAACTGAATAGTTTAGACACTTTTCTCACTGTTGAATAACTCTAACGAATAAAATTTTTTATTTTTATAGAAGTTGATTGATTCTTATAAAAGAGCAGTTTGTCTACTTCTCAAACCCATTGGCTTGGCTTAGTTCTTTAAACCAATGGCCAGATTTTTTGAGGGTTCGTTTTTGACTTTCGAGGTCCAACTCAACTAAGCCATAGCGGTTCTTGTAGCCATTGAGCCATGACCAGCAGTCAATAAAGGTCCAGATCAAATAACCTTTACAGTTGGCACCATCTTGAATAGCCCGGTGGAGCTCACGAAGATGGTCTTTGACAAAGTCAATCCGGTAGTCGTCATGGATCACTCCATCTTTGCGGAATTTTTCCTCTCCTTCAACCCCCATCCCATTTTCTGTCAGGATCCACTCGATATTGCCATAGTTTTCCTTGATATTTTGGGCAATGTCATACAAGCCTTGCTCATAGATTTCCCAACCACGGTGGGGATTGATCTTGCGCCCTGGCATAACGTAAGGTTCATAAAATTGTTCAAAGAGTAGGGGAGATACTGGATTTGGAGCATAACGAGGAGCCGCCACACGGAGTGGTTGATAATAGTTAACCCCTAGGTAATCCACCGTATTTTCCTCGATCAAGCGCAATTCAAAGAGATCATAATCCGGTAAGAGATCACGCTCCCGTAGGATCTCCACTAATTCTTCAGGATAATGACCAAGAACAGATGGATCTAAGAAGGATTTGGCTTGAAAGAGCTCGGCAATGCGCGCAGCTTTCACATCTTCTGGATGCTGGCTCCGAGGATAGGCTGGTGTCAAATTGAGCACAATTCCGATACGGAAATTAGGATCCACCTCGTGACAGGCCTTCACTGCTAGAGAGCTTGCTAACTGGGTGTGGTAGGCTACTTTTACTGCTGCTACTGCATCTACCTTATGAGGAAAATGGGCATCATAAAAATAACCAAACTCCACAGGGACAATGGGTTCATTAAAGGTGATCCACTGATCGACCAGATCTCCATAGGTCTTGAAACAAAAACGCGTATATTCTTGGTAAGCATAGGCGGTTTCTTTATTTTCCCAACCATCCCCTTGCTCTTGAAGAGCCATCGGTAAATCAAAATGATAGAGGTTGACCAAGAGGTGAATCCCTTTTTCCTTTATCTTTTCAAAGACACGACGGTAGAAATCAACGCCTGCTTGATTGATCTCCCCTCGTCCTTCTGGGAAAATACGGGACCACTGAATAGAGGTTCGAAAGGCGGTGTGCCCAGTTTCTAACAAGAGGTCCAGATCTTCTTCCCAGTGTTCATAAAAAGTCGATGTTTTCTCTGGTCCTTGCCCTTGATAAAAGCGGTTGGGCTCGATCCTATACCAGTAATCCCAGAGATTGTCTCCCTTTCCATCCTGGGCGAAACGTCCTTCCGTTTGAGGGCCCGAGGTCGAACTCCCCCATAAAAAATCCTTTGGAAATTGATACATGTCCTAATCCTCCTCATTCTACTAGCTCTATTGTAGCGAATCCTCCCCCAAAACCTAGGCACAATTTACAGTCTTTCTTACGCAGATTAAAGAAAAAGCCCCTTAGGAAAAATTCCTAAGGGGGCTGGTCCTCTTTACAATTGAGTCACGACATATTCAAAGAGCTTACGATCTGCTGGACTCTTGTCAAAACGCAATTCCGGATGCCACTGAACGCCGAGGAAACGACTCTCATCTGTGGATTGAACGGCTTCTATGACGTCATCTTTAGGATCCCGCGCGATCACTTCTAAGCCATCTGCCAAGTCTTTAATACTTTGATGATGGAAAGAATTGATGCGACTGGTCTTACCATAGATCTCTTGCAGGATCGTCTGATCCTTGGTCACCAACTCTTGGCTGGTGTACTGACCTGGATTGTCCTGCCAGTGGTGTTCAATGTCTTGATGCAGAGTTCCCCCTAAAGCGACATTATAGAGCTGGGTCCCACGGCAGACGGTAAAGATCGCTTTTTTAGTCGCACGCGCTTCTTCAATCAAGGCCAACTCAAAGAGATCGCGTTTCAAGAGATAGTCATCACTGTCGATGGTGATTTCTTCTCCGTAAAACTTGGGCAAGACATTTTGTCCACCGGTGATGATGAGCTTATCAATCATCGATATGTAGTCTTTGGCCAAGGCCGCATCTCCAATCGGCAAGATCAAAGGAATCCCTCCTGCCTCTTTGACCGCTTCGACAAAACCAGTCGCCGCATAACTCATGTTCGCGTCTGGATCATCCGGGAAGGGTCTTTCATTTCCTGTAATTCCAATCACTGGTTGTTTTTTCATACTTTTTTCCATATACTTTCATTCATTTTCAAGGCTTATTGTAACACAATTTTAAGCCAGACTCAATGGAGTTTTTTTGAAGAGAAGGTCTCCCCTTCTAACCCAAAAGCTTGCTGAAAGGATATGAAATTGCTTTCTATTAAAAAATTCTCAAGTGCAAAGACTTGAGAATGGTTTGTTAATTTTTCATCAACCCTTCTTTCACCAAAAAGTCACGCGCTACTTTAGCAGCAGGCTTGCCTTCTACTCCGACTTGGTAGTTCATCTGACTCATTTGGTCTGCTGTGATTTTACCAGCTAGCTTATTAAGCACACCTTCCAATTCGGGATGTTTCTTAAGAAGAGCTTCTTTCAGGAGGGGCGCCCCTTGATAAGGTGGAAAAAGTTGCTTGTCATCTTCGAGGACCACCAGGTCATAACGAGCCAGCTCGGCATCCGTTGAGTAGGCATCTGTTATCTGGATATCACCAGACTGGATCGCCTGGTAGCGAAGAGCTGGCTCCATAGTGGAGACTTGTAAGTTGAGACCATAGACCTTCTGCAAGCCCTTGTTTCCGTCTTCTCGGTCGTTAAACTCCAAGGTAAAGCCTGCCTTGAGTTGTCCTTCCACCTTTTTCAAATCTGAAATAGTCTTGAGTCCATACTCTTGGGCAATCTTCTTAGGCACTGCAACAGCATAGGTATTTTGATAAGCCATAGGTTTGAGCAAGGCTAGGTCGTCTTGTCGCTTGATCCCATCTCGAGCAGCTTTGTAGACTGCTTCTGGATCATGACTGACTTGTGGTGCTGGCTTGAGGAGACTTTCGGTCACCGTACCTGTAAACTCTGGATAGATAGCGATATCCCCTTTTTTTAGAGCTTCATAGAGGAAGGTGGTCTTGCCAAAATTCGGTTTGACAGTCACTGTCATATCCGTATTTTTCTCGATCAAGATCTTATACATATTGGCGAGAATTTCAGGTTCAGGACCCAACTTCCCAGCAATGACCAGATTTTCTTTTTTCGGTTTGGGAAGAAGACTTGGCGTATAAGAAGCTCCTAATCCAATAACCATCACAGCAAAGGCTGCAAAGATGGTCCGCAATTTGGCCTTTTCCATCCATTTGAGAAGAAGGTTAAATGCGATGGCTAAGAAGGCAGAAGATAGGGCACCGATCAAAATCAGACTGGCATTATTGCGGTCAATCCCTAGGAGGATAAAGGAACCGAGTCCCCCAGCTCCAATCAAGGCAGCTAGGGTAGCTGTCCCAATAATCATCACGGCTGCCGTGCGAATCCCAGACATAATGACGGGCATGGCCAAGGGAATCTCGAACTTCTTGAGTCGCTCCCACTTGGTCATCCCAAAGGCGATTCCTGCTTCTTCAAGGCTTGGATCAATCCCCTGTAAACCGGTGATGGTATTTTGAAGGATGGGGAAAATGGCATAGATGACAAGAGCTGTTAAGGCCGGAAGCGTCCCGATTCCCATAATAGGAATGAAGAGGCCCAAAAGAGCCATGGAAGGAATGGTCTGGAAGATCCCAGCTAGCTGTAAAACCCAGTTGCTTGTTCTTTTGTGGATACTCAAATAAATAGCTAGAGGAACAGCCAGAAAAATCGCAAGGAGCAAGGTCAGTAATGACAGTTGCAAATGTTGCCCCAGTGCAGCGAGCCAGTCCCCAAAACGCTCTTGAAAAGTTGTAAGCAGTTTAGACATGGTGAGCACCTCCAAACAAATCTGCGACAAAGTCTGTCGCAGGCGCTTGTAAAATTGTTTCAGGGTCTGCCACCTGGCGAATTTCTCCATCCTGCAAAACTGCAATTCGATCCCCTAATTTTAAGGCCTCATCCGTATCATGGGTTACGAAGATGGTCGTCATGCCGAACTCCTTGTGCAAGTCTTTGGTAAGAGCCTGCAACTGCTTGCGAGAGATGGCATCCAAGGCTGAAAAAGGTTCGTCCATCAATAGAATCTTTGGTTCCCCAATGATAGCCCGCACAATACCAATCCGCTGTTGCTCACCACCAGATAACTCGCTTGGTAAACGATGAGCATAATCTGCAGCAGGTAGCCCCACCTTGGCCAAGAGTTCTTCTGTTTTAGAAGCAATTTGTTCTTTAGTCCAGCCCTTCATCTCAGGAATGAGAGCAATATTTTCAGCAACGGTCAAGTTTGGAAATAGGGCAATGGCTTGAAGGACATAGCCGGTACTGAGACGTAACTCCCGTTCATCATAGTCCTTGATACGTTTCCCATCCATATAGATATTGCCATCTGTCGGCTCCAAGAGACGGTTCACCATCTTGATCATGGTGGTCTTTCCAGATCCTGAAGGTCCCACAAGAACCATAAATTCTCCATTTTCAATGCGGAGATTGACATCTTTCAAAATGTCCTTTTCCGTGTAGCGCAAGGCTACATGTTTGTATTCAATCATATTTTTCCTCAATAAGTTTTCTGTCTCTAAGAATATCCAATAGACTACTTGCTGGATGCCCTAGGACTTTTTCGACATCTGTTGAAACCCCAGCTTGTTCACCAGCTTTAATCGCTGTATAGGTACTGACCCAGGCATCATACTCCCAAGTTTGTGCTGGCCATTTTTTCCGTGACTCATAGGCTTCTTCTACTGATTCATCCACATACGCGATGGTCTTACCGGTCTCTTTTGAGAGAAGCGCTACGATTTCTTCCATGGAAAGATCCTCTGGCCCTGTCAGATTCAAGGTTTGATTTTCCCACTCCTTAGGATTTAAAAGAATTTCTGCTGCAACCCTAGATGTGTCCTTACGGGCAACAGCTGACACCTGCCCACTGCCAGCCGGACCACGAATCTCTCCATTTTCAAGCGCCATATCAATCAAGAAGTCCAAGTAAAAATTATCTCTCAAAAAAGTGTAGGTGAATCCTAACTCCTTGATATAGGCTTCCGTCTGGGCATGATCTCGAGACAAGGTAAAAGTTGCCTTCTCATCTGCCCCATAAAAGGAGGTATAAACAATATGCTGCACCCCCGCCAGCTTTGCAGCATCTAAAAACTCCTTGTGCTCCTTGACACGCTCTGGATTTTCCCGAGCAGAGACCATCAATAAGACATCGATACCCTTTAAGGCCTCAACCACCTCTGGAGTATTGGCATACACCATCTTACGAAGTTCCGCTGACGCATAAACTTTTGCACGCTCTGGGCTTCTTGCCAGATGGACGGAAGCGATTCCTTTTTTATCGACAAGATCCGCCACATAGGAACCTAATTTCCCTGTTACACCTGTAATTCCAATCATAACTGTTGCCTCCTTTCCCTAGATGTCATTCTCTTTAGCTTTTAGATTTGAGATTATCCGCTCTTGATAGGCTTCAAATTCTCGAATTTCTTGATCCGAAAATCCTTGATAGAAAATCTCACCCAGTTCCTTACTAACACGATCCCCAATTTCCTTTTGTGCCCAACCGAGGTCTGTCAAAGAAATATATTTTTTCCTTTTATCCTGCGTACAAGGTTGAATCGTAACCAAGCCTTGTTCTTCCAATTTCTTAACCATGCTGGTCAATGTATTGTTGGCTAGACCCGTCGCAAGAGCGATATCGGTCGCAGTAGCGCACTCCAACTCTTGCTTCCACAAAATCGTTAAAATTTTCCCTTGTTCACTTCGGTATAGGGCATCTGGTTCCTTACTCAGCAGTTTTTGAAAGATACGCCCATTTAACAAGCGTATCTGTAAAGCTTGATAGCCCCCTTGCATCTTGTCCATTTTGTCTCCTTTTTATTTCTATATCGAAATATCAAAGTCATTGTACCACTGCTTATTACATCTGTCAACTATTTCGATATAGAAATAGTATTTTTTTGACAAGTGGCTCTTCAAAGGATTCTTGCACAGCTCCAAATGACCAGACTTTTTACTCCTTTTACACAAACTTCTTTGGAATACGGTCAAAAATTCGCTATAATAGTAACAAATGTTAAACTCCTTTTGTAACGACACTTGGTTTTACGATGTGGTAATCTGTTAACTATATGATAGAAAGATCGGAGTATTTGCGATGCATATCCCAGATAATTATTTGAGTCCTGCAAGTTGTGCCCTCTTAGCTGTAGCGGCTGCCCCTGCGATTGGCGTATCCATTGCCAAAGTCAAAGTTCAATTAAAGGAAAATAAAGAGTTGGCCCCTATGCTTGGCGTCGCAGCCTCTTTATCCTTCTTGTTAATGATGTTTAATGTTCCAGTTCCAGGGGGGACAACGGCACACGCTGTCGGTGGTGCTCTTCTGGCCATCCTGATTGGTCCCTATGCAGCTTCCCTTGCCTTATCTGTTGCCTTGATCCTCCAGGCCTTCTTATTTGGAGATGGAGGAATCTTAGCCCTTGGAGCCAATATCTTCAATATGGCCGTTGCCATGCCTTTTATCGGCTATGGGATTTACAGTTGGTTCCGCAAACACCATCATGAATCTCTTGGAGTGATCGTGGGGTCCTATGTCGCTATCAACGCTGCAGCTCTCTTAACAGGGATAGAACTTGGACTGCAACCTTTGATTGCATCCGAAGCTGGACAACCTCTCTACAATCCTTATGGATTAGAAGTCACGATTCCTGCCATGATGGCTGCCCATCTTGTGGTAGCTGGCTGGGTCGAAGCCTTCTTCACCTATGTAATTTACCGCTTTGTCAAACAAGTAGCCCCAGCTGAATTGTATACACCAAGTAGCAAAAATACGACTTCATTTGTCAAAAAAATCCGCTGGGTCCTCTTGGGGCTGATCGTTTTGAGCCCTCTCGGTCTCCTGGCAGATGGTACAGCTTTCGGAGAATGGTCTTCTGAAGAATTAGGATCCTTGCTCAAAGGGAAAGTTCCAGCTGGTATCAAAAATGGATTTTCTTTTGAAGCCTTGTTCAGTGATTACACCATTCCTGGAACTAAAATTGCGATTGGCTATATTCTATCAGCCATTACAGCTGTTCTTATTTTCTATATCATTAGCAAAATGATTCGATCAATAAACGGAGCAAAAACTTCTCATGCGTAAACTTCCTGACTGGCTCCTTCAAGAGCAAACGACTCTAGAAGCTTCCAAAAGCCATCACTATTTACAAATGAACCTTCACACATTGCGCCATTTTCTTGGTAAAATGAAACAAACGACACCCGCATTCAAGGCCAAAACTTCCTCTTGGATGCGGCTCGTTTACTTTTTAACCCTAGCCATTCTCATCACAACAGCCCACCATACGATCCAGCTCTGGATCCTCGGTATCCTCTTACTACTTCACATTGCCATGCTTCCAGGAGAAGCCCTTCTTCACCTGTTTAAGGTCCTCGTCAAGGTCCTTCTTTTCTCTGCCATTGTGATTTTACCGAGTATCTTATTTCAAGGATTTCAAAACGGTGGACTCTTTTTGTTGCGTGCGGGGGTCATTGTCCTCAATATTTCTCTCTTTTTAGCCACTACCACAAGCATCCAACTGGTGGAGGCCCTAAGGCAGTTGCATGTCCCAAAGACCTTTGTCCAGACCATTGATATTACGCTAAAATATAGTTATATTTTGGGAAAACACCTTCACCAACAAATTGAGTGTGTGCAACTTAGGACTGTTGGTCAAAAAGTGAGCCTCCATCTTTTTGGTTCTCTGCTAGGTCTCTTGTATCTCTCAACGAAGAACCATACCAAAGAGGTCTACGAGGCCATGTTGCTAAGAGGATATGGCATGGACAGGAAACAAAAAGAGCCCTTCTGTTGGAAAAAAGAAGATGGCCTTTTACTACTGGAATTAGTCTTCCTTATCGCCGTCACCACTCTACTCCGTTAGAAAGGATAGCCTATGATTACCATTCAAGATGGAAATTACCACTACACCGATGAGATTGGAATCCACGATATCCAACTACAGATCAAGCAAGGAGAAACGATCGCTTTGATGGGACCAAACGGAGCGGGAAAATCCACACTTTTCAAAATTCTGGTTGGACTTTTACCCCTGTCTTCTGGTCACTACCACTTTAAGGATTGGACGATTGATGGTCCTTTCTTAAAAGATCCCCATCGTGCTGGTCAGCTATTTCAACAGGTGGGACTCATTTTTCAAAATAGCGATACGCAACTCTTCAACACAAGCGTCTATGATGAACTAGCTTTTGGCCCACGTCAACTCGGCTTAACTGCAGTTGAAATTGACCAACGCGTCAATGACACACTCGCTCTTTTAGAGATTGAGCACCTGAGAGATCGCATTCCCTACCATCTCTCCGGAGGGGAAAAGAAGCTAGTCGCTATTGCCAGTGTCCTCACCATGAATCCTAGTCTCTTGCTATTTGATGAGCCTTTTAACGGCCTCTCCCCCAAATACCAAAAGCTGATCGTCGCCCTGCTCCAAGATCTCAAAACAGCAGGAAAAACAATTGTGATTTCCTCCCACCATTTCGACCAAATCGCTCCGATTGTGGAACGGGTTCTGCTCTTTTCAGAGGAACACACCATTACAGGCAGCTACGATCGAGCTGATTGGGAACATCATCCAGATATTCAACAATCGTTTTCGACATGTTAAAAAGCCTCGGTAGGGTTCTTCCTACCGAAGCTTTTTTTATGAAAGAGATAAAGGTTAATGTCCTTTATGCTTGTCTCTTCGTTTTTGCTGTTTGCGTTCGAATTTCTCTTGTTTGAGCAATTGCTTTTGGACACTAGATTGATGTTTTGAAATCTTTTTCCTTTCCTCATACTGCAACTGCAATAGTTCTTTCGACTTG
>JAGZKI010000091.1 GCA_018365265.1 Streptococcus parasanguinis | reverse complement strand
AATTCCAATCCATTCCATTCCGTTCCATTTCATTTCAATCCTTTCCATTACATTAAATTCCATTCCATTCCATTCTATTCCACTCGGGTTGATTCAATTTCATTCTATTCCATTGCATTCCATTCCATTCCATTCCATTCCCTGGGGTTTATTCCATTCCTATCCATTCCATTCCATTCCATTCCACTCCATTCCATTCCAATCCATTCCATTCTACTTGTGTGGATTCAATTCCATTCTATTCCATTCAATTCCTTTCCATTCCATTACACTCGTGTTTATTCAATTCTATTCTATTCCATTCCATACCATTCCATTCCATTCCATTCCTTTCCATTCCATTGCATTCCATAGCACTCGTGTTGATTCAATTCCATTCTATTGCACTGCATTCCATTCCATTCCATTGCATTCCATTCCAATCCCTTCCCTCCGGTTGTTTCAATTCCATTCTATTTCATTCCATTCCATTCCATTCCATTCCATTCCATTCTTTGCCATTCCATTCCATTCCATTCCACTTGTGTTGATTCAATTCCATTCTATTCCATTCCATTCCATTCCACTCGGGTTGATTCCATTCCATTCCTTTCCATTCCATTCCATTCCATTCCACTCGTGTTCATTCAATTACATTCTAGTACATTCCATTCCATTCCATTCCATTCCTCTCAGGTTGATTCAAATCTTTCCATTCCATTCCATTCCAATCTATTCCATTCCATTCCATTTCATTCCACTCGGTTTGTTTCCATTCCATTCTATTCCATTCCATTCCATTGCATTCCATTCCATTCCATTCCATTCGTGTTGATTTAATTCCATTCTATTCCATTGCATTCCATTCCATTCCATTCCATTCCATTCCTTTCAATGCCATTCCATTCCATTCCAATCGGGTTGATTCTCTTCCCTTTTACTCCATTCCATTCTATTCCATTCCATTCCATTCCGCTCGGGTTGATTCAATTCCAATCCATTCCATTCCGTTCCATTTCATTTCAATCCTTTCCATTACATTAAATTCCATTCCATTCCATTCTATTCCACTCGGGTTGATTCAATT
>JAGZKI010000004.1 GCA_018365265.1 Streptococcus parasanguinis | reverse complement strand
GCTGATTTCATCAGCTTTTACAGCCCTACTCAACTGTGCGGAGGTGGGACGACGAAATCGAATTCTAACGAATGACCGATTTCTGTCCCACTCTCTTTTTCTTATGTATGTGGGGGAAGCCAAGAAAGCTCAAATTGGAGCAATTGGACTTCAAGGAGATCTTGATGGGAAACCTCTTGTTTCTCTTTGCCATCTAATAGGGCTTTTTGGATGAAATAGGCGCCTGCTGTGTGTGAGTTGGCGCAAATCTTGAGTTCTTGCTTGGGAAGATGGAGAAGGACTTCTTTAAAGAGAGGGAGTCCCAGATCATAGATTGGTTTTCCTGGGCAGGTTGGATAGAGCCCAAGGGCTGACCAGATGTACCAAGCAGATAGGCTACCGTTGTCTTCATCACCTGGATAGGCTTGGAAATCTTGATGGAAAGCTTGGGAACGGATCTGGTGGATCAGGAGATTGGTGTATTCGGGATGAAGGCTGTAACGGAAGAGGTAGGGAATGTGGAAGCTGGGTTGATTGGAGATGGCGATCTGCCCAAATGGGGCTTGGGCCATTTCACTCATTTCATGGATTTCATAGCCATATCCTCTTACATCAAATTGAGGTTTTTGATTGGCCAGATCCAGCAGTCGTTGGGTGAAGGCTTTTTTACCGCCCATTAGCTCTATCAGACCGGAGAGGTCGTGTAAGGCTCCAAAAGTAGCTTGGGTGGCAGAGCATTCTGCATAATCTCCTCCCCAGCTGATAGGAGAGAAGGGTTCTTTAAAGTTTCCATTGGTGGATCGTGCTCTCATAAAGCCTGTTTGGGCATCATACAGTGTTCGGTAGGAGAGGCTGGAAGCAGCATACCGAGCGGCTGTTTCTGTATGCCCCAATTGCTTGGCAACGGTAGCAATGCAAAAATCACTATAGGCATAATCTAGGCTATGGCTCACGCTTTCGTGAAAATCATCGGGTAGGTAGCCAAGGGCTTTGTAGCTTTCATTGCCATGGCGACCAAAATGTTGAGTAGGATCTGTTTTTTGGGCCGTCTTGAGCATAGCTGTGAGCATGTTTTCATGTAGGTCTGGTGCGATCCCTTTTGTGACAGCATCCGCAAAGACGCCATCGATGAGGGTGCCTGGCATCATCCCTCGTTCATCTGGGGCCAACCATTTTGGTAGAAAACCAGTATCCTGGTAAGTGTTTAAAAATCCTTCGAGAAAGTGACGGTAATAATCGGGGTAGACAAGACTAAAGAGAGGAAAAGAGGTCCGAAAGAGGTCCCAAAATCCGATATTGGTATAAGCTTTTCCGGGTTTGATTTCCTGATGGGTGACATCCAGGTGCCAGTCATTTCCCGTGCTATCTGTTTCATAAAAGGTTTGAGGGAAAAGGAGGAGTCGGTAAAGGCAATGGTCGAAAAAGGCTTGGTCACGCCCTCCGGTATCTTTTACTTCAATTCGTTTTAGCAGTTGATTCCATTGATCGGCTGCTTCTTTTTTAGCTTCCTCTAGGGAAAGGTTAGGAAGATGGCTGTGAGCCATGTCTTGAAACAGATAAGAAGTTCCTAATTGGACGGTCACTTCCTTGCTAGCAAAGGTGAGAAAAAGATCTTGATCGATGTGAGTGACGTTCTCGATCGGCTGGCTAAATTGCCACTGGAGATAGAAAGAGTAGGAAGTATCTGCGGTATGAGCCTGATCCAGAATGCGGAAGTGGCAGGTTTGGTCTGTCAGAGTCAAGTCCTCTAGTTCCTTTGCTGCATGAAAGCAGAGTGTCAGTCTTTCTGGTGCTCGAAAGCGCATGACAGCCCCGTAGCGGCTTGGAACCAGCTCGCTTTGAATCTGATAACGTTCCGAAAAAATACGGAGGTAGTGGGGCTGGAAAATAGCTTCTTTCATCGAATAACTGCTTTGGCGACGGAAGAGGTCGGAACTTGCAATTTCCCCCGTGATGGGCGTGATGAGGCACCAAGTGTAGTCTCCTATCCAAGGACTAGGCTGGTGGGTGAGGCGAAATCCCTGAAAAATAGGGAGATTGGGGTTGAAAAACCAAGCCCCTTGTTCGTGTGTCGTCTGAGGAAGGAAGTAGTTCATCCCAAAAGGGACCCCTGTATAAGGGAGGGTGTTTCCGTGGGAATAGTGAGGATGATTATCGCTTCCCCAACGGGTATCGATGGTCTGGCAATGTGTGCGCATCTTGTCTCCTTTTTCTTCATCAACCTTAAATGATCTGTGTTTTTCTTGGAACACGCGGTGGTATTTCCTTCATTGTATCAAAGTGTTGTCAAATATGATAGCGTTTTTATCAAATGGAAAATTTTGTAGAAAAAGGGCTATAGTTTGCGTATGTATTTCCCCTTTGAAATCTTTTATACTGAATAGGAAAGAATCGATACGTGTGAGGAAAATAAATGACCTATTCAAAAGAAATTGTGCGAGAATGGTTGGATCAAGTGGCTGAGCGTGCTAAGGAGTACCCGGAGTGGGTGGATGTCTTTGAACGTTGTTATACAGACACTTTGGATAATACAGTTGAAATTTTAGAAGACGGTTCAACCTTTGTGTTAACAGGGGACATTCCAGCTATGTGGTTGCGTGACTCAACGGCTCAATTGAGGCCCTATCTTCATGTGGCTAAACGAGACCCCAAATTGCGCCAGACCATTGCTGGTTTGGTCAAACGCCAGATGACCTTGATTCTCAAAGATCCCTATGCCAACTCTTTTAATATTGAGGAGAACTGGAAAGGCCATCACGAGACTGACCATACAGATCTCAATGGCTGGATTTGGGAGCGCAAGTATGAAGTGGATTCGCTGTGCTATCCCTTGCAACTGGCTTATCTTCTTTGGAAGGAAACTGGTGAGACAAGCCAATTTGATGAAACCTTTGTCACAGCGACCAAGGAAATTCTTCATCTCTGGACAGTGGAACAAGACCACAAGAATTCCCCTTATCGCTTTGTTCGGGATACAGATCGTAAGGAAGACACGCTGGTGAATGACGGCTTTGGGCCAGATTTCGCTGTGACAGGGATGACCTGGTCAGCCTTCCGTCCAAGTGATGACTGCTGTCAGTATAGCTACTTAATCCCGTCCAATATGTTTGCAGTGGTTGTCTTGGGTTATGTCCAAGAAATCTTTGCAGCATTGAATCTAGCTGATAGTGAGAGTATCATTGCAGATGCCAAACGCCTCCAAGCGGAGATTCAAGAAGGGATCGAAAACTACGCCTACACTACTAACAGTAAGGGCGAGAAGATCTATGCCTTTGAGGTAGACGGTTTGGGAAATGCTAGCATCATGGATGATCCAAACGTGCCAAGCTTGTTGGCAGCTCCTTATCTTGGCTACTGCGCCATCGACGATGAGGTCTACCAAGCTACTCGTCGGACGATTTTGAGCCCTGAAAATCCTTACTTCTATGAAGGGAAGTACGCAAGCGGACTCGGAAGTTCTCATACCTTCTATCGCTATATCTGGCCGATTGCTTTATCCATTCAAGGATTGACAACAAATGATAAAGCTGAGAAAAAACATTTGCTGGACCAGTTGGTTGCCTGCGATGGAGGCACGGGTGTCATGCACGAAAGTTTCCATGTAGATGATCCAACCAAATACTCGCGTGAATGGTTCTCTTGGGCCAACATGATGTTCTGTGAATTAGTCTTGGATTACTTGGATATTCGCTAATACTCTTCGAAAATCTCTTCAAACCACGTCAGCTTCGCCTTGCCGTATATATGTTACTGACTTCGTCAGTTCTATCTACAACCTCAAAGCAGTGCTTTGAGCAACCTGCGGCTAGCTTCCTAGTTTGCTCTTTGATTTTCATTGAGTATAAGGAGCACGCTTTAGCTTCACTGATTCTTGTTAGAATCACAAGTTTATATTTAAAACATTAAAAATTTAAGTTAGAATGAGGTTTTACTCATGGAAAATGTTGTTGTACATATCATCTCTCATAGCCACTGGGATCGTGAGTGGTATTTACCTTTTGAAAGTCACCGCATGCAATTGGTGGAACTGTTTGACAATCTCTTTGATCTTTTTGAAAATGATCCGGAGTTCAAAAGTTTCCACTTGGATGGCCAAACTATTGTCCTTGACGACTATTTAGAAATTCGTCCTGAAAACCGCGACAAGGTGCAGCGTTATATCGACGAGGGCAAACTCAAGATTGGTCCCTTCTACATTTTGCAGGATGATTACTTGATCTCCAGTGAAGCCAACGTCCGCAATACCTTGATTGGACAAGCTGAATGCGCCAAATGGGGCAAATCTACTCAGATTGGTTACTTCCCTGATACCTTTGGAAATATGGGGCAAGCTCCTCAACTCCTTCAAAAATCAGGGATCCACGTAGCAGCCTTTGGGCGTGGGGTCAAACCAATCGGATTTGACAACCAAGTCCTCGAAGATGAGCAGTTTACCTCTCAATTTTCTGAAATGTACTGGCAAGGGGCGGATGGTAGCCGTGTGCTAGGTATTCTCTTTGCCAACTGGTACAGTAATGGGAACGAAATTCCAGTGGATAAAGATGAAGCTTTGGCTTTTTGGAAACAAAAATTGGCAGATGTTCGTGACTATGCCTCCACCAACCAATGGTTGATGATGAACGGCTGCGACCACCAACCAGTTCAACGAAACTTGAGTGAAGCAATTCGCGTGGCTAACGAACTATTTCCTGACGTGACCTTTATCCATAGCTCTTTTGATGAATATGTGCAAGCAGTGGAAAGTGCGCTTCCTGAGCAATTATCAACAGTTACAGGAGAATTGACCAGTCAGGAAACCGATGGTTGGTACACACTGGCAAATACGTCTTCCTCTCGGATTTATCTCAAGCAAGCCTTCCAAGAAAACAGCAACTTGCTCGAGCAAGTGGTGGAACCTTTGACCATCATTACTGGTGGGCACAACCACAAGGATCAATTGACCTATGCCTGGAAGACACTCTTACAAAATGCGCCACACGATAGTATTTGTGGATGTAGCGTAGATGATGTTCACCGTGAAATGGAAGTTCGTTTTGCCAAGGTCAACCAAGTTGGAAACTTCGTCAAGACCAACCTTCTGAACGAATGGAAGGGTAAGCTAGCAACTCAAAAAGCCCAGAGTGAGCATCTCTTTACGGTCATCAATACAGGCTTGCATGATAAGGTGAATACCGTCAGCACGATCGTCGATGTAGCGGTTTGTCCATTTAAGGAGTTGCATCCGACAGAAGGCTTCAAGAAAATGGCCGCTTTGACCTTGCCAGGCTATCATGTAGAAGATTTAGACGGTCATCTTGTAGAAGCAGAGATTGAAGACTTGGGAGCAAGCTTTGGCTATACCTTGCCTAAGGATAAATTCCGCCAACCCTATATTGCACGTCAAGTGCGCGTGACGGTTCCGGTTCATTTGGCAGCCTTGTCTTGGACGACCTTCCAGCTTCTGGAAGGAAAAGCTTCCCATCATGATGGTCTGTTCCAAAATGGGGTGATCGATACACCATTTGTAACCCTTAGTATCGATGATGGTTTGACCCTCTATGATAAAACGACCAATGAGGCTTATGAGGATTTCCTTCGCTTCGAAGACCGCGGTGATATCGGAAATGAATATATCTACTTCCAACCAAAAGGGACAGAGCCAATCTATGCGGACTTAACAGCTTATGAGGTCTTGGAAAACAATGCTCGCTATGCCAAAATCTTGCTCAAGCATGACTTGACTATTCCAGTCAGCGCGGATGAACAATTGGATGCGGAGCAAAGAGGCATTATCGAGTTTATGAACCGCCAGGCAAGTCGCTCAGAAGAGCTGACAACGATCCCGCTAGAAACGGAAATGACGGTCTTTGTGGATGACCCACAAATTCGCTTCAAGACACGGTTCACGAATACAGCCAAGGACCACCGCATCCGTCTCTTGGTTAAGACTCACAATACGCGTCCAAGCAACGACTCGGAAAGCATTTATGAGGTGGTGACACGGCCAAATAAACCAGCCGCTTCTTGGAAAAATCCTGAAAATCCTCAACACCAACAAGCCTTTGTCAGCTTGTATGATGATGTCAAAGGAGTGACAGTAGCTAACAAAGGATTGAACGAATATGAAATCCTTGGAGACGACACAATAGCTGTAACACTTCTTCGTGCTTCTGGAGAACTTGGTGACTGGGGCTATTTCCCAACACCAGAAGCACAATGCTTGCGGGACTTTGAGGTGGAATATGCAGTAGAATGCCATCAATCTCAGGGGCGCTTCTCCGCTTATCGCCGAGCTAAAGCTTTACAGACACCGATGACTAGCCTCCAAGTTGAAAAACAAGAAGGAAGTGTAGCGGCGTCTGGTAGCTTACTCAAGCATACAGCCTTGACGCATCCTCAGGTTTGTCCAACAGCCTTTAAGGTAGCAGAAAATGAAGAAGGTTACATCCTTCGCTATTACAATATGAGCCAAGAAAATGTGCGCGTGTCAGAAGGGCAACAAACGGTTGTCGATCTTCTGGAGCAACCGTATCCGGTCCACTCAGGACTATTGGCACCACAGGAAATTCGAACAGAATTGATCAAAAAAGAAGAAATTTAATTTCAAAAAGTAAACATAAACAGAAAGGAGGAGCGAAAAAAGTAAGAACCGACTGCTGACTCGCTCCTTTTTGCAGGTGAAAGCAATGACCATTGCAACGATTGATATCGGAGGGACTGGCATTAAGTTTGCTAGTCTCACTCCTGATGGAAAGATTTTAGATAAGACCAGCACCCCAACTCCAGAAACTCTAGAAGATTTGTTGGCTTGGTTGGACCAATGCTTATCAGAACAGGACTATCGTGGGATTGCTATGAGTGTTCCAGGTGCGGTCAATCAAGAAACAGGTGTGATTGAGGGGATTAGTGCCATTCCTTATATCCATGGTTTTTCATGGTATGAGACCCTTGCTCATCACCAACTCCCTGTCCATCTAGAAAATGATGCCAACTGTGTTGGACTGAGTGAACTGCTAGCTCATCCTGAGATTGAAAATGCAGCCTGTGTTGTCATTGGCACAGGGATTGGTGGGGCTATGATTATCAATGGTAAGCTTCACCGTGGCCGCCATGGTTTGGGTGGTGAGTTTGGCTACATGACAACTATCGAACCAGCAGAAAAACTTAACAACTGGTCGCAACTAGCTTCTACAGGGAACATGGTTCGCTATGTCATCGAAAAATCTGGTCAAACCGATTGGGATGGCCGCAAGGTGTACCAAGAGGCTGCAGCCGGCAATAGCCTTTGCCAAGAAGCCATTGAGCGCATGAACCGTAATCTAGCTCAAGGACTACTCAATATTCAGTACCTGATCGACCCTGATGTCATTAGCCTAGGTGGTTCTATTAGCCAAAATCCTGAGTTTATCAAAGGGGTGCAAAAAGCAGTAGACGCTTTTGTGGAAAAATATGAAGAATATACAATTGCGCCAGTGATCCAAGCTTGCACCTATCAGGCAGATGCCAATCTCTACGGTGCCCTTGTCAACTGGTTACAGGAGGAAAACCAATGGTAAGTTTTACAGGACTCAGTCCCAAACAAGCCCAAGCTATCGAAGCATTAAAACATCACATTTCTCTACCAGATGTAGAAGTGGTGGTCGCTCAGTCTGACCAAGCTTCTCTCTCTATCAAGGGTGAGAATGGAGAATATCAATTGACTTATCGCAAACCTCATCAGCTTTACCGTGCCTTGTCTGTTCTCGCAACCGCCTTAGCAGAAGGTGATAAGGTAGCGATTGAAGAGCAAGCAGCCTATGAAGATTTAGCCTATATGGCTGACTGTTCGCGAAATGCAGTGCTCAATGTCACATCAGCCAAACAGATGATTGAAGTCTTGGCGCTCATGGGTTACTCAACCTTTGAGCTCTACATGGAAGATACCTATCAAATCGAGGGGCAACCTTACTTTGGTTATTTCCGTGGAGCTTATGCTGCTGAAGAGTTACAGGAAATTGAGGCCTATGCCCAGCAGTTTGACATGACCTTTGTACCATGTATCCAGACCTTGGCCCACTTATCAGCCTTTGTCAAATGGGGGGTCAAAGAAGTGCAAGAACTCCGCGATGTAGAAGATATTCTTCTCATCGGCGAAGAAAAAGTTTACGACCTAATTGACGGCATGTTTGCGACTTTGTCTAAGCTCCAAACACGCAAGGTCAATATCGGCATGGACGAAGCCCACTTGGTTGGTTTGGGACGCTATCTCATCTTAAACGGTGTTGTGGACCGTAGCCTCCTCATGTGCCAACATTTGGAGCGCGTGCTGGATATTGCAGACAAGTATGGTTTCCACTGCCAGATGTGGAGCGATATGTTCTTCAAACTCATGTCAGCAGATGGACAGTACGACCGTGATGCCGAAATTCCAGAAGAAACTCGTGTTTACTTAGATCGTCTCAAAGACCGTGTGACCTTGGTTTACTGGGATTATTATCAGGATAGCGAAGAAAAATACAACCGTAACTTCGGTAATCACCACAAGATCAGCCAGAATATCGCCTTTGCAGGTGGGGCTTGGAAGTGGATTGGTTTTACACCACACAACCATTTCAGTCGACTCATCGCTGTCGAAGCTAACAAAGCCTGCCGCGCTAATCAGATCAAAGAAGTCATTGTGACTGGTTGGGGAGATAATGGTGGTGAAACAGCCCAGTTCTCTATTCTGCCAAGTCTACAAATCTGGGCAGAACTCAGCTACCGCAATGATTTAGAGCGTCTGTCAGCTCATTTCAAGACCAATACAGGCCTATCCGTTGAGGACTTTATGCAGCTTGACTTGGCTAACCTCTTGCCAGACCTACCAGATAATCTCAGTGGGATCAACCCGAATCGCTATGTCTTTTATCAGGATGTTCTCTGCCCAATCCTTGACAAGCACATGACACCTGAACAGGACAAGCCCCACTTTGCCAAGGCTGCCGAGACCCTTTCTGACATTAAAGAAAAAGCGGGCGCCTACGCTTATCTCTTTGAAACTCAGGCTCAGTTGAATGCTATTTTAAGTAGCAAGGTTGATGTGGGACGACGAATTCGTCAAGCCTATCAAACAGGTGATAAAGAGAGCTTGCAACAAATTGCTCGGGAAGAATTACCAAAACTCAGAAGCCAGATTGAACACTTACATGCTCTCTTTAGCCACCAATGGTTGAAAGAAAACAAGGTCTTTGGCTTGGATACCGTAGATATCCGTATGGGTGGACTCTTGCAACGCATCAAGCGAGCAGAAAGCCGTATTGAAAACTACCTAGCAGGCGAAATCTCTCGTATCGATGAACTAGAAGTAGAGATCTTGCCATTCAACGATTTCTACGGAGATCAGGACTTCGCAGCAACGACAGCCAACCAGTGGCATACTATTGCGACGGCCTCAACCATTTATACAACGTAAAAAATGCCAAGTCGGATGACAGAAGTCTCATCCATGGTCTATAGGAGTAGAAGAGGGATTGTACTACGATCACCCTTTTCTACTCTTTTTTAAAGCTATGTCATAAATTTGTAGAATTTTTTCTATAATTAGGAGTTTGAAAATGTAAATGGGCTATCTTATAATAGGTGATGTAAACGCTACCAAAGCAAATAAACACGCTCAAGGCTCAAAAGGGGGAGTTAAATGAAAAAGTTTGTAAGGACTCTGAGAGAAAATTTCATTTTTCTTTTAATGGTCTTACCTGGTGCAGCGTGGTTAATCTTATTCTTCTATATTCCGGTTTTTGGGAATATCGTAGCATTTAAGGACTATCATATCACAGGAGAGGGCTTCATCGACAGTGTCATGAAGAGTAAGTGGGTTGGCTTTGACAACTTCAAGTTCCTCTTTAGTTCCAAAGATGCCTACATTATTACAAGAAATACGGTCTTGTACAACTTAGGATTTATCTTCTTAGGATTGATTGTTTCCGTTGGGATCGCCATCATCTTTAGTGAGTTGAGATCAAAAAGAGTGGTCAAGGTGCTTCAAACCTCCATGCTCTTCCCATACTTCCTATCATGGGTTATCATCAGCTTCTTCACCGATGCCTTCCTGAACGTGGACAAAGGATTGGTCAACCACATCTTAACTTCACTTGGCATGAAGGCCATCAATTTCTATTCAGAATTGTGGATCTGGCCAGCGCTTCTCCTCTTCTTAGGAATTTGGAAAGGCTTTGGTTATAGCAGTGTCATGTACTATGCAACCATCATGGGAATTGACCCAACTTACTATGAAGCAGCGACCGTGGATGGTGCGTCTAAGTGGCAACGCATTCGCAACATCACCATTCCTCAGTTGTCTTCCTTGATTACGGTCTTGACCATTCTTGCAGTCGGAAATATCTTCCGCGCAGACTTCGGTCTCTTCTACCAAATCCCGCATAATGCTGGAGCGCTCTATAGTGTGACCAACGTTATTGATGTTTATGTCTACAACGGTTTGACCAAGTCAGGGGATATCGGGATGACAGCAGCAGCCGGTCTTTACCAATCGGTAGTCGGTTTGGTTCTTGTTTTAATCTCAAATATCATTGCCCGTCGCATTGATAAGAATGCCGCTCTCTTCTAGAAAGGAGGATCGTATGAAAAAATCAACCATTCAAAAAGAAAAAATTGATAATGTCGGGATCCATTCTTTCAGTAAGAAGAGCAACTTCTTCTTTACCTTGTTGTTGACCTTAGTCGGATTGACCTGTGTACTTCCCTTCATCTTCGTTGTCATGATCTCTTTGACAGACGAACAAAGTTTGGCAGTCCATGGATTCCAATTCTGGCCGGCAAAATTTGGATTTGATGGTTACCTTTTCTTGGTACAGTTCAAAGACAAAATCTTGCAAGCCCTCTTCATTACCTTGTTTGTGACCATTGTGGGGACAGCATGTAATGTCTTTATCACCACAACCTATGCTTATGCGATCTCACGGAGTACCTTTAAATACCGCAAGTTCTTTACCGTATTTTCACTCCTTAGTATGCTCTTTAGTGCAGGGTTGGTACCGGGCTATATTGTCACCACTCAACTCTTGCAATTGGGTGATACCATCGGGGCTTTGATTATCCCAATGTTGCTTAGCCCATTTAACATCATCTTGATGCGGACCTTCTTTAAACGGACCATTCCAGAAGCCATTCTTGAATCCGCTCGGATCGATGGGGCAAGTGAAACACGGATTTTCTTCCAAATTTGCTTGCCACTCTCTCTACCAGGGATTGCGACTATTAGTCTCTTCACCGCTTTAGGATTCTGGAACGACTGGTTCAATGCCCTCCTCTATATTAAGAGTGACAACCTTTACCCATTGCAATACCTCTTGATGCAAATCCAAAACAATATGGATTACATCGCTAAAAATGTCGGGGTATCCGGCCAATTGGCAGGAGCTGTACAATCCATCCCACGGGAAACAGGACGTATGGCCATGGTGGTTGTGGCAACAGTGCCAATCGCCATTCTCTATCCATTCTTCCAACGCTACTTTGTAAAAGGCTTGACCATCGGTGGTGTGAAAGAATAACATCGTTCATTGAAAATCAACAGGATTTTCAACTCATAACTTAGTCTAAAAAGAAAATAACATAAAGGAGATTTTTCTTATGAAAAATTGGAAAAAATACGCGTTAGCATCTGCTAGTGTCATTGCTCTTGGAGCTACTCTTGCTGCTTGTGGAAGCCTTACAGGTAACAACAAGAAATCAGCAACAACTGAAGATGGTAAACCAATCATCAAGATGTACCAAATCGGTGATAAACCAGATAACTTGGATGTTCTTCTTAAGAATGCCAACAAGATCATTGAAAAGAAAGTTGGCGCAAAATTGGATATCCAATATCTTGGTTGGGGTGACTACGCACAAAAAATGAACGTTATCATCTCATCTGGTGAAAACTATGATATTGCCTTTGCTAATAACTATGTCATCAACGCTCAAAAAGGTGCTTATGCTGACTTGACAGAATTGTACAAGAAAGAAGGAAAAGACCTTTACAAAGCACTTGACCCAGCTTACATCAAAGGGAACACTGTAAATGGCAAGATCTATGCTGTTCCAGTAGCAGCTAACGTTGCATCTTCTCAAAACTTTGCCTTCAACGGACCACTTGTTGAAAAATATGGTATCGACGTTTCAAACGTCAAAGACTATGCTTCTCTTGAACCAGTCTTGAAAGCCATCAAAGAAAAAGATCCAAACGTTGTTCCATTTGCAATGAACAAGAGCTACGGTGGACCTTCAGATGACTTCGACTACGTGGCTGTTGATGGACTTCCATTCGTTGTTGACTTGAAAGGTGACACCACTAAGATTGTTGACCGTTACACCATTCCTCGTTATGTAGAAAACTTGAAGACTCTTCACAAATACTACGAAGCAGGATACATTCCAAAAGACGTAGCTACAAGCGACACTGGTTATGATCTTTCTCAAGATACATGGTTGGTTCGTGAAGAAACAGTAGGACCAGCTGACTACGGTAACAGCTTGCTTTCTCGTGTAGCAAACCGTAAGATCGAAATCAAACCATTTACTGAACTGTACAAGAAGAACAACACCACTCAAGTAGCTAACTTTGTTATCTCAAATAACTCTAAGAACAAAGAAAAAGCAATGGAAGTGTTGAACCTTTTGAACACTAATCCAGAACTCTTGAACGGTCTTGTTTACGGACCAGAAGGCAAGAACTGGGAAAAAGTTGAAGGTAAAGAAAACCGTGTGAAAGTCTTGGATGGCTACAACGGAAACACTCACATGTCTGGATGGAATACTGGTAACAACTGGATTCTTTACATCAACGAAAACGTAACGGATGAACAAATTGCACAATCTAAGAAAGACTTGGAAACTGCAAAAGAATCTCCAGCACTTGGTTTCATCTTTAACACAGATAAAGTGAAATCAGAAATCACAGCTCTTACAAATACTTTGAACCAATTCGCGGGTGCTATCAATACTGGTACTGTGGATCCTGAAGTAGAAGTTCCTAAGATGCTTGAAAAATTGAAATCAGAAGGTGCTTACCAAAAAGTGCTTGATGAAATGCAAAAACAATACGACGAATACCTTGCTTCTAAAAAATAAGAAATAGGTCGTGTGAAAAGGCTTTGGAGGGATCTCCAGAGCCTTTTTAAGTTTTTTATGAAAATGAATCTTGGAAATGAAAATCAATATTTCAATTTACTAATGCAAATATGGGAAAGCGTTTTATTTTTATGATATAATAGAATCACTAATTGGAAAAGAGGCTGAATGATGGGGAAAATCATCGAGTTCATTTTTACGAGAGTCTATGTTGCTATGCTGGTAACAGGGATTTTTTGGGTCTTGACGATCTGTGGGGGCATTCTTCTAGGAGTAGGACCGGCCAGTACCACTATCATGAGCCTCTATGCAGAAAATGGCATGAAGTACAAAGACTATCATTGGTCACGCGCTTGGGAACTCTTCAAAGAAAATCTTGTTCTAGCCAATCAAGTCTTTTACACCTTCTTTGCCATTGAAGGAGTCCTCTTCTATGGCATGTACCTCATGATCCAGATTCCTCACTTAAATTTCTTCCAAATTTTGGTTCTCCTGTTTAATCTGGTTTTCCTCTTGGTTGCGCCTCTAGCTTACGCCGTTTATTTGAAATTGCAAGTGCATTTTGCTCTCTCTTATACCAACAGTATCAAACTCAGTTTGATCGGAATGTTGCTGGACATTCGTCCGGTTCTCAAGCTCATCCTTGGAACCGCGCTACTTGGCGTCATTAGCTACTATATGCCAGCCCTTCTCTTTTTTGTCTTGATCGGCGTCTGGCATTTCTTTGTCAATGATATCTTTGACCCTGTTTATCAAAATATCCACGAAAAATTGGTATCCTAACGATGAAAAAAATCTGGTTAAGTACGCTTTTAAAATTCTACGCCTATGTCATGGTGGTCATTTTGACCATTATGGGTCTCGTCGTAGCGGGGATCTCTTGGAAAAACCAGCAAGCTGAAGCCGATCGGATCGCCCAACGGGTCTTGACTGAAGTCGTGACGGATCTCGAGACCTCTTATCAGCGGGTCACACAAGAAGGGCGTAGTCTCGTTGAAAACCCTGCAAAATTAGAAGGGGTTTATCGCTATTTTACCTTGTCACCATCGGAGTATGAGACTTGGCGATTGAATGCCCAGTTTCCTTCTTATATCCAATTGTCCCTACATAAGAATATTGACAGTCTCTATTTGAGCAATAAAAACATCGAGGGGATCGATGTCACCTTGTCGGATTACAAGACAGTATTTGTCTCTACCCGGCAATCGAAGGGGGGTAAGCAAGTTTCAGCGGACCATTACAAGGCTCCTGCGACAGCCATTCCGGTTCCTTTGACAGATCCGACTACGGGTGCTGGAGTTGGGATTGCTTATATGACTCTGGACCAGGAAATTTTGACGGCAGCGATTGACAATGCTAGAGGAGATCTACCGGTTGCTGTGAGGATCTTCACGCCCTTTGGGAAAGAAATGTACCATGAAGGGGATAAGGAGCAAGCAAAAGATGTTAAATGGCAAACCCGTAGCACGATCTATGGCTACAAGGTGGATGTAGTCGTTTCTGAAAGTTATTTGGTCAAGAAGGGTCTAGCTAACCTGACCACTTTTCTCTCCATTGCCTTCCTGATTTTCTTGATCCTGTACTTGTTATTACGGCAGATTTTCAAAAATTACCGGCGTCAAGTCCTCGATTTGGTCGATACCATGAATCAGATCAGTCAAGGCGATAGTGAACGTCGGATTGATACTTCGACCAAGGACCAAGAACTTTTGGTCATTGGTAATATGATCAATACCATGTTAGACAATATGGACAAGAACATTCGGGATATCTACCAGTTGCAGCTCAGCCAAAAAGATGCCAATATGCGGGCCCTACAAGCCCAGATCAATCCCCATTTCATGTACAATACACTGGAATTTATCCGGATGTATGCCGTCATGCAAGAGCAGGATGAATTGGGTGATATTATCTATGAGTTTAGTAGTCTCTTGCGCAATAATATTTCAGATGAGCGAGTGACGACGGTTGAAAATGAGCTCGAATTTTGTCGCAAATACAGCTACCTCTGCATGGTGCGTTATCCAAAATCGATTGCCTATGGTTTTAAGATCGATCCAGATTTGGAAAAAATGAAGATTCCAAAATTCACCATCCAGCCTTTGGTTGAGAACTATTTTGCGCATGGGGTGGACCACAAACGCAAGGACAATGTGATCAGTGTCAAGGTCTTGCAAGGAGAAGGGCAGGTCATCATCTTGATCACTGATAATGGGCGCGGGATGAAAGAAGAACAGCTAGAAAGCATTCAAGAGATGCTAGCCAATCGCAATCCACGCTCAGAAATCGAAAAAAAGAGTGGTCGGCAGTCCATCGGAATTGTCAATGTCCATGAACGCATGTTGCTCTATTTTGGAGATCGCTACCATATCCAAGTCTTCTCCCAACCTAACCATGGAGTGACCTATACGATAACCATTCAAGATGAATAAAGGAGACAGAATGTACAAAGTCTTATTAGTAGACGATGAGTATATGATTACAGAAGGGTTAAAAAAATTAATCCCCTTTGACCACTGGAATATGGAAGTGGTCGCAACTGCAGAAGATGCAGACCAGGCCCTTGATTATGTGCGAGAGTATCCGGTAGATGTGGTGATCACGGATGTCAATATGCCTGGGAAAACTGGACTTCAGATGATTGCTGAGATGAAGGATTTGATCCCAGATGCTGCCTATATCATTATGTCAGGCTATCAGGATTTTGAATATGTCAAAACAGCCCTCAATTTGCGCGTGGCAGACTACCTGCTCAAACCTGTCAATAAGGTGGAGATGGGCAATATCCTAGAAAAAATTCAGCATAAAATCCAGCAACCAAGCCAAGAGTTGGCCGACCGTTTGATTCACGATGATATCTCTGAGGAAGAGTTTTGTCGCTATATCGCTGGTCGGAACTCATTGTGGATTGGAGTCGCTAAGGAGAAAAAAGGCTTTATCAGCTCGTCTTATCAAGTTCTTGGGCAAAATCTTCAACTCTTTATCTCGGATCAAAAAGAAGAAGCCATGATTGAGAAGGCCTTTGAACCTCCGTATAAGGAGCACTTTCATCAATTTAAGGATCTAGTGGAGCGGAGCCTCTTTTATGGGGCGACCCCTCTCAATCAAGATGAAGAAGTCTTCCATTACTACGAGCCGGCCTATCGGGTGATCATGCAAGGAAATATCCAGCAGATCTTAGAAGAACTGGATTGGTTGGAAAAAATGATCCTTGAGAAGACCCCTAAGGTTTCGTTGACCAAGCAGCTCTTTATTCAATTTTTGATGGATGTCTTTCATTTGTTTGAATACCTGCAAGGAGATGATTTGGCCGATGTGGTCAAGAAAGTCCAAGAAGCTGCCACCTTTAGCGAGATGATTGGCTTTATCCAGGAAGAGTTGTCCCGTTTCTTATCCCACTATCGGATGAATGAAAATGTAGCGAGTGTCCTCCAAGTGATTAGCCGTGATTACCAAAAAGAGCTGTCACTCAAGGACATCAGTCAGGGTCTCTTTATCAATCCAGTCTATTTAGGCCAATTGATTAAACGAGAAACCAATGCGACTTTCGCAGAACTCCTCAACAAACAGCGGATCAAGGCTGCCCAGCAGCTCCTCTTATCGACCAATGACAGCATTGAAGATATCTGCTATAAAGTTGGTTACAGTAATGTAGGCTATTTCTACAAGGTTTTCCGTAAACTCTGTGGGAAATCGCCTAAAACCTATCGCTTACAAGTCATGACAGAGCATGCAGAAGATGAGTAAAAGGCTGAGACGATTTGTCTCAGCCTTTTGATTGAAGATAAAGTCTTCTTAGTAACTTTCCTTAAGTGAGTACGTGACAGAAGGTCAGAGGCCCTGAAGCTAAGTTTTGAGTATTTTTTAATTTGACAAATATAAGTAGACAGTGTATACTTTATAAAAAGTAGACGGCGTATACTTTGATAAGGAAAGGTGGTCAAATGAAACGGAATACGGAAGAACTGAAAGAAAAGTTAATTTTGGTCGGCATTGAAGAAATCAGAACTAACGGGATTGACCGGATGTCTATGCGTACAATAGCTCAAAAATGTGGGGTGACTCATGGAGCTCCCTATAAGCATTTTGGAAGTAAAGATAGATATATTCAAGTGGTTATGGAACACTTATCAATGTTCTTTTTGAAAAATATGATACAAGGGATTGATACTTCCATAGATGCAAGAACTCAACTAACTCTGATGGGCTGTAACTTTGTAAGGTTTGCCCAAGAGGAAACCTATCTATTTGAAGCATTATTTATCAAATTTCCATATAACTATATGGAGTTATCCCATGAAACTATTTCAGTCAACTCCTCTTTACCAGGATTTGAACATTTTAAGTCGGTAGCGTTAAGAGTTAAAGATGAGGAAAATCTTTCTAGTAGTGACGCAGAAATTTTGATCCATTTTTGGAGTTTTATTGCGGGTTTGGCTCTATTGGTAAGGAGTCCCGTTGGAGAAAGCTTTAAAGAAAATGATGTTCAAAAGACCGTCAGAACGATGCTTGATATTTATATAAAAGGAGATAGCTGATGAATGTTTTAATAATCTATTCACATCCGAATGAAACAAGTTATAATGCATCAATCCTTCAAACTGTGCAAAAGCATTTAGCACCAGAGCATAGGGTTAAAATAGTAGACTTATATAAAGAAAACTTTGATCCGGTTTTACGTTTTGATGAAAGGCATAAAAGGAGAGATTTACAGCATAATGAAGACATGAAACCGTATAGAGATTTATTGAGTTGGGCGGATCAGTTGATTTTTATTTTCCCTACTTGGTGGAGTGGAATGCCAGCTATTTTAAAAGGTTTTATTGATCGTGTTTTTGTTGCAGGTTTTGCTTATCAGAATGGACCTCGAGGTCCGGTGGGACAACTAGATGGAAAAGCGTGGATCATTACGACGCATAATACGCCAAAAGTTTTTCTTCCTTTTTCTCAAGACTACGCAAAGGTTCTAAAATCCCAAATCTTGAAACCCTGTGGTATTAAACCGGTTAAAGTGACACAAGTTACACGAGTGGAATATATGAGTGATCGTCAACGGAAAGAAGAACTCGAAAAAATCGCACAAATAGCAAAAAGGATTTAAAAAGTGCTTTACAAGTCATGACAGAGCATGCAGAAGATGAGTAAAAAGGCTGAGACAAATCGTCTCAGCCTTTTTACTTTAAGTCCTTTGTATCTTGATTTTCCCAACCAGCAGCTCAGCTTCAATGGTGATTTCTGTGAGTTGGGTCCAATCGATTTTTTCTTGGTCAACGTGAAATAGAAGGGGGGTCATGGCGAGGAGCGCCTGGCGTTCTTCTGGAGTTAAACTCTTGGTGAGGCTGACTGTTTCGGATGAGAGGATCTGACAGTGGTCTTCAAAGTGCTCCAAAATTTCCTGGTTGGAGTAGGATTGCTTGGTCAATTGATCTTGGGCCAACTGACGAATTTCTTTCAGATGAGAAGAGGTTGGGACAACCTTAATGATGACCCCTTCAGCCTTTAAGACACGCTCAAATTCAGCGTAATTAGCCGGGGAGAAGATGTCCAAAATGACCTCTATACTCTTGGATTGAATGGGTAAATGAGCCAAGTCTCCTACAAACCAATTGACCTTCCAGCTAGCGTCACTCTTGGCAGCTAGTTGCACAGATTCCTTGGAAAGATCAAAGGCATAGAAAGTAGCCTTGGGATAGGCTTCTTGTAGTTTCCGGGAGTAATAGCCTTCTCCACAACCGATATCTAGAATTCTGGCATCACTGGTCGGAATTTTTTGTCCGATCGCTGTTAGAATCGGCTCATAAAAACCTGCTTCCAAGATTAGCTGGCGATTCTGGAAATTTTCTTTGTCATAGTCCTTCGATTGTTTGATCTGAGGAGCCAGGTTGACATAGCCAAATTTCGCCAAATCAAAAGAATGGCCCTTGGGACATTTAAAACTGGTCTCCACAAGTTCTAGGTCCAATTGACAGATGGGACAGGCAAAAGCAGTGGCTGTTTGAAATCGTTGTAATTTTGGTTTGATCGGTGTATTCATATTAGTAGTGTAACAAAAGAGCCTCTAGATAGCAACCGATGTTTTAATGGGACTAAGTCACACTTTTTTAACGAATCTACGCGGTATTGAATGGAACTTGAGTCTCTTTATTTAATTTCCTCATTTTAATCTCTTCTATCTCGCCACTCATCTCTTCATTTTGACCACTTATACCCAAAAGCCGTTTTTTAAATGGCTTTTTTGTTAGACTGGTTCTATCAAAAGGAGAGAGAACATGATATTACAAGCTAAAAACATCAGTAAACGATATGGAAATCATTTAGCCGTAAACAATATTCATTTACAGTTTGAAAAGGGAACCTTTAATGCGATTCTAGGACCAAATGGGGCGGGGAAATCAACGACGATTTCCATGTTGATTGGTTTGAAACAACCAACGCAAGGTAAAATCATCTATGAACCAGGTACTAAAATTGGTGTGGTCTTTCAGACTAGTGTCTTAGATGAGATGCTGACGGTTAGGGAAAATCTGACCATTCGTGCCAGACAGTACAAAGGCCTAAAACCAAATCGTGTGTCTGATCTTATTGATCGTCTAGGCCTATCAGCTTTCCAAAAGCAGAAATATGGGACGCTTTCAGGCGGCCAAAAGCGTCGGGTTGACATTGCGCGTGCTCTGCTCTCACAACCAGATATTCTATTCTTAGACGAACCAACGACAGGTTTGGATATCCAAACTCGAAAATCTATTTGGGATTTGCTCTATCAATTGCAGAAAGAAGAGGGAATGACTGTTGTTTTGACCACGCATTATCTTGACGAGGCAGATGAAGCTGATCAGATTTATATTGTGGACCATGGGAAAGTGATTGCTCAGGGATCAGCACTAGATATTAAGAGCCAGTATGCAAAAAATATCTTGAAGATTCGTTTCAAGGAGATGCAGCAGATAGAAGGTCTCAAATCTTCGGGAATGTCAGTAGAGCAACAAAGTCAATTGGAGTATATTTTTCAACCCAAGAGTGAAAGGGAAGCCATTGACTACCTGGCGCAAGTTAGAGATAGAATAGCCCATTTTGAGTTTCGTCCAGGGACCATGGATGATGCCTTTATTGCACTTACAGGAAGGGAGGTCCGCTAATGCTAGCCTTACTAAAGCGAAATTTTTTATTATATTTTAGGAATCGTTCAGGAGTTTTCTTCTCCCTGTTGGGAGCCTTGATTTCCTTTGTTCTTTATATTATTTTTCTTCAAAAAAATCTAACAGATGCTTGGGCTCAGCTCCCCAATAGTGGTCCTGTGTTAAACAATTGGTTAATGAGCGGGACGCTGGCAGTGACAGGGATTACGACAAGTCTGGCTGCCCTGACTCAGTTAGTAAAGGACCGTGAACATCAAGTAGATCAGGATCTTTATTTATCGGATCAAGGAAAGTGGCGGTTACCATTTTCGTATCTAACGAGCGCAATCATCATCTCTTTTTTCATGCAAGTCCTTATGTATGTGCTGATGTGTGGCTATTTTAGAGAAGCTCCAGCACTATCTTTATTACCTGAGGTACTCCTCATCATGCTACTTAGTAGCCTGCTTTCTAGTTTAGTGAATGCCATTTTTGTTTATTTTTTCCAATCCGTAGACAGTCTTGGGAAGTTTGCGACCATAGTGGGTACAGCTTCCGGTTTTTTGGTAGGGACTTATGTACCTTTAGGTGTTCTACCTGATTTTGCACAACTACTAATGAAATGTACTCCAGCAACTTATATTGCATCACTTTATCGGCAAGTACTCATGAAAGAAGCATTAAGTGAGACCTTTAAAGGTCAAGATAATCTTCTTCAAGAGTTTCAAGAAACAATGGGTGTTCAGCTCAAATGGCAAGCTTTATTGACAAAGGAACAAACATACCTTATAGTGTTAGGAGGCATTCTTCTAGCTTTGGGGATTTGGATTTCCTTAGCAAAAAGATCGAGTAAAAGAAAGTAAGTGAGAATTGGAGTAGGAATGAAGATTCGTTTTGAGGAAAAACAGGATATCCCAGAAAACGACCCTTGTGTGGTCATTCAAGCTAAGCAATTATCTGATCAAGCACGAGAGGTGATGGACTATCTCGAACAGTTTTCGACAGTGAATCAAGTAGTGATCCCTATCAAAACAGATGATCATTTGATCATGGTGAAAATTGATGACATTATTCTAGCCGAGATTGATAAGAATCAGCTAACCATTTATACGACAGACAAAACGTTCACCGTCAGAGACACTTTGACAAATTTTCAACATCGGATTAATCGTCGTAATTTTTTACAGATATCACGCCACGCGGTGATGAATATCGACCATTTAGAATCGCTATCGGATAGTTTTTCAGGCAATATGATGGCTAAACTGACACGCGGAGTAAAATCAAGTGTCAGTCGGAAATATGTCAAATCCTTGATGGATTATTTAGGGGTATAGGAGAAAGTGATGAAACGAGTTATAGCTTATTTTGTATCTGGTATGAGGACAGGATCCTTCTTTTATTTGTGTTTGGTGTTATTATCCCATGTCTATCCTAACATCGTCTATCCCGCTGTAAATGTCCGCAATATCCTGGCGATCTTTTTGATGAGTGGGACAATGGGGGTCTTGACATTCATTCTTGAGGAAGAAGAGTTTTTGACCTATAGTTTGCGTGTGGCCTTGCATTTAGTTGTGACAGCTGCCATCTTAGCATTAACCTACTTGTTTTTTGGCTGGGGGACAGCCTTACGGAGCCCGATTCCTTGGTTGATCTTTCTAGCCATTTACGGCCTGATCTGGCTGTACCAGATTTGGCAGCTCCATAAAAAAACTCAACGAATTAACCAAGCTTTGTTGCATCGCAGAAAAGGGAAATAGTCCCAGAAAAAAGTATATAAGAAAACCACGAAGTTTCGTATTAACTTCGTGGTTTTGCTTTCTTAATATGTCAAAACAAAGTATTTTTTCTTACCGCGACGGATAACGGTCAATTCATTTTCTAATTTATCGCTATCGCTCAAGACATAGTCAAGGTCTTGGATGCGTTCGCCGTTGACGTAGATAGCACCATTTTGAACATCTTCGCGGGCTTGGCGTTTAGAATTTACCACACCAGCTGTGACCAAGAGTTCAACAATGTTGAGGTTGTCTTCTGCTTGGACCTGGTAGTTTGGCACACCACGAAGGCCTTGTTTGAGTTCTTTAACAGAAAGGTTTTTGATATTTCCTGCAAAGAGTTGTTCGGTGATGTTGAGGGCTTCCTTGTAGGCTTCTTCACCGTGGACAAGGGTGACCACTTCACGCGCTAAGATCTTTTGAGCCAAGCGTTCATGAGGAGCAGCCTCAAACTGTTTACGGATCTCTTCAATCTCATCAAGTGACAAGAAAGTGAAGATCTTCAAGAAGCGCACAGCATCTGCATCCATCACATTCATCCAGAATTGGTACATTTCGTATGGAGATGTTTTGTCTGCATTGAGCCAGACCGCATTGCCTTCTGATTTACCGAATTTCTTACCAGTTGCATCTGTGATCAAAGGCACAGTCATAACATGACCAGTTTTATCTGCTTTACGACGCATCAACTCAGTACCAGCTGTCATGTTTCCCCATTGGTCAGATCCACCGATTTGAAGGGTTACATTGTGTTCTTGGTTGAGGACGTAGAAGTCATAGCCTTGCATAATTTGGTAGGCAAACTCTGTGTAAGAAATCCCTGTTTCAATCCGTTTTTTAACAGATTCTTTACTCATCATAGCATTGACTGTAAAGTATTTTCCGACATCACGAAGGAAGTCAATAAAACTAATGCTTCCGAACCAATCGTAGTTGTTGACCATTTCGGCTTTGTTGTCACCATTTTCAAAATCGAGGAAACGAGACAATTGCCCTTGAATGGAGCGAACCCATTCTTGAACAGTTTCTTTTGTTTGGAGACTACGCTCAGCATCTTTGAAGGACGGATCTCCAATGAGACCAGTCGCACCGCCAACGAGCGCATAAGGTTTGTGGCCTGCTAGTTGAAGGCGACGGCTCGTTAAGATGGCAACCAAGTGACCAAGGTGAAGGCTGTCAGCAGTTGGATCATAACCAGTATAATAAGAAACCTGACCTTCTTCCAGTGCTTTGCGCAAGGCTTCTTCATCCGTCGTTTGAAATACCAAACCACGCTCTTTTAGCTCATCAAAAATGTGCATGTGTCTTTTCTCCTTTATAAGTTTATTCATTTCTCTATTCTACCATAAACCACGGAAATGGCAATGCTTTCCGTCATTTTCTTGTCCTTACCCAAGAAGATTGAGCGAGGATTTCTACGCTCTTGTGATTGAAAACAAAGGGGCTAATCTGCTATAATATAGGGAACAAGGAGAAAGAATCAGTGAATCAATTAAAAGAGAAGCTGCAAGAGTTTTGGAAGAAAGTCCAAAAATTCTTTGCAAATATGTATACAGAAACTCCGAATAAGGAAAAAAATGAAGAAAGTAGCTGGTCTATCGGCGATATTTTTGCGACCTTTTTGAGGACGCTCAAACTCTTGTGGGATGTCATGATCGCCTTATTTGTGTGCCTCTTTTTATTTGGCGCAGGGATCGGGATTGGTTATGCAGCAAGCCTCTTTAGCAATGTCAAGGTTCCAAAGACAGAAGAACTGGTCCAGCAGGTTCGCAATGTCAGCAGTGTTTCAAAACTGACCTATTCCGATAAGAGCCTGATTGCAGAAGTGGACAGTGATTTGATCCGCACGCCGGTAGCTGGAGATGCCATTTCTGACAATGTCAAAAAGGCTGTGATCGCTACTGAGGATGAGAACTTTGAAAGCCACAAGGGGGTTGTGCCCAAAGCTGTTCTTCGGGCGACACTTGGATCTGTAGCCGGTGTCGGTTCCTCTAGTGGGGGATCGACCTTAACCCAGCAGTTGATCAAACAGCAAGTCGTAGGAGATGCTCCAACCTTTACTCGTAAGGCGACAGAGATTGTCGATGCCCTAGCTTTAGAGAGGGGAATGGATAAAAACGAAATCCTAACCACCTACTTAAACGTCTCGCCTTTTGGACGAAACAATCGGGGACAAAATATTGCAGGTGTGGAAGCCGCAGCTCAAGGAATCTTTGGCGTCTCTGCCAAAGACTTGACCGTTCCACAAGCGGCCTTTATCGCTGGCTTGCCACAAAGTCCGATTGTCTACTCTCCTTATGTTGCAGACGGTAGCCTAAAGAGCAAGGAAAACCTCGAGTTAGGTTTGGCGCGTGCCAAAGACGTTTTGTTCAATATGTACCGGACGGGAGCCTTATCGAAAAAAGACTATGAAACCTATGCTCAGTACGACTTGACCAAAGACTTCATTGCTCCAGATGGCATCGAGAAAACACCGCATGACTACCTCTACTTCCAAGCAATGGAAGAAGCAAAAGAGGCCATGTATGATTACTTGATCAAGCGAGACAATGTAACCAAGCAAGACCTGAAAAATAATGAAACTGTCAAGGCTTATCAAGAATTAGCTGAGAGTGAGTTGCGCGAAGGTGGTTACACTATCCAAACCACTATTAACAAACCGGTTCACAATGCGATGCAGGCTGCAGTCGCGAATTTTGGAAGCGTCTTGGATGATGGGACGGGTCTTGTAGAAGTTGGGAATGTCCTGATGGACAACCGAACGGGTGCTGTTTTAGGATTTATCGGTGGTCGAAATTTTGATGGTAACCAAAACAACCATGCCTTTGATACAGAACGTTCCCCAGGATCTACTATCAAGCCACTGTTGGCCTACGGGATTGCCATCGACCAAGGCTTGATGGGAAGTAATAGCATCCTTTCTAACTACCCAACTAATTTCTCAAGTGGGGAGCCGATCATGCACGTGGATAGCCGAGGAACAGCCATGATGGATCTCCGTGAGGCCCTCAATACCTCGTGGAATATTCCGGCTTACTGGACTTACCGAACCCTTCGTGAAAAGGGTGTGGATGTCCCATCCTACATGAAGAAAATGGGCTATGATATCCCTGAATATGGCATTGAGAGTCTGCCGATGGGGGGAGGAATTGAGGTCACTGTTGCCCAACATACCAATGGTTTCCAAACCATTGCTAACAATGGGAACTACCTCAAACGCTACATGGTAGAGCAAATCATTGATCGAGATGGGGATGTAGTCTACAAGCACGAGGCAGATCCTGTTCGTGTTTACTCTCCAGCAACGGCAACGATTATGCAGGATCTCTTGCGCGGGGTTATTACGTCTGGTGCAACAACGACCTTTAAGTCACGGATTAGCCAAGTCAACCCAACGCTGGCAGGTGCTGACTGGATTGGAAAAACCGGTACCACTAACTCAAATGGGGATATGTGGCTCATGCTGTCCACCCCAAATGTTTCTTTAGGAGGTTGGATTGGCCATGACAACAATGCTTCCATGCAAACCTTGACCGGATACAACAACAATGCCCAATACATGGCGCAGTTGGCGAATGCAATCTACCAAGCAGATCCAAGTCTCTTTGGAATTCAGGATAAATTCACTCTCGATAAGAGTGTGATCCGCTCTGAAGTGCTCAAATCGACGGGTGAAAGACCGGGTCGCGTCAATGTCAATGGCCGAGATATCGATGTGAGCGGTCAAACGGTGACGAGCCTTTGGGCCAAAAACGGAGCGCCAACCACTCAATACCACTTTGCCATCGGGGGATCGGATAGCGATTATCAAAGTGCTTGGGCAGCAATTCTCGGCAATAGCAGTGGAAATCAGTCGAATAATAAGAACAATTCGACAACCAATAGTTCATCAAGCAATAGTTCAAATCGAAACAGCTCAAATCGTGGCAATCGACGCTAGTCTGATCCAGTAGAAAACCTAGAGAAAGCCTTGATTTTTGGAGCAAAAAACGGTATAATAGTGATAACTAATTTGTCGTGTGCTTTATTTGAAATATTGTCCAAATAAGAGCTTACAGCAGTTAAATCTTACTTGAATAAGTCGATTTAGCTGCTCTTTTTGTGCCTAATTTTCAGAAAAATCCTAGTTTGTTACACAAATTTAATTTTTCTAAAAATTACAAAAAGCGACGAATGAGGTGAAGAGACAGCTCTTCACGTGATGCAAATCACACAATTGTAGTTAAAACCGGATAGGTGGTGAAAGTCATTTTACCAAGCTATCCTAGTATGGAAAAAGGAGTTAAAAACTTTGGCAGGACATGACGTTCAATACGGGAAACATCGGACCCGTCGTAGTTTTTCAAGAATCAAAGAGGTTCTTGATTTACCAAACTTGATTGAAATCCAGACAGACTCATTCAAAGATTTCTTGGATCATGGCTTGAAGGAAGTATTTGAAGATGTGCTTCCCATCTCAAACTTCACGGATACAATGGAATTGGAATTTGTGGGTTATGAAATCCGCGAACCTAAGTATTCACTTGAAGAAGCGCGCATCCACGATGCGAGCTACTCAGCACCAATCTTTGTGACCTTCCGTTTGGTCAACAAAGAAACCGGTGAAATCAAGACCCAAGAAGTTTTCTTTGGTGATTTCCCAATCATGACGGAGATGGGAACCTTCATCATCAATGGTGGAGAACGGATTATCGTATCTCAGTTGGTCCGCTCACCAGGTGTCTACTTCAATGATAAGGTGGACAAGAATGGTAAGGTTGGTTATGGATCAACGGTTATCCCTAACCGTGGGGCTTGGTTAGAGCTTGAAACTGACTCAAAAGACATTGCTTACACACGTATCGACCGCACACGTAAAATTCCATTTGCAACCCTTGTGCGTGCTCTTGGATTCTCTGGAGATGATGAAATCATCGATATCTTTGGGGACAGCGAATTGGTTCGCAATACCATTGAAAAAGATATCCACAAAAATCCAATGGATTCACGGACAGATGAAGCCCTCAAAGAAATCTACGAGCGTCTTCGTCCAGGTGAACCAAAAACAGCGGAAAGCTCACGTAGCTTGTTGGTAGCTCGTTTCTTTGATCCACGTCGTTATGACTTGGCACCAGTTGGTCGCTACAAGATCAACAAGAAACTCAATATCAAGAACCGCTTGTTGAACCAAACAATCGCAGAACCATTGGTAGATGCTGAAACAGGGGAAATCCTTGTAGAAGCTGGTACTGTCATGACGCGCGATGTCATCGATAGCATCTCAGAACAATTGGATAACGGTTTGAACAAAATCACCTACATTCCAAATGATGCTGCTGTTTTGACAGAACCAGTTGAATTGCAAAAGTTCAAAGTTGTCGCTCCAACAGATCCAGACCGCGTTGTCACTATCATCGGAAATGCCAACCCATCTGACAAAGTACGCATCGTAACTCCAGCAGATATCTTGGCAGAAATGAGCTATTTCTTGAACCTTGCAGAAGGTCTTGGCCGTGTAGATGATATCGACCACCTTGGAAACCGTCGGATTCGTGCCGTTGGTGAATTGCTTGCCAACCAAGTGCGTCTTGGACTTTCACGGATGGAACGAAACGTTCGCGAACGGATGTCTGTACAAGATAACGATGTCTTGACACCACAACAAATCATCAACATCCGCCCAGTAACTGCAGCAATTAAAGAATTCTTTGGATCTTCACAGTTGTCACAGTTCATGGACCAACACAACCCACTTTCTGAGTTGTCTCACAAACGTCGTTTGTCTGCCTTAGGGCCTGGTGGTTTGACACGTGACCGCGCTGGATATGAAGTGCGTGACGTGCACTATACCCACTATGGTCGTATGTGTCCAATTGAAACACCTGAAGGACCAAACATCGGTTTGATCAACAACTTGTCATCCTACGGACACTTGAACAAATATGGTTTCATCCAAACGCCATACCGTAAAGTGGACCGTGAAAAAGGTGTAGTCACCAACGAAATCGTTTGGTTGACAGCCGATGAAGAAGATGAGTACATCGTTGCTCAGGCCAACTCTAAGTTGAACGAAAAAGGTGGCTTTGCTGAGCCAATCGTTATGGGACGTCACCGTGGTAACAACCAAGAGTTCCCATCTGATCAAGTCGACTACATGGACGTGTCTCCAAAACAAGTAGTTGCCGTTGCGACAGCATGTATTCCTTTCTTGGAAAACGATGACTCCAACCGTGCCCTCATGGGTGCCAACATGCAACGTCAAGCTGTTCCATTGATTGATCCAAAAGCCCCTTATGTGGGTACTGGTATGGAATACCAAGCAGCCCATGACTCAGGAGCTGCAGTCATTGCTCAACATGATGGTAAAGTTACCTATGCAGATGCGGACAAGGTAGAAGTTCGTCGGGAAGATGGATCTCTTGATGTATATCACATCCAAAAATTCCGTCGTTCAAACTCCGGTACAGCCTACAACCAACGTACTCTGGTTAAAGTTGGTGAAACCGTTGAAAAAGGTGACTTTATCGCTGACGGTCCATCGATGGAAAAAGGGGAAATGGCCCTTGGTCAAAACCCAATCGTCGCTTACATGACTTGGGAAGGGTATAACTTCGAGGATGCCGTTATCATGAGCGAACGCTTGGTGAAAGAAGATGTCTACACATCTGTTCACTTGGAAGAATTCGAATCAGAAACACGCGATACCAAGTTAGGCCCTGAAGAAATTACCCGTGAAATTCCAAACGTCGGTGAAGATGCTCTTCGTGACTTGGATGAAACAGGTATTATCCGTATTGGTGCGGAAGTAAAAGAAGGCGATATCCTTGTCGGTAAGGTAACACCGAAGGGTGAAAAAGACCTTTCTGCTGAAGAACGTCTCCTTCACGCGATCTTTGGAGATAAATCTCGTGAAGTGCGTGATACTTCTCTTCGTGTACCTCACGGTGGAGATGGAGTCGTTCGCGATGTTAAGATCTTTACACGTGCAAACGGTGATGAATTACAATCTGGTGTCAACATGTTGGTTCGTGTTTACATTGCACAAAAACGTAAGATCCGCGTCGGAGATAAGATGGCCGGTCGTCACGGAAACAAAGGGGTTGTGTCTCGTATTGTTCCAGTTGAAGATATGCCTTACCTTCCAGACGGTACACCGGTTGATATCATGTTGAACCCTCTTGGGGTGCCATCACGTATGAATATCGGTCAGGTTATGGAACTTCACCTTGGTATGGCAGCTCGTAACTTGGGTATTCACATCGCAACACCAGTCTTTGATGGAGCAAGCTCAGAAGATCTCTGGGATACTGTGAAAGAAGCTGGTATGGATAGCGATGCTAAGACGATTCTTTACGATGGACGTACAGGTGAGCCGTTTGACAACCGTGTCTCTGTCGGTGTCATGTACATGATCAAACTTCACCACATGGTTGATGATAAACTCCATGCCCGTTCAGTCGGACCATACTCAATGGTTACCCAACAACCACTCGGAGGGAAAGCTCAGTTTGGTGGACAACGTTTCGGGGAAATGGAAGTGTGGGCCCTTGAGGCTTATGGTGCATCAAATGTCCTTCAAGAAATCTTGACTTACAAGTCAGATGATGTCAACGGACGTTTGAAAGCCTATGAAGCGATTACCAAAGGTAAACCAATTCCAAAACCAGGTGTACCAGAATCCTTCCGCGTTCTTGTCAAAGAATTGCAATCACTTGGTCTTGACATGCGTGTCTTGGACGAAGATGATCAAGAAGTGGAACTTCGTGACCTTGATGAAGGGGAAGACGATGATGTGATTCATGTGGATGACCTTGAAAAAGCACGTGAAAAAGCAGCAAAGGAAGCAAAAGCAGCCTTTGATGCCGAAGAATCAGAAAAATAATCAGTAAAAATGATTGTCCTGTGAGCAACCAATGCTTCTAGCAGGATGATTCGATAACAAGATACAGACACAAGGAGGTGGCAGAAAGTTTCCTTTCTTCCTCCACCTAAGCTGTATCCAAATAAAACAAGTATGAAAACAAGGAAAGGTAAGAAATAGTGGTTGATGTAAATCGTTTTAAAAGTATGCAAATCACCCTAGCTTCTCCAAGCAAGGTCCGTTCATGGTCTTATGGAGAGGTCAAGAAACCTGAAACAATCAACTACCGTACATTGAAACCAGAACGCGAAGGTCTCTTTGATGAAGTCATCTTTGGACCTACAAAAGACTGGGAATGTGCGTGTGGGAAATACAAACGAATCCGTTACAAAGGGATCGTTTGTGACCGCTGTGGGGTTGAAGTAACACGTGCGAAAGTTCGTCGTGAACGCATGGGGCATATCGAGTTGAAAGCACCTGTATCACACATCTGGTACTTCAAAGGAATCCCTTCTCGTATGGGATTGACCTTGGATATGAGTCCTCGTGCCCTTGAAGAAGTCATCTACTTCGCAGCTTATGTGGTGATCGATCCAAAAGATACTCCACTTGAGCACAAATCCATCATGACAGAACGTGAATACCGTGAACGCTTGCGTGAATACGGACCAGGTTCCTTTGTAGCTAAGATGGGTGCAGAAGCCATCCAAGACCTCTTGAAACAAGTGGATCTGGAAGCTGAAATTGCTCTCTTGAAAGAAGAATTGAAGACTGCAACTGGTCAAAAACGTGTGAAGGCTGTGCGTCGTTTGGATGTCTTGGACGCCTTCTACAAATCTGGCAACAAGCCAGAATGGATGGTCCTCAACATCCTTCCAGTTATTCCACCAGATCTTCGTCCAATGGTCCAATTGGATGGTGGCCGTTTTGCTGCCTCTGACTTGAACGACCTCTATCGTCGTGTGATCAACCGGAACAACCGTTTGGCACGTTTGCTTGAATTGAATGCCCCTGGTATCATCGTGCAAAACGAAAAACGGATGCTCCAAGAAGCCGTTGATGCTTTGATCGATAACGGTCGGCGTGGTCGTCCGATCACAGGACCAGGTAGCCGTCCATTGAAATCATTGAGCCACATGCTCAAAGGGAAACAAGGACGCTTCCGTCAAAACTTGCTCGGTAAACGGGTGGACTTCTCAGGACGTTCCGTTATCGCCGTTGGTCCAACTCTTAAGATGTACCAATGTGGTGTGCCACGTGAAATGGCCATCGAGCTCTTCAAACCATTCGTCATGCGTGAAATCGTTGCGCGTGATATCGTACAAAACGTTAAAGCTGCAAAACGCTTGGTCGAACGTGGAGATGAACGCATCTGGGATATCCTAGAAGAAGTGATCAAAGAACACCCAGTTCTCTTGAACCGCGCACCGACCCTTCACCGTTTGGGGATCCAAGCCTTTGAACCTGTCTTGATTGACGGGAAAGCTCTTCGCTTGCACCCACTGGTCTGTGAAGCCTACAATGCCGACTTTGACGGTGACCAAATGGCCATCCACGTACCGCTTTCAGAAGAAGCTCAAGCAGAAGCTCGTATTTTGATGCTGGCTGCTGAGCACATCTTGAATCCAAAAGACGGTAAACCAGTCGTTACCCCATCTCAGGACATGGTTTTGGGGAACTACTACCTCACTATGGAAGAAGCTGGTCGTGAAGGCGAAGGCATGGTCTTCAAAGACCGTGATGAAGCGGTCATGGCCCTTCGCAATGGCTATGTTCACTTGCATACCCGTGTCGGAATTGCGACAGATAGCTTGAACAAACCATGGACAGAAGCGCAACAACACAAGATTCTCTTGACAACTGTTGGTAAGATCCTCTTTAACGATATCATGCCTGCAGAGCTTCCATATCTTCAAGAGCCAAACAATGCCAACTTGACAGAAGGCGTTCCAGCTAAGTACTTCTTGGAACCTGGTCAAGATGTCAAAGCAGCGATTGAGAAATTGGAATTAAACGTTCCATTCAAGAAGAAAAATCTTGGAAATATCATTGCAGAAATCTTCAAACGCTTCCGTACAACTGAAACGTCTGCTTTCTTGGACCGCTTGAAAGACTTGGGTTACCATCATTCAACCCTTGCTGGTTTGACAGTGGGGATTGCCGATATTCCAGTCGTTGAAGACAAGGCAGAAATCATTGAAGAATCTCACAAACGTGTGGAACAAATTACCAAACAATTCCGTCGTGGTTTGATCACAGATGACGAACGCTACAATGCCGTTACAGCTGAATGGCGTGCAGCCCGTGAGAAATTGGAAAAACGCTTGGTGGATAACCAAGATCCGAAGAACCCAATCGTTATGATGATGGACTCTGGAGCCCGTGGTAACATCTCAAACTTCTCGCAACTTGCCGGTATGCGTGGTTTGATGGCCGCTCCAAACGGACGGATCATGGAATTGCCAATCCTGTCAAACTTCCGCGAAGGTTTGTCAGTACTCGAAATGTTCTTCTCAACTCACGGTGCCCGTAAAGGGATGACCGATACGGCCTTGAAGACAGCCGACTCAGGTTACTTGACGCGTCGTTTGGTTGACGTTGCCCAAGACGTCATTATCCGTGAAGATGACTGTGGAACAGACCGTGGACTTGTGATCCGTGCCATTACTGATGGTAAGGAAATGATCGAGCCACTCGAAGAACGCTTGACTGGTCGTTATACCAAGAAATCTGTTAAACACCCTGAAACAGGTGAAGTCATCGTTGGTCCAGATACTTTGATTTCAGAAGACCTAGCACGTGAAATTGTCAAAGCTGGTGTTGAAGAAGTCACTATCCGCTCTGTCTTTACATGTAACACCCGCCATGGTGTCTGCCGTCACTGTTATGGTATCAACTTGGCGACTGGTGATGCGGTTGAAGTGGGTGAAGCAGTCGGAACTATCGCTGCCCAATCTATCGGGGAACCTGGTACACAGTTGACCATGCGTACCTTCCACACGGGTGGGGTTGCCTCAAATACCGATATCACGCAAGGTCTTCCTCGTGTCCAAGAAATCTTTGAAGCCCGCAATCCAAAAGGGGAAGCGGTCATCACTGAGGTCAAAGGGGAAGTCACAGCGATCGAAGAAGATGCTTCTACACGCACCAAGAAAGTCTTTGTTAGCGGAGCAACTGGTGAGGGCGAATACGTTGTCCCTTACACTGCCCGCATGAAAGTCGAAGTGGGAGATCAAGTCTCTCGTGGTGATGCTCTGACAGAAGGGTCTATCCAACCAAAACGTCTCCTTGCCGTTCGTGATGTCTTGTCTGTTGAAACTTACCTTCTTGCGGAAGTACAAAAAGTATACCGTAGCCAAGGGGTAGAAATCGGCGACAAACACATCGAGGTAATGGTTCGTCAAATGATCCGTAAAGTACGTGTCATGGATCCAGGAGATACAGACCTTCTCATGGGTACGCTTATGGACATTACAGACTTTACAGATGCTAATAAGGATGTCCTTATCTCTGGTGGAGTTCCTGCGACTGCTCGTCCAGTCCTTATGGGAATCACCAAAGCCTCTCTTGAAACCAACAGTTTCTTGTCAGCTGCTTCCTTCCAAGAAACCACTCGTGTTCTTACGGACGCAGCGATCCGCGGTAAGAAAGACCATCTCCTTGGACTTAAGGAAAATGTTATCATTGGTAAGATTATTCCTGCGGGTACAGGTATGGCTCGTTACCGTAATTTGGAACCACAAGCGATTAATGAAGTTGAAATTATCGAAGAAGTACCATTAACAGATGGAACAGTCGATGAAGTTCAAACAGCTGAAGTCGTAGAAGAATAAGAAAATTAGTCGGAACTACATGTTCCGGCTTTTTTTGAAAAAAGGAACCAATAGCAATTAGGCAGTCTATTTTTGGAAAATAATTGTGAAAATCACCTGAAAACTACCTGAAAAATCATGCTCTGAGCAGAAAACTTTTATTCTCAAAGGATTTTCTATATAATAGAGGATACAAAGGATGGAAGAGTTTATGTATCGAGTGATTGAAATGTACGGGGACTGTGAACCCTGGTGGTTTTTAGAAGGTTGGGAAGAAGATATCGTCAGTAGCCGGAAGTTTGAAGACTATTACCAGGCTTTGAAATACTACAAGCAGAAGTGGTTGGAGTTGAATGCACACTTTCCAAGTTATAAGAGTCGGAGTGATCTCATGACGATCTTTTGGGATACCAACGAGCAAGAGTGGTGTGAGGACTGCAGTGAAGATGTGCAGTTTTTCCATTCGATTGTCCTTCTAGAAGACGAGCACAAGATCCCTAAAAGCAAGCTCCGCCCAGGCTACGAAAAGGAAAGAGGCAGTCGCAAACACCGTTCTTGTCAATATACACTCGATTCAAAAAAGGGGACAACCCTGTCATAAGAGACATTCGGAAGATTTTTTAGAGCGATCTAGAAAGTCTTCTTTTTTTGTCTTCTTTTTCGAATAGTATAAGTGAGAGGAGGAACTATGGTTCAAGAAATTGCAAAAAAACTGATCCGCATGGGGAAAAAGGAAGAAGCTCAGGATCTTTACTTCATTCCTCGGAAGGAGGAGTACCAGGTTTTTATGAGGGTGGGAGACGAGAGGCGCTTTGTAAAGTCCTTCCCTTTTGAGGACATGACGGCTATTATCAGCCACTTTAAGTTCGTGGCAGGGATGAATGTGGGAGAAAAAAGGCGCAGCCAGCTAGGGTCGTGTGATTACCCATTAGAGGATGGAGTGGTCTCGATTCGCTTGTCGACGGTGGGAGATTATCGTGGCTATGAAAGCTTGGTCATTCGGCTCTTGCATGATGAGGAACGTGAATTGCGGTTTTGGTTTGATCAGTTGCCAGACTTGCAGAAGAAATTGGCCGGTCGTGGTCTCTATCTCTTTGCAGGTCCTGTTGGTTCGGGAAAGACCACTCTCATGCATGCTTTGGCGCAAGAGCGCTTTGCGGACCAGCAAGTCATGTCTATTGAAGACCCTGTCGAGATCAAGCAGGATAATATGCTTCAGCTTCAGCTGAATGACCAGATCGGCATGACCTATGACAACCTGATCAAACTCTCCTTACGCCATCGGCCGGACCTTCTCATCATTGGAGAGATCCGAGATAAGGAAACAGCTCGTGCAGTCGTACGAGCTAGTTTGACAGGAGTCACCGTCTTCTCTACTATTCATGCCAAGAGCGTTCGAGGTGTTTATGAGAGACTCTTAGAACTTGGAGTGAGTGAGGAAGAGCTCAAGATTGTTTTACAAGGTATTTGCTACCAACGATTAATTGCAGGAGGAGGTGTGGTCGATTTTGCGACGGAAAATTACCAAGAGCACTCAGCCAGCCGCTGGAACCAACAAATGGATCTCTTGGCTCAATCGGGATATATCCAGCTGGCTCAGGCCCAAGCCGAAAAAATTATCTACCGCTAAACAAAAGCAAATCATCGAATTATTTTTGAATCTTTATTCGAGTGGTTTTCATCTGTCTGAGATCGTCGATTTTCTGGATCGCTCTCACCTAGTGGAGAGTCGTTTGGTTTCCCAGATGCGAGAGGATCTCTCGCGGGGCCGGAGTTTTTCAGAGATGATGGCAGGGATCGGTTTTTCAGATGCGGTGACGACACAGCTGTCTCTCGCTGAGCTTCATGGCAATCTTGCATTGAGCTTGGAGAAAATCAGTGCTTACTTAGAAAACATGCGCAAGGTCAAGAAAAAGCTGATTGAGGTGAGCACCTATCCTCTTATCTTACTTGGATTTTTAGTTCTGATTATGCTAGGCCTGCGCAATTATTTGCTTCCTCAAATGGATGCTCAAAATATTGGGACGCAATTGATCAGTTCCTTCCCCCAACTCTTTTTGGCCTTAGGAGCGGGACTGGTGACCTTCTTCTTACTCGGCTTTCTCTATTATCGGAAGTCAGGCAAGATCAACGTTTTTAGAACCTTGTCTCATCTGCCTTTCGGAAAAGGCATGATTCAAGCTTATTTGACAGCCTATTATGCCAGAGAATGGGGCAATCTGATTGGGCAAGGATTGGAGTTGTCTCAGATTTTTTCCATGATGCAGGACCAAAAATCCCAGCTTTTTCAAGAGATTGGAAGGGACTTAGCTCTTTCTTTAGATCGTGGCCGGTCCTTTTCAGAGACGGTCAGGGGGTATCCTTTTTTCAAAAAAGAATTGCCCCTTATGATTGAATATGGTGAAGTCAAATCAAAGCTCGGAAGTGAGCTAGAGATCTACGCAGAAAAAACATGGGAAGATTTCTTTCGTCGGGTTCACAAGGCCATGAATGTGATACAACCCTTGGTGTTTATCTTTGTGGCTCTTGTGATTGTGTTACTCTATGCAGCCATGTTGCTGCCGATTTATCAAAATATGGAGGTTCATTTATGAAAACATTAAAAACCTATAAGGTTAAAGCTTTTACACTGATTGAAATGTTGGTGGTCTTATTGATCATCAGTGTGCTCTTATTGCTCTTTGTGCCGAATTTGACCAAGCAAAAAGACTCCGTGAAAGAGACAGGAAATGCAGCGGTTGTGAAGGTGGTCGAAAGTCAGGCTGAATTGTACGAGCTCAATCATACCAATGACCAAGCCACTCTATCAAAGCTAATTGCTGATGGAAATATTACCAACAAACAAGCAGAATCTTATCGTGCCTATTATGCGAAAAATAGTGGAGAAACTCGTGCGGTTGCAGATTAAGGCCTTCACCTTGGTGGAGACCCTTTTGACCTTGATGATCGTCAGTTTTATCTATCTGGGCTTATCGGGATCGATCAGGACGAGCTTTCAGCAGGTGGAAGAAAAAGTATTTTTTGCAGAGTTTGAACACCTCTATCAAGAAAGTCAGAAGATAGCACTGGCAAGGCAAACGGAATTGGATGTTGAAGTGACTGCAAGGAAGATTCAAACGCCCTACCAGACAGTGGAGATTCCTGATTCTGTTATTTTGCAAGATCCTAAAACTATTCGTTTAGACCGTGCAGGTGGCAATTCATCCCTAGCCAATGTTCACTTTCAGACACAGAGAGGAGTGGTGACCTATCAACTGTCGCTTGGAAATGGGAAAATTAAAAAAAGCATCCGTTCCCGCTAGTATTCTCATAGAATCTTTGGTAGCCTTGGGTTTATTTGCCATGATTACGACCTTATTGTTAGGGGAGATCCGGCGTTCGCGCAAGGAGCGACTAGCGGATTTCAAAGAGGTAGAGGTCTTATCTGTCGCTCAAATGGCGCTTCAGACAGGGCAAAATCATCTAGAGGCCAATGGTATTCAGGTTCAAGTCGAAAAGGATGCCGATCAACTCACGGTCTATCATCAAGGAAAGGTGGTGCTGCATGTGGAATAAAGGAAAGGTCAAGGCCTTTACCCTGCTCGAAGCCTTGGTCGCTCTCTTGGTGCTTAGTGGGGGAGTGTTGGTCTTTCAAGGCTTGACCAAGCTCCTGCATGCTGAATTGGACTACCAGGCGCATCAAAAGCAGGAAGAATGGATACTTTTTCAGCAACAATTGCAGGTGGAATTGGATCGGAGCCATTTTGAAAAAGTAGCGGACAATCATATCTACTTGGTTCAGGATCAAAAACCAATTGCCATTGGTCAATCTAAAGGAGATGATATCCGAAAAACAGATGATAAGGGCAGGGGCTATCAGCCTATGATTTCAGGAGTTCGCTCTAGCCAAATTTGGCAGGAGGGAGAGTTGATTCATCTGCGGTTGAATTTCGAAGAAGGTCTAGAAAGGGAGTATGTCTACCATGTGGTACCAGCGATGCAAAATGAAAAAAGTTAAGGCTGGTGTCTTGCTCTACGCCCTCTTGATGGCAGCGATTTTTAGTCTCTTGCTTCAGTTTTACCTGCACCGTCAGGTTGCGGAGAGACGGATCTTAAAGACGAGTCAAGATCGCCTTCGGGCCTATGCTTTGGTGCAATTGGCTCTTGAAAAGAGAAAGAGTGATGAGAAGACATCAGAGATTCATTTAAAGTCTGGAACCGTTCAGCTAAAGAAGGATACTGGTTTTCTTCATGCTCAGGCTAAGATGGATGGCGAAAGCTATGAGTTTGTCCTTCCTGTAAGGGAAGAAAAGGAAAGCAAGAAGAGTCAAAAAGAAAAGAAGAAGACGCAGAAAGATAAGGAGAAGGCAGGGAGCGAAAAGCCTTCTGAAGAGACGCCAAAAGAGGCCAAGGAGCCATCAGAAAATAGCGAAAAAGACTAATTTTTGGTATGATAGGGTGCGGAGGAAATCATGAATTTCGAAAAAATTGAACAAGCCTATACCTATCTATTAGAAAACACTCAAAGTATTCAAAATGAATTGTCGACCAACTTTTATGACGCCTTGATTGAACAGAATGCCATGTATTTGGATGGCAAGACGGATCTAGACATTGTTAAAAACAATAGCAAAAAATTAAAAGAACTAGATTTAAGTAAGGAAGAATGGCGCAGAGCCTACCAATTCCTTTTTATGAAAGCTGCTCAGACAGAGCCTTTACAAGCGAATCACCAGTTCACACCAGATGCGATTGGTTTTATCATTACATTTTTGATCGATCAGTTAGCCAAAGACGACCAACTAGATGTCTTAGAAGTGGGAAGTGGAACCGGAAATCTCGCTGAGACCATTGTCAACAATAGCCGCCTCACGATTGATTACTTAGGATTGGAAGTGGATGATCTCTTGATTGACCTATCTGCTAGTATCGCAGATGTGATGGAATCCAGTGTTGTCTTTGCACAAGGCGATGCGGTTCGCCCACAAGTGTTGAAAGAAAGTGACTTGATCGTTAGCGACTTACCGATTGGCTATTATCCAGATGATGCGATTGCACAGCGCTATCAGGTGGCGAGCTCCGAAGGCCATACCTATGCCCATCACCTCATGATGGAACAGGCTCTGAAATATCTGAAACCTCAAGGGGTAGCCATCTTTTTAGCTCCAAATAATCTCTTGACAAGCCCTCAGAGTGATCTGTTAAAAGCTTGGTTGAAAGACAAGGCTCAAATCCTTGCCATGCTGACCTTGCCAGAATCTCTCTTTTCAAATCCAGCCTATGCTAAGACGATTTTCGTCCTACGAAAACAAGAAGAAGAGTCTGTTCAGCCCTTTGTCTATCCGTTTACCGATCTCCAGGATCACGACCAGGTGGTTCACTTTATGGAAAGTTTCCAAAACTGGTTAAAGGATAGTGAAATTTGATCAAAGATCTGATATAATAGAGGAAGTGAAAACGCTTAATGAGGTGAATATATGTCGAAAACAATTTCTATTAATGCAGGAAGCTCTAGTTTGAAATGGCAATTGTACCAAATGCCAGAGGAAACTGTTCTTGCAAAAGGGTTGATTGAACGGATCGGTTTGAAAGATTCTATTTCAACTGTTAAATTTGATGGACGCTCTGAAAAACAAGTATTAGATATCCAGGATCATACACAAGCTGTAAAAATTTTGTTGGATGATTTGATTCGCTTTGATATTATCAAATCCTACGATGAGATTACAGGTGTGGGCCACCGCGTCGTTGCTGGTGGAGAATACTTCAAGGATTCTGCCTTGGTAGATGACGAAGTCCTTCGAAAAGTAGAAGAATTGTCTTTGTTAGCACCTCTTCATAATCCCGCAAATGCAGCTGGAATTCGTGCCTTTAGAGAGATTTGTCCAAATATTACCAGTGTTGTGGTATTTGATACTTCTTTCCATACAACCATGCCGGAAAAAGCTTATCGTTACCCTCTTCCAACTAAATATTACACAGAAAATAAGGTCCGTAAGTACGGCGCTCATGGAACCAGTCATCAGTATGTAGCTGGTGAAGCTGCTAAACTTCTTGGAAAACCATTAGAAGAATTGAAATTGATCACCTGCCACGTTGGAAATGGTGTATCTGTTACAGCGGTTGACAAGGGAATCTCTGTCGATACCTCAATGGGCTTCACACCTCTAGGTGGTGTCATGATGGGAACCCGTACAGGGGATCTCGATCCAGCGATTATTCCTTACTTGATGGAACATACAGAGGATTTCAATAAGCCTGAAGATATTAGCCGTATCCTCAATCGTGAATCAGGTCTTCTGGGTGTTTCTGGATCTTCTAGTGACATGCGGGATATTCATACAGCGATGCACAATGGAGACGAAAAAGCCAAATTGGCTTACGATATCTTTATCGATCGTTTGCAAAAATACATCGGTCAATACTTGGCTGTCTTGAATGGTGCAGATGCCATCATCTTTACAGCAGGGATCGGTGAAAATGCAGTAAACGTTCGTTCTTCTATTATCAATGGAATCAGCTGGTTTGGCTGCAAGGTCGACCCTGAAAAGAACGTCTTTGGAGTTGTCGGAGATATTTCCACAGATGATTCTCGTGTGAAGGTATTGGTGATTCCAACTGATGAAGAGTTGGTGATTGCGCGTGACGTTGAACGTTTCAAAAATCAGTAAACTGAAATAATGTGAGAAGGCTAGAGGCGAAAGCCCCAGTCTTCTTATTTTATACAAGAAAGAGGTTGTCCATTGAAAAATATACAGTCTTTTGTTCGAAAGCACCCATTATGTAAGAATGCCCTCTGGCTCCTTCTTTTTGTGCCCTTATTCTTTCTCTCACAATTTCCCCTCATCACTATGGTTTATTCCCTTCAAGAAGGAGTAGATGCAAGGTGGATCACTATCCTCACTCTCTTGGTGACAGTGGCGGTGCTCTTTGTTTTTTATAAGGTCATCAAGATGAGCCCTCTGGAGAACTTAGATGTTCGGGTCATAACCTGGCCGGCTCTGGGGAGAAATTTTCTTTTTCTTCTCTTATTGATGGCTAATAACCTGCTCGCTTATCCCTTGTTGAAACAAGAGGCAGGTGGTACGACGGCAAACCAAGCGGCTCTAAATGAACTACAATCTCATGCTCCTTTTCTCGCTATGGGAATGGTCGTGATCCTTGTCGCTCCGATTCTAGAAGAGCTGCTCTGTCGGGCCATTATCCCTCGTTTGATTTTTCGAGGGGCAGAACCGATCGGTTACCTAGCCGGTGCTCTCTTTTTTACTTACTTGCATGGACCGAGTACCCTAGGGGAATGGGTAGCTTACGGAGGCATGTCCTTGATCTTAACTTGGGTGGCGTATCGCTACAAGCGGATCGAGTATAGCATTTGCCTTCATATGACCTTGAATGCGCTGGCTTATTATTATCCTGCTGTATTCCTCCTTTGTTTATTGCCGGTATCGAGAGTTTTCTTCCATGATAAATTATGATAAAATGGTAGGTACCAATGAGTTTTGATGCAGAACCATCCTACAGAAGGTCAGATAAAATCAGAAATCCGTATGGAGAGTAGACTCAGGGGTTTAGAACACTTGTTCTAGCCTCTTTTGTTCGCAAGCATGCTGTAGGAAGGGAATCGAAGGAGAACGAAAATGATTGATAATAAATGGCTGAGTGGCCAAGGGACCCTTCTTTGTGGGATCTTAAATGTCACTCCGGATTCATTTTCTGATGGCGGTAAGTATACGAGTGTGGATGCAGCCTTGCAGCAGACGAGAAAACTGATCCAAGAAGGAGCTCAGATCCTGGATATCGGAGGAGAATCAACCAGACCTGGTAGTCATTATGTGGAGATCCAAGAAGAGATTGACCGTGTGGTTCCGGTGATTGAAGCCATTCGGAAAGAAAGTGATGTCTTGATTTCAGTGGATACCTGGAAGTCCCAGGTGGCAGCCGCAGCGCTCAAAGCTGGAGCCAATATTGTCAACGATATTACGGGTTTTCTTGGAGATTCTGAGATGGCCGCGGTCGTCGCTCAGCATGAAGCTAGCGCGATTCTCATGTTTAATCCAGTGATGGCAAGACCGCATCATCCAAGTTCTACTATCTTTCCAAGTTTTGGGCTTGAACCAGTTTTTTCAGAGCAAGAACTTCAACAGATGGCCCAAGAACCGATTCAAGACGTGATGTGGACCTTCTTTGGCCGCTCGCTTGCGGTAGCGAAAGCAGCTGGTGTCCAGACGGATCGTATTATGCTGGATCCTGGGATCGGATTTGGTTTGACCAAGCGTGAGAACCTACTCTTATTACAAGAACTCGGAACGATTCACCAAAAGGGGTATCCGATCTTTCTAGGGGTCTCCCGTAAACGTTTTGTGGTCAATATTATTGAGGAAGCTGGATTTGAGACAGATCCTGCAACGGAGACTGGTTTTTGGAATCGGGACCTGGCTTCGAGCCATTTGACGAGTATTGCAGCCAGTCAAGGAGTCGAAGTGGTGCGGGTGCATGATATTCCCCTACACAAGATGGCAGCCAGTCTGGGCCAAGCCATTTTCCAAGCCCAAGAGGCAGCAGATACTAATTTGAAACAATACAAGTAAATGAAGAAGAAAGAACATCAGTTGGATCTTCGTTGGCTAGAAGCCTATCGTTCGCAGGATCCACATTTTGGCTTGGAGCGCATGGAAGCTCTCTTGGCTTTGAGAGGAAATCCTCACCTAGACTGTCGGGTCATTCATGTTGCGGGGACCAATGGCAAAGGCTCTACCATTGCCACCTTGTCCCAACTCTTGAGGCAGGCAGGTTTACGAGTTGGAGTCTTTACCTCTCCTTATCTGATCCATTACAATGACCAAATCACCATTAATGGCGAAGCCATTTCGGATCAAGACCTGCAAACCTACCTGGATAGTTACCAGCAACTCCTGGAAGTTAAACAATCAAGGGCTGTTTTTCAAGGGTTGACTGAATTTGAAGTGATGACGGCCATCGCCTATGATTATTTTGCTCACGAGGAGCTGGATTATGTGATCATGGAAGTCGGTATGGGGGGACGACTAGATAGTACCAATGTCTGTCAGCCTGTTCTGACTGCGATCACTTCGATTGGCTTGGATCATGTCGCTCTTCTTGGGCCAGATCTGGCTTCCATCGCCCGTGAAAAGGCAGGCATCATTAAGCCAGGAATTCCTCTGGTTCTAGGGAAATTAGAAGCAGAAGCCAGCCAAGTCATTGAAGGCATTGCGATTCAGAAGCAGGCACCGATAACAGCCTATGACAGAGATTACCAAGTTGAGCTAGAGGCCTCTTGTCTATCGGGCCAATCCTTTTCTTATCACAGTTCCAAAAGAGAAACAGCCTCCTATCAAGTAGTGCTCTTAGGTCATCACCAGGCTAGAAATGCAGCTCTTGCGATCAGTATCTGTGATGTACTTTTTGAAAGAGAAGGGCGTGAACTCTTGTCAAGAGAGTTAGTGGATGAGGCCTTGCATCAAGTCGTCTGGCCTGGCCGGATGGAAGTGGTCTCGCAAAATCCCATGATCTTACTAGATGGGGCCCATAACCCCCATGCCGTTGCGCCTTTGATCGCAAGTCTTCGGGAACTGTTCCCAAGTCAAAATAAGACCATTCTTTTTACCTGCATCCGGACCAAAGCCTTAGAAGAGATGCTCATTCAGTGGCAGGAACTAGAAAATAGTCGCTTGATCCTCACGAGCTTTGAAGATCCAAGAGCCTATTCTCAAGAAGAGATAAGAGCTGCTGCGAAATACCATCAGCTTGAGGAAGTCAACTGGCAAGAGTTTCTACAAAACTGGCAAGCTGAAGGCGATGAGCTCCTCATTGTAACGGGGTCGCTCTACTTCCTTAGCCAGGTACGACCTTATTTATTAAAAACAGAAAAATCCAACTAGGAGATGATATGGATACAAAGAAAATTGAAGAAGCAGTGAAAATGATCATCGAGGCAGTCGGTGAAGATGAGAACCGTGAGGGACTTCAGGAAACACCAACCCGCATTGCCAAGATGTACCAAGAAATCTTTGCAGGACTAGGGCAGACAGCAGAAGAGCATCTGTCTAAATCATTTGAAATCATTGATAACAATATGGTGGTTGAGAAGGATATCTTCTTCCATTCCATGTGTGAGCATCACTTTTTACCATTTTATGGAAAAGTGCACATTGCCTACATTCCAAATGGCCGTGTGGCTGGGCTTTCAAAACTGGCTCGTACGGTCGAAGTATACGCTAAAAAACCACAGATTCAGGAACGTTTGACGGTAGAAATCGCAGATGCCTTGATGGAATATCTTGGAGCACAAGGAGCACTTGTCTGGGTAGAAGCAGAGCATATGTGTATGAACATGCGTGGTGTCCGTAAACCTGGGACCGCTACAGTGACAACTGCTGCGCGTGGACTGCTTGCGACAGATAAAGACTTAAAAAATGAAGCCTATAAACTCATGGGCCACTAATGGCTGGCTATAAGAGGTGAACAGAGTGGATCAATTACGGATCAAGGACTTAGAGGTATACGCCTATCACGGTGTTTTTCCAGCAGAAAAAGAATTAGGACAACGCTTTGTCCTAGACCTATGGGTAGATTATGAGATGACCCGTGCTGCTCGCACAGGTGATTTGGAAGCTTCGATCCATTATGGGATCTTGGCGGAACAGTTGACCGAGTGGATGCAGGCAGAAAAAATCGATCTGATTGAAACGGTGGCCTTTCAGTTGGTGCAAAAGATTTTTGAAAGCTATGCCTTTGTAGAAAAAGTTCGTCTGGAGTTGAAAAAACCTTGGGCTCCTGTTCCCTTGCCACTCGAGACTTGTTCGGTGACAATCGAACGGGAGAAAAAAAAGGCCTTTATTGGGCTTGGCACCAATATGGGAGATAAACAACTGCAGCTGGAGACAGCGCTAGAGAAACTCAAGGATCGAGGCATTCGGCTTCTTCAGACATCCACAAGGATTGAAACAGAACCTTGGGGAGGAGTGGAGCAGGACACCTTTTTGAATCAGGTGGCAGAGGTTGAAACCTGGATGACCCCAGAGGATTTATTAGAGACCTTACTGGCCATTGAGCAGGAAATGGGACGTATCCGTGAGGTCAAGTGGGGGCCACGTGTGATCGATCTAGATCTGCTCTATATGGAGGACACCATTTGTTACAGTCCAAACTTGATCTTGCCACATCCTTATGTGGCAGAACGTGCCTTTGTCCTAGAGTCTTTGAATGAAATTGCTCCTCATTTTGTGGACCCTGTTCAAAGAAAGCCCATTCGCCAATTATGGGAGGCTGTCAAATAGTCTCTCTTCTTTGCATCATAATAAAAAACAATCCCTGTTCGAGGGATTGTTGAGAGCGTAGAGAAACGAATCTTTAATAAAATTTAATCAATTCTTTAAAAATTATACTCGTTATAGTTATTCAATCATATTCTGAAACTTTCCGCCGTGAGAAAAGTGCCTGAAACGACTCAGTTTCAGGCACTCGGAATTATTGAGACCTTAGGCTCAATAATTAGTCATGGAACTTCATAGAAGTTCGCTGACGTCCGTACTCACCTAAGGAAAGTTTTTTAAGAAGACTTTGTCTTCAATCTGAACAATTCCTAGAGCAGGGATTGTTTTTGTTTGTCTGAGTTTATTTACGATATAAGCGATCGTATTGGTAGACAGGGTCCATGGTGACGTTGATACCGAGCTTGCGAAGGACGTTCTTGTCTTCGTCTGTCAGCATCACGGTTGAATGGGCTTCGCTGCCTTTCAACTTGCCTAATTCTTGCATAGCAAGCTTAGCATCTTCGTTGCTCATAGCTGTAATGGCTAGGGCAATGAGGATCTCGTTTGAGTGAAGACGAGGGTTACGGCTACCCAAATGATTGATCTTCAAGCCTTGGATAGGTTGGACGTATTCTGGCTCGATTAATTTGGTTTCTTTATCAATATGCGCCAATTTCTTGATCGCATTGATCAAGAGGGCTGCGGTTGGGCCAAAGAGATCGGAGGTTTTTCCGGTTACCATCTCGCCGTTTGGCAATTCAAGGGCCAAGGCTGGCTCCCCTGTTTCTTCTTCTTTCTGACGAGCAAGAACAGTCACTTTCCGGTCATTTGGAGTAATGCCCAAATCATTCATCAAGAGCTCAATCTTCTTGACAGCTCCTTCACCGACGCGTTCAGCTTTGACATCCAAGATGGTTTGGTAATAGCGACGGATGATTTCTTGTTGGGAAGCTTCAATCGCAGCGTCATTGTCCACAATGGCAAAGCCAACCATGTTGACGCCCATGTCTGTTGGAGAAGCGTAAGGAGAGGTTCCTAAGATGCGTTCCAACATGCGCTTCAAGACAGGGAAGATTTCGATATCGCGGTTGTAATTGACCGTTGTTTCTCCGTAGGTTTGGAGGTGGAAGGGATCGATCATATTGACATCGTCTAGATCTGCAGTCGCTGCTTCATAAGCCAAGTTGACTGGGTGGTGCAAAGGAAGATTCCATACTGGGAAGGTTTCAAACTTGGCATAACCTGATTTGATCCCATTTAATTGGTCATGGTACATATTGGACATACAAGTTGCCAGCTTACCAGAACCAGGTCCAGGAGCTGTCACAACGACCAAATTGCGGCTAGTTTTGATGTAGTCATTTTTCCCCATCCCTTCAGGAGAGATGATGTGGTCCATATCGGTCGGATAGCCCTTGATCGGATAGTGGAGATAAGAGGCGATCCCGCTCTTGTCTAGTTGTTTGCGAAAGGCATCTGCTGCAGCTTGTCCAGCATATTGGGTGATGACGACAGAGCCTACAAAGATCCCCAATTCATTGAATTTGTCGATCAAGCGTAGCACTTCTTGGTCATAAGAAATTCCTAGATCCCCACGGGCTTTTGAGTGCTCAATGTTGTTGGCGTTGATGGCAATGACAATTTCCACCTGGTCGCGCAATTCTTGGAGCAGCTTGATCTTATTGTCTGGTTCGTATCCAGGGAGGACACGAGCAGCGTGGAAGTCTTCTAACATCTTACCACCAAATTCAAGGTAGAGCTTGCCATCGAATTGATTGATCCGCTCAATAATGTGGTCACGTTGCAAGTTCAAATACTTTTCAGAACTAAAAGCTTGTTTTTTCATGTAAAACTCCTGTATATAAGGGAAGGGTCTGTCACACAAATCCAAGGATGAGTGTTCCGTTTCCTACCATTTCATTCTTTCATATTATATCAGAAAACAGATGGAAGATAAAATATTCTAAGATACTTTCCTAAGGGGAGTGCGGATGCCAAGGGACTCAATGGTGACTCACGCTGGAAAGTTTCAAAGAGAACCTTGTTTTCCCTCTAAAAAAGCCCCTTACGGGGCTTCAGATCGATGCTACTTAATAGTGTTTGATCAAATCAACTGTAGAGCGATCCAATTTCTTAACCAATGCTTGTAAGAAGGCTTGCGCTTGCAAGAAATCATCCATGGCATAGAGGGTTTGGTGAGAGTGGATGTAACGTGCACAGACCCCAATGGTTGTTGATGGGACTCCACCATTCTTCAAGTGTGCTGCACCTGCATCGGTACCACCTTTGGCACAATAGTATTGGAATTTGATGCCCGCTTCTTCAGCCGTAGTGAGCAAGAAATCCTTCATATTTGGCAGCATGATGTGACCTGGATCATAGAAACGAAGCAGTGTTCCTTCCCCAATCGCACCTTGGTCTCCAAAGACATCAGCTGCTGGCGAACAGTCTACAGCAAGGAAGATTTCAGGATCAAATTTAGTGGTTGAAGTGTGGGCTCCACGCAGTCCCACTTCTTCTTGAACGTTGGCCCCTACATAGAGTTCGTTGTTTAAGGCTTGTCCAGAAAGGCTCTTGGCCAATTCGCTGACCATCAAGACGCCGTAGCGGTTATCCCATGCTTTTGAGATGACGTTTTTACCATTCGCAGTGAGAATCGCAGAGCTATCTGGGACCAAGGTATCTCCAGGACGGACCCCATAGCTTTCAGCTTCGGCTTTAGAGCTAAAGCCTGCATCAAAGACGATATCGCTAATGGCAGGTACGGTTGGTCCACCTGTTCCACGTGTCAAATGAGGAGGAACAGATCCTGAAATAGCAGGGTATTCACGTCCGTCACGTGTAAAGAGTTTGAAGCGTTGGCTGCTGACAACCATCGGATTCCAACCTCCGATTGGGACAACACGGAAAGTTCCGTCAGCTTTGATTTCGCTGATCATAAAACCAACTTCGTCCATGTGGGCAGCTACTAAGATACGAGGAGCATCGGCAGCTGTTGAATGTTTGACCCCAAATATCCCACCGAGACCATCTGTCACGATTTCGTCCACATGAGGGGTCAATTGTTGGCGCAAATAATCCCGTACAGGAGCTTCATGACCTGAGATAGCAGGGATTTCAGTTACTTCTTTGATTTTAGAAAATAAATCAGTCATAGGTTACCTTCTTTCTGATGCTATTTTATCACTTTTTCTACAAGGATGGTAGCGTTATTATGGAAATCAGTCTCTAAAAGCGGAGGGAGAGATCCAGCCTAGACCGTTGTCCCTCTGCTTATTTTGTGTTACAATAGGCACTATGAAAGCTAAAAAAATTATTTTGTCTAGTCTGGCTGTAGCAAGTGCAGGAGCCCTTGCGGCCGGTGTTTATAAAATTGCAAAAGATCAAAAGCGTCTTCGTACCCAAGAAGAATTGGTAGCAGAAGTACGGGAGCAAATGGAAGCCATGGGGACGATTGCGACTCTGTATGTGGAACTCTACGAGTCTAGTGAAGAGCGCTTAGTAGGAGGCGTCATTTTTGAAGATGAGCGCCATTACCGCTTTGTCTATGAGGACGGTCTCTTGCATTACGAAGAGGAAAAATTATGATTACACCAAATTCTCTAGAAGAAATTGCTTCATACGTAGAGCAAGATGGCAAGAAAGTCTTTGTCTTTTCAGCAGATTGGTGTGGGGATTGTCGTTACCTCAAGCCTTTTTTGCCGGAGATTGAGACTGAAAATCCTGAATTTACCTTTATCTTGATTGACCGAGATGCCTATATGGATCTGGCGAAAGTCTGGGATGTTTATGGGATCCCTAGTTTGGTGGTTCTGGAAAAGGATAAGGAAATCGGTCGGTTTGTCAATCGAGATCGGAAAACCAAAGCGCAGATTACAGCATTCTTAGCAGGATTAAAATAGGAGAAAATCATGATTGTAACATACAACAAAGAACAAGTCGGCGATGTCTTGATGCTGACCTTGAAAAATAGTGGAGATGCAAAGCTCGCGGTGGAGAGAAAAGGAAAAGTGGCTCGTGTTTTCCGTGAGGACAAGCAAGAAACCGTTGCCTGGAATATCTTTGATGCCTCATCTTTCTTCGCCATCGAAGGCAAGGGCCAAGTCTTTTTGACAGATGAGCAAGTGGATCGTTTGAACCAAGAATTGGAAAAAGAAGGCTTCGCAGAACGTTTGGTCAATGATCGGGAACCAAAATTTGTGGTGGGAGAAATCCTTGAAATGGTGGCCCATCCAGATAGTGACCACTTGAATATCTGCCAAGTAGCAGTTGGACCAGATAAGACAGTTCAGATCGTAGCAGGAGCTCCAAATGCGCGAGTGGGTCTAAAGACCATTGTCGCTCTTCCAGGTGCCATGATGCCGGATGGCAGCTTGATTTTCCCAGGGGCCCTTCGTGGAGAAAAAAGTTATGGCATGATGTGCAGTCCTCGCGAATTGCACTTGCCAAATGCTCCTCAAAAACGAGGCATTATTGAATTGGATGATGCAGAAGTAGCAGGGACACCTTTTGATCCTGCTCGTCACTGGCACGAATAAAGAGAAGAATCTAGGATGTTTTGGATCCTAGATTTTTTTGATTTTGGTTTGTCACCTCCATTTTTTAAAATTTTTTCGAATAAATAGATAGGAGGTAAATGATGTATAATAAAGTTATTTTAATCGGTCGCCTAGTAGCGGCCCCAGAATTGCATAAAACTAGCACAGACAAATCCGTTGCCCGAGTGACCGTTGCGGTCAATCGTCGCTACAAGGATCAAAACGGGGAGCGAGAGACTGATTTTGTCAATGTCGTTGTCTGGGGGAAATTGGCTGAAACAATGGCTAGTTATGCCAGTAAAGGGAGCCTGATCTCTTTGGATGGAGAGATTCGGACACGCCGCTACGAGAAAAATGGGGTCATGCAGTATGTGACAGAGGTCCTCTGCCAAAGTTTTCAGTTGCTAGAGAGCCGCGCTCAGCGAGCGATGCGTGAAAATGGTGGAACGGGAGATTTAGCCGATATCATCTTAGAAGAGGAAAATCTTCCCTTTTAGGATCAAAAAAGAAAGCTGGTTCGTTTATAGACCAGCTTTTTTGATACTTGCTAGGGATTTCATTCGGGAACGACTCTTTTAAAAATAAATCAAAAATATGCATCTGTACAATAAAAGCCAGCACTTTTCTTGAAAAAGTAGTAAAATAAAGTAATATATATTCAAAATTTTCAGAAAAGGACCGGAGTTTGAAGAGGAAAGAAGAAAGAAAAGAACTGTTAAAATGGCTGATAAAACGGGTTCTACTGGTGATTCCAGTGGCCTGCCTCCTCTTGTGGATCTATGCTGTTTGTCAAACCAGTAGCATCAAGGATCAGACCAAGATCGGTGTCACCTATATGACCATGAACAATGAGTTCTATAAAAGTATTCATTCGGAAATTAGTCGAATTGCCGATGAGAGAGGGGCTCTTGTATCTGTCCGAGATCCGGAATTGGATGAAAAAAGGCAGAGCCAGCAGATCGATGATTTTTGCGCCCAAAAAGTAAATGTGATTGTGATTAATCCGGTGAAAGGGGATAGTCAGCCCATTTTAAGAGCTCTTAAAAAAGCTAGAAAACAAGGAATTAAGATCATTGCAGTTGATACCCAGCTCAAGCATTTTAAGCCGGATGCCAGCATTGTCTCTGATAACTACCAAGCAGGAGTCTTGATTGCGAAAGAGTTGATGAAACGCTCTTCAAATGCTCGGATCCTTCTCTTGGAGCATAAGGGGACTGTTTCAGCAGATACGCGGATTCAGGGATTTAAGGATACCATCAAAGGACATGGGTCATATGAGATTATCTCGGAACTAGAAACCAAGGGTCAGACGGAGATCGCTATGCCAGCTGTCCGTAAGTTCTTGCAGTCAGGGGGGAATGTCGATACTCTAGTCTCCTTGAATGACCGTTCAGCTATAGGAGCTTTAGCAGCGATCAAGGAGCAAGGGATCACCCATCCCATTGCAATCTATGGGATTGATGGCTCACCAGATATGAAAGCCTTGCTACACTCGACAGATGATGTCGTGGGAACCGTTGCCCAGTCTCCGTTGAAGATGGGAGACCGTGTGATGGAGGTCATCCAAGATATGACGGCTGGGAAGAGCTACCAAAAAGAGATAACCATTCCGGTTCAAATGATGACAAAGGAAAACATCGATCACTTTGATGTGAATGGGTGGCAGTAATGAGAAAATTTAGAGGTGTGAGATACAGTTTGGCCATCCTGATGGTCGTAAATTTTATCGCTGTTATGCTCAACAGTATCATCTATCTTCAAGCAACCAACTATATCATTGCCCAACGGCAAGCTTCTCTATTAGTAGAACGCTTAGAGCGTATTCCTTTTGCGCCCTCTACAACTTTTTGGTTGTCTGCACTCTTATTTGCTGGAATTGCCTTGATCTCCATGAGTCGTTACCGGTCTCAAACGAGTCGATGGTCCATTTTTGATAAGTGGAACATTCTGGAGATCCTCCTGATGTTGCTCTTGATGTGGGTCCAAAATGTAGCTTATAACGGGCTGATTCTCTTGGTTTTTGCGGATATCTTCTATGGTTCCAAAGAGTTGAATACCAAGCGAGACCGCAAGTATTGGTTTGCGTTTATCCTAGTGAGTTTCTTGATGCTTCTTGTGACCAATTCAGACGTCTTTTCGCTTTTCTTTCCGATACCTTCTCTGGATGTCTATATTCATTTTTATCCTGCCTCCATTCGGATTCTGGCCTTTTTCTTGAAGAATTCCCTCTATGCCTTGAATATGGTGCTCTTCATTATTTCGCTTTTGTTCTATATTATGAATGTTCTTGCGGAAAACCACGAAGTGGAAGAAGAGCTGGCCATGGTTTCGAAGGTCAATACGGAATTGAACAACTATATGGCCTTGTCTGAGAAGATTGCAGAAGATCGGGAGCGCAAGCGGATTGCTCGGGAGATTCACGATACCTTGGGGCATGCGCTAACAGGGATCTCGGCAGGCTTAGATGCTGTCGGAGTCTTGATTGATATCGATCCCAATCGGGCAAAAGAGCAGGTAAAAAGCGTATCAGAAGTTGTCCGGGAAGGGATTCAAGATGTGAGAGGCTCTCTCAACCGCCTCCGTCCAGGTGCCCTTGAGGGACGAACCCTCAAAGATGCTTTAGAAAAGATGATCCGCGAGTACCAGACGCTTTCTAACTTGCAGGTTGATTTACACTATGAATGGGTCGATGTCGATATGGACGTCATGATTGAAGATACGATCTTTCGTGTGATCCAAGAGTCTATGACCAATGCGGTTCGCCACGGTCATGCCAGTCAGATGAGCCTCCATTTTTTTGAGAATGAAGAAGATTATCTGATCGAGTTGCAGGACAATGGGGTTGGATTTGAAACCTTGACCTATGGCTATGGGCTCAAGCAGATGATGGAGCGTATTTCCATCCTAGGAGGACAGCTTCAATTTGAAAGCCGCGATGGATTTTTCACGCGCGTCAGTTTACCGAAATATAAAGAAGGGAGATAAGAGATGGTAATAAAAGTAATGGTGGCAGATGACCAGGCCTTGATTCGAGAATCTCTGAAAATTATTTTGTCAGCCCACCCCGATATCGAAGTGGTGGCCACAGTGGAAGATGGCAATCACGTCCTGTCTAGCATTCCCCAAACCCATCCTGACCTAATCTTGATGGATATCCGGATGCCAGGGATGGATGGGGTTTTGGCGACAAAAGAAGTAAAAGAACACTATCCGGATATCAAAATTATTATTTTAACGACCTTTGACGATGATGAATTTATCTACAGTGCGCTCAAGTACGGTGCTTCAGGTTATCTTTTAAAGGGAGCCTCGACAGAGGAACTCTATGAAGCGATTAAGGTGGTGTATCAGGGCGGAGCCATGATCAACCCGAATATCGCTAGTAAAGTCTTTCAAATTTTCTCACAAATGGCTAAATCCAACTTCTCTATTGCTGTGGATGAGGACAATGTCAAGGATTTGAGCACAACAGAATGGCGCATTATCCAAGAAGTTGGCTATGGGGAGTCCAATAAAGAAATTGCGGCCAAACTCTTCTTGTCAGAAGGAACCGTGCGCAATTACTTATCAACGATTTTGGCGAAATTAAACCTAAGAGATCGAACGCAATTAGCGATCTGGTCAGTCCAAACTGGAGTGACGAGACGTGATTTTTCTAAAGGAAATACAGAATGAAATTGAAGCGAAAGCATCTTTGTTGGGGGATTGGTCTCCTTGTTGTGCTCTGTGCGAGCGCGGGTTTTTATTGGTGGAAACAGCAACCGACCGTCCTCCATATCGGCGTTTATGCAGGTTCTAGCTGGGATGTGCCGACCAGTCAACGTTCCCATGCCTTGGATCGTGCGATTCAAAAATTTGAAAAATCCCATCCCCACGTTCGTGTAGAGTATGAAAACGGGATTCCGCAGTCAGATTATTCAGACTGGCTCTCTGAAAAGATTGTCTCAGGAAAGACGCCAGATGTGTTTATGGTCTCTGAGCAAGATCTTTCTTTATTAGCAGCGCGAGGCGTATTAGAAAAGTTAAACGGCTATATGGATCGAAAAGATCAAGCAACATTTTATCCCGTTGCCTTTGAATCGGGTGTCTATCAGGGGCAAACCTATGCCTTACCTTATGAAAGCAATCCGATTTTGATGTGTGTCAATAAAGATCTCTTGGATAAAGAAGGCATCGCGGTTCCCAAAGAAGGTTGGACCCTTGAAGAGTTCTATACGATTTGCAAGAAACTAACCAAAGATACCAATGGAGATGGGCAATTGGACCAATTTGGGAGCACAGAATACACCTGGAAAGAAGCCTTGGCGGCAAATGGAGGTCATCTCTTTCAAGGAGGCATGCTCAAGCTGACAGCTCCAGAGGTGAAAGAGTCTTTGACTTTTCTGCAAAAATTGGAAGATCTAAATAAAAATTACAAGGTGAGCTCTAAAGATTTTGACCAAGGGAAAGTCGCCTTTTATCCTATGACTTTGGCCCAATATCGGACCTATAAACCTTATCCCTACCACGTTTCTAAATATTCAAACTTTACCTGGACCTGTATTCCAATGCCTGCTAAGTCAAAAACGACCAAGGCAACCTTGGTCACGACGACTTCTTTTGCTATGTCAGCCCGAAGTTCTCATTCCAAGTTGGCTTGGGAATTGATGCAACTCTTAACAGAGGATCCAGACATTCAACAAACCCTTTTTGCCCAATCCCAAGGGATCTCTGTCATGCCACAGGTGGTCAAGAGTCGCTCTAGTAAAGACCTTCTGCAGGTGGATGACTTTGGAACGGATTCCTTGACCAATCAGACCTTGAACCGCATCATGGAACAAGCTGTTGAAAGTAGTCCGAAAAATGTCTCAAAAGAGGTGTTAGAAAAGTTAGATTACTTGATTGGCAATGCCTTGCGCGATCAAGATGTTGAGAACCGCTTGCCTCAAATTCAGAGGGAGATTGAAAGTAGTCTACAGGTAGGAGTTTAGAGTAAAATAAGATGGCATTTTGTCAAGTGACAGATGTCATTTTTTTATTGCTAAATGTCATATTAGGAATGTGACATTTGACAATGTAAAAACGCTTTCAAATAATCTACAATAGAGTCAAATAAAGGAGGCGTAGAAAAATGAAATACCTCGTTTTGGTCAGTCATGGTGGACTGGCAGAAGGTCTAAAAACATCACTAGCCATGTTTGCTGGTGATAAGATGGATCAGGTCATCGCAGTTGGACTCAAAGAAGGAAAATCAGTTGATGACTTCGCAGTTGATTTCAGAGAGAGCATTTCAGGATTGACAGCTGATGATTCTGTTTTGGTCTTGGCAGATATCGTAGGTGGTAGTCCATTAACCACTGCAGCCACGGTTCTAGAAGAAGCTGGAAAGCTCGATGGAGCCTTAATCCTTGGTGGGATGAACCTCACCATGGCCTTGACGGCAGTTGTGATGAAGGATGTGTTGGATGGAGAAGATTTGTCAGCCACCATCTTATCAGAAGCACGATCTGCACTACAGCCTTTTGAAGTTTCAGCCACAAGTGCTGAAGAAGATGATGACGATATTTAATAGGGAGGTACCTTATGGTAGTAACATTTGTACGGATTGATGATCGCATGATTCACGGTCAGACAGTCACACGCTGGGCAAAAGAAAAACCATGTGATGGTTTGATTGCCGTAAACGATGCAGCAGCATCAAATAAGGTTTTGATCCAAGCATACAAAGGCGCATCAGACAAGAAAACCTTTGTATGGACAAAGGAAGCCTTTAAGGAAAAATCAGCAAAAGTAACAGAATCAGATAGTCGTTACTTCTTGATCACCAAAAATCCAATCGATATGAAGGAAATTTTGGTCGACCAAGGGTTTGTCCCAGGTGATGTCAAAGAAATCATCGTAGGCCCTGCAAATGATCGTCCTGGAGCTGTAAAATTGGGAAATAACCAATCCATCACTCAGGAAGAAGCAGAAGCCTTCCAAGCTATTCAAGCAGCAGGCTATAAGGTGAAATTCCAATTGTTGCCAGATGTTTCCATCGGGTATTGGGATGATTTCAAATCAAAATTTGGTTTTTAAAACTAACAGTCCTATCTGTTAGGTAAATAAATTTACAAACAAAAGGAGCGTTTGTTATGACAATTTCATGGATTCAAGCAATCTTGCTTGGTATTTTCGCCAGCTTGTCTTCAATGCCTGGTATGGGAGGTTCCAGTATCGGGAACTATACACTCGGTCGTCCTTTGATCGGTGGGTTGATTTCAGGTTTAATTCTTGGAGATGTGACAACCGGTATTATGGTCGGGGTTGCCCTTCAAGTCGTTTATATCGCCTTGGTAACACCTGGTGGTACCGTATCTGCCGATGTGCGTGCCATCTCTTACATCGGTGTTCCTCTTGCTATCTTGTTTGTGCATGCTAATAACATCACAGATGAAGCTGGAATCGCCGCAGCTGCAGCTCCAATCGGTGCAGCCGTTGGGACAATCGGTACAGTTCTTTTCTACGGTACCGCTACTATGAACTTGGTATGGCAACACATCGGTTGGAAAGCCGTTGAAGAAGGAAACTTCAAAAAACTCTACGCAGTTGACTGGGTTTACCCTTGGATCTCTCACTTCCTCTTCTCTTTCCTTCCAACAATGATTATCACCAAATACGGTGAAAACATGGTTGATTTGATGAAACAATACCTTCCTATGGATGGTTACTGGATGAAAGCCCTCTTTACAGTCGGTGCTCTTCTCCCATGTGTCGGTATTGCCATCTTGTTGAAACAAATTGTTACAGAAGCAACTGACTTCATTCCATTCTTTGTTGGATTTACCTTGGCAAAATCTCTCGGATTGAACTTGGTATCCAGTGCCGTTGTTTCATTAATCTTTGCAGTAATCTACTATGAACTTGAAGTGATCAAATCGATGAAAGCTGCTCCAGCTGGAGTGGTGGACCAAGACGATGATGAGGAGGATATTTAAAATGGCTGATAGAAAGAAAATTTCAAAGAAAACATTAGCAAAAGCATTCCATCATTGGTATTATGGTCATTTGACTTGTTTCTCTCAAGAACATATGCAAACCTTCGGGTACTTGACTTCTATGCTTCCAATCGTAGAAGAAATGTATGACACAAAAGAAGAACAAAAGGATGCTATGCAAACCTATACGGCCTTCTTCAACACTGAACCACAACTTGGATCTCTTGTTGTAGGGATCACAGCTGGTTTGGAAGAAGCGCGTGCAAACGGAGATGCAGTAGATGGCGAAACCATCAACGGTATGCGTGCCGGTTTGATGGGACCAATCGCTGGTATTGGTGACTCATTGGTCGTTGGTACCTTGATTCCAGTTCTCTTGGGGATTGCCCTTGGACTTTCTAAAGGTGGTAACGTCGCTGGTGCCCTCTTCTACATCGTCGTATGGAACCTCTTAGTCTACTTTGGTATGCGCTTTGCCTTCTTCAAAGGTTACCAATTAGGGGATAAAGCCGTTGAATTCCTTGTAGGACCAAAAGGACAAGCTCTTCGTAAAGCGATCAGCGTTGTCGGTGGTATGGTTATCGGTGCCGTAGCAGCTACTTGGGTATCTGTTACAACAGCCCTTCAATTCAAGAATTCTGAAGGAAAAGTCTTCTTGAACATCCAAGAAAAGATCGATGGTGTTTATCCAGGTCTCTTAACAGCAGCCTTCATCACTCTTTGCTGGTGGTTGATGTCTAAGAAAAAAATTTCACCAAACAAAGTTATGTTACTTCTCGTTGTAGTTGCTTTGATCGGTGTTGCCCTTGGTATCTTTGACCCACATCTTAAATACTAAGGAAAAGAAAAAACGAATTTGCTAGTAGGAGTTTTTGAGAATGAAGTGAATTGACCTCCTTTATTTGCACTTCATTCTCAATTTTTATCAGGAGGAATCCCATGGTTACAAAACAAGAACTTGTCAATGGATATGAAACAGAAATCAAGTACCAACGCCACATGCTTGAAAACCTTGGTCGTTGGTTCAGCTTACTCTTTATCATTGCCAGTATTGGTGTGGTATTGATCTATCTCTTTCACAAAAGTTTCCTCCCACTCTTGATCCTCGGGATTTTACTAGCCTTGGTTGGAATTTTAGGCATGATTGTTTTTGGATATGGCATCTACCGCGGGCGGATCAATCTTCAAAAAGTGATCGACGATTTCAATCAAAAATTGACAATTTTAAATTGATATTTTAGAAACATCTCATCTATTTTTGAGGTGTTTTTTTCTTGACTATTTCTGACCAAGTGATACAATAGAAACATAAGTTAGCACTTACGTATAGAGAGTGCTAAAAACACGTATGGAGGAATGAACATGTTAAAACCATTAGGAGACCGTGTGGTCTTAAAAGTCGAAGAAAAAGAACAGACTGTTGGAGGTTTTGTCCTCGCAGGTGCGAGCAAGGCTGATACAAAAACAGCTGAAGTAGTGGCCGTTGGTGAAGGTGTGCGTACCCTAAGTGGGGAACTCATCGCTCCAGCTGTAAAAGCAGGAGACCATGTTTTGGTTGAAAGCCATGCAGGAATTGAAGTGAAAGATGGGGAAGAAACCTACACCATCGTTGGAACAGCAAACATTCTTGCAATTGTAGAGTAAGAGAGGAAAGAGGTAAGAGAAATGGCAAAAGATATTAAATTTTCATCTGATGCACGTTCTGCAATGGTCCGTGGTGTCGATGTCTTAGCAGATACAGTGAAAGTTACGTTGGGCCCTAAAGGTCGCAATGTGGTTCTTGAAAAATCATTTGGTTCACCTTTGATCACAAATGATGGGGTGACCATCGCAAAAGAAATCGAATTGGAAGACCATTTTGAAAATATGGGTGCCAAATTGGTGTCAGAAGTGGCTTCTAAGACCAATGATATCGCAGGTGACGGTACAACGACCGCAACGGTCTTGACTCAGGCCATCGTCCGTGAAGGGATCAAAAACGTCACTGCAGGTGCTAATCCAATTGGCATCCGTCGTGGGATTGAGACTGCTGTTGCAACAGCAGTAGAAGCTTTGAAAAACAATGCGATCCCAGTATCGAGCAAGGAAGCTATTGCTCAAGTAGCTGCTGTGTCTTCTCGTTCTGAAAAAGTCGGTGAGTACATCTCTGAAGCCATGGAAAAAGTTGGCAAAGATGGGGTCATCACGATTGAAGAGTCTCGTGGAATGGAGACAGAACTGGAAGTCGTTGAAGGCATGCAGTTTGACCGTGGTTACCTTTCACAATACATGGTCACTGATAATGAAAAAATGGTGGCAGACCTTGAAAATCCATACATTTTGATCACTGATAAGAAGATTTCAAATATCCAAGAAATCTTGCCATTATTGGAAAGCATTCTTCAAAGCAACCGTCCGCTCTTGATCATCGCAGATGATGTCGATGGTGAAGCTCTTCCAACACTTGTCTTGAACAAGATCCGCGGTACCTTTAATGTCGTAGCTGTCAAGGCACCAGGATTTGGAGATCGCCGCAAAGCCATGCTAGAAGACATTGCCATCTTGACAGGTGGTACAGTCATTACAGACGATCTTGGTTTGGAATTGAAAGATGCAACCATTGAAGCACTTGGTCAAGCAGCTAAAGTGTCAGTCGATAAAGACAGTACTGTCATTGTCGAAGGTTCTGGTAACCCAGAAGCGATCGCTAACCGTGTTGCGGTTATCAAGTCACAAATCGAAACCACAACCTCTGAATTTGACCGTGAAAAATTACAAGAACGTTTGGCCAAATTGTCTGGTGGTGTTGCCGTAATCAAGGTTGGTGCTGCAACAGAAACAGAATTGAAAGAAATGAAACTTCGTATCGAAGATGCCCTAAATGCGACTCGCGCAGCCGTTGAAGAAGGGATCGTTGCCGGAGGTGGTACAGCCCTTGCCAATGTCATCTCTGCAGTCGCAGCCCTTGAATTAGAAGGGGATGAAGCGACCGGACGCAATATCGTTCTTCGTGCTTTGGAAGAGCCGGTGCGCCAAATTGCCCACAATGCCGGTTACGAAGGATCTATTGTGATTGATCGCTTGAAAAATGCCGAAGTCGGAACAGGTTTCAATGCCGCAACAGGTGAATGGGTGAATATGATTGATGCAGGAATCATCGACCCAGTTAAAGTGAGCCGTTCAGCCCTTCAAAACGCCGCTTCCGTAGCGAGTCTGATCTTGACGACCGAAGCAGTCGTAGCCAACAAACCAGAACCAGCAGCCCCAGCAGGACCAGGAATGGATCCAAGCATGATGGGCGGGATGATGTAACCTGATACCAATGATTGGTGCTAAAGCACCGAATCATTGGACGGTAGCCGCTATGTTGCGGCCTACCTAATCATCTTACTAGCTCAAAGGGAGGAAAATATCGTTCCTCCCTTTTCACGTCGTAACCCCTTGGTTAATTTATCAGGTGCATTTATTGTTATGGCAAGCACCTTGGTGACTTGCCGAAGTGTCTTACTAGCTCAAAGGGAGGAAAGCATCGTTCCTCCCTTTTTCGCGTCGTAACCGCTACAAATGATTGAGGTTATGCCTCTAATCATTTGACGGCAGCCACTATGTTGCGGCCTGGCTAATCGTCTTACTAGCTCAAAGAGAATGGAACAGAAATCGGTAATTCGTTAGAATTCGATTTCGTTGTCCCACCTCCGCACAGTTGAGTAGGGCTGTAAAAGCTGATGAAATCAGCGTAGTAGAGCCCA
>JAGZKI010000090.1 GCA_018365265.1 Streptococcus parasanguinis | reverse complement strand
TTATCCTCTGTATTTTCCATATGCAGTTATAAATATGTTTCATGGTTATGTTTTATACCTCAGTTTATATATTTGATTCTTGTCCCAAGCAGAGTAGCTTTGAAATTCTTTTTCATTTAAAAAACATGTATCTTGGCTCAGGCCTGTAATCCCAGGAAATTTGGAGGCCAAGGCAAGGGGATCACAAGGTGAAGAGATCAAGAACATCCTGGTGAATACAGTGAAACGCTGTCACTACTAAAAATCCAAAAAATTAGCTAGGCATGGTGGCAGCTGGTGTAGTCCCAGTGTGGTGTACTCCCAGCTACCTGGGAGGCTGAGGGAGGACAATCGCTTGAACCCGTGAGGCAGATGTTGCAGTGAGTAAAGATGGCGCCATTGTACCCCACGCTGTGCAACAGGACAAGGCTCTGTCTAAAAAAAAATTATACATGATATATATTATATGTTTTGTAATATGCTTTATATGTAATATATAACCTCATATATATTATATATCATAAAATGTAATATTTATCCTGTGTCAGCTTATTTACATTATATATAGTACATAACATATATAATAGATAATACATATTATACATCTTATATATGAAAAGATATAATTGTATATAACATAACATATATTTATATATAATATGATATATAACATATATACTATGTCATATATGATATATAATATATATATTTTTTATTACATAGTATAATTTATATATTATAATTTATATAATCATATAATTATTTATATAATATAAATAATTATACATGATTATATAATAATATATAATATAAATAATGATACATATAATTACATATTTATATCGTTATATGTATAACAATATAATCATATATATAATTTTATATATCATATGATAGACAACATACATGTTATATAATATATAATGTATATTATACAATATAGGATACATGATATATACGATATTTCATATATCATAATATAATATATATTTTAATATTATGTATGCAGCATATATTATGTGATATATAATATATATTATGGAATATAAAATAATATAATATATGCATTATATTATGATATATTATGTAACGTATGTAATAAAATTATATACAACATAATATATAGTCATGTTTATTATATTATATATTTAC
>JAGZKI010000003.1 GCA_018365265.1 Streptococcus parasanguinis | reverse complement strand
GCTGATGAAATCAGCGTAGTAGAGCCCACTCAACCACTGCGTCTTGCTCGACAATCCAAAAACAATTGAGAGGCTAGGACTTTTGTCCCAGCCTCTTTTAGTCGGTTTTATTAGTAATTTGATGGAAAATCTTTTGCCACGTTTCGTGGCGACGCCAGAGACTGGTATGGATTTGACCGTCTAGTTCATAGCGTATGAGTTTGGTTTTTTGGCTGATGGACTCCAGTTCAAAGTTTTGGAATTGAACTTGGTCGCTTGCGAGTGCCTCTATTAATTCCGCTTTGTGGTGTTTGTGACCGGTATCGTCAATCAAGGTATAATTATCCGCTAGCAATGTATCAAATTCTTGCTTAGCATAGAGGCGTTTTTCGTAGGTCAAGAGTTTCTTTTCAACGTTTTCGATCAGCTCATCTTCAGGAATTGAGCTAGGTTCTACATGGACGTCAATGTCAAAGACTCCAAATTCTTCTTTTAGGAGATCCTCGACTTCCTCAGTGATGGCATGACTTTCATAAACTGAAAGATCGGGATTCATTTCCAAGACAACGTCCAGATAGATATTGCTTCCATAGGTCCGTCCGCGTTGATATTTCACACGCGCAATCTTAGGGAGTTTTAAAATAGCTTTTTCATAATCTTCTAGGAGGCTATCATCAAAGCCGTCAGAAAGACTAAAGGAAGATTCCATAAAAATATCGTAGGCTGTTTTGAGGATAAAGAAGGTGATGATGATGGCTGCGATTTTATCGACAATTGGATAGTTAAAAGCACTAGCAGCGATCGCGATCGACGTCCCAAGAGAAGTGACGACGTCTGAAAGATTGTCTTTTGCGGCTGCTTTTAGGGCTTTGGATTTAGCCCGTTTTGCTAAGCGAAGATTGTAGAAATAAACGCCTAGCATGACAAGGGCTGAAACCACTCCGACACCAGCACCGAGTGGATCAATGCTAACGGTTTCATTGCTGAAGATCTTTTGGAGGGTATCGCGTAAGACATCAAAACCGACATAAAACATAATGATGGAGGTGACTAAACTAGCTAGATCCTCAATTTTCCAGTGACCAAACTTGTGATCACGGTCAGCTGGTTGGCGAGCGAGACGAATCCCGATGAGCAGGGCAGCATTGCTGATAATATCTGATAAGTTGTTAAATCCATCGGCTACCAAACTAGAGGAGTGAAGCAGATGTCCAGTAGCTAATTTTGCTGAAGAAAGTAGTAAATAGGCTAAAATACTGATGATGGCACCACGTTCGGCCAGTTTTAAGTTACTGTATGGTTTTTCCAAAATTTCCTCCTACAACCTCGGATATGAATCTGTTTTCTTTAAACTACTATTATATCGCTTTTGGAAGGGAAATTCAAATGAGTCTTTTTTAAAAGAAGCTAGGTCGGTTTTTGTGGTATAATAGAACGATTGAATGAATGAGGAGAATGAGATGAATCCTTTATTGAATGGTATGAATGACCGCCAAGCGGAGGCGGTCCAAACGACAGAAGGTCCCCTCTTGATCATGGCGGGGGCTGGTTCGGGTAAGACACGTGTCTTGACCCATCGCATCGCTTACTTGATCGATGAAAAAATGGTCAATCCTTGGAATATTTTGGCCATTACCTTTACCAATAAAGCCGCTCGGGAGATGAAGGAGCGGGCTTATCAATTGAATCCAGCCACCCAAGATTGCTTGATTGCCACCTTCCACTCCATGTGTGTGCGTATCCTCCGTCGAGATGCGGATCACATTGGCTACAATCGGAATTTTACCATTGTCGATCCAGGTGAGCAACGGACCTTGATGAAGCGGATTTTGAAGTCCTTGAATTTGGATCCTAAGAAATGGAATGAACGGACCATTTTGGGGACCATTTCCAATGCCAAGAATGACTTGATCGATGAAGTGGCCTATGCTGCCCAGGCTGGAGATATGTATACCCAGATCGTCGCCAAGTGTTATGAGGCTTACCAAAAGGAACTGCGTCAGTCAGAAGCGGTAGACTTTGATGATTTGATCATGCTAACCTTGCGTCTTTTTGACCAGCATCCAGATGTACTGACCTACTACCAGCAGAAGTTCCAATACATCCATGTGGATGAGTACCAAGATACCAACCATGCTCAATACCAATTAGTTAAACTTTTGGCTTCACGCTTTAAAAATATCTGTGTCGTTGGGGATGCTGACCAGTCTATTTATGGCTGGCGGGGAGCAGACATGCAAAATATTCTCGACTTTGAAAAGGATTATAAGGAAGCTAAGGTCGTACTCCTAGAAGAGAATTATCGCTCGACTAAGACGATTTTACAAGCAGCTAACGATGTTATCAAAAACAATCGCCACCGCCGTCCGAAGAATCTCTGGACACAAAATGAAGACGGGGAAGAGATTGTCTATTACCGGGCTAATGACGAGCAGGATGAAGCAGTCTTTGTTGCTAAAACGATTGAAGAGCTTAGTCGCGAAGCTGGCTACAAACACCGTGATTTTGCGGTTCTCTATCGGACCAATGCCCAGTCACGGACCATTGAAGAAGCGCTACTCAAGTCTAACATTCCCTACACCATGGTAGGGGGCACCAAGTTCTACAGCCGGAAGGAAATTCGGGATGTCATTGCTTATCTGAACTTGATTGCCAACCTCAGTGACAATATCAGTTTTGAGCGCATTATCAATGAACCTAAGCGAGGAATCGGGCCAGGTACAGTGGATAAGATTCGTGATTTTGCTCAAATGCAAGAGTCCTCACTCCTGGATGCTTCAGCCAATATCATGCTCTCTGGCATCAAAGGAAAGGCCGCTCAAGCCATCTGGGACTTTGCCAATCTCATTCTTGATTTGAGAGAAAGATTGGACCAGCTGACCATTACAGAGTTGGTCGAAGAAGTCCTTGACAAGACAGGTTATATGACAGCCCTAACCAATCAGGGAAATTTGGAAAGTCAGGCCCGCATCGAGAATATCCAAGAGTTCCTGTCTGTTACCAAGAATTTTGATGAAAATGGCGAGTCTGTCGAAGACGAATCAGGTGTGGACACCTTGAGTCGTTTCTTGAATGATTTGGCCTTGATTGCCGATACAGACGATGGGGCCCAAGAAACCTCAGAAGTGACCCTGATGACTCTTCACGCGGCCAAGGGATTGGAGTTCCCAGTCGTCTTCTTGATTGGAATGGAAGAAAATGTCTTTCCTCTTAGTCGTGCGGCAGAGGATCCAGACGAGTTGGAGGAAGAACGTCGTCTGGCATATGTGGGGATCACGCGGGCAGAGAAGGTTCTCTTCTTGACCAATGCCAACTCACGTTTGCTCTTTGGACGGACCAGCTACAACCGGCCGACGCGTTTCATCAATGAAATTAGCTCGGATTTATTGACCTACCAAGGATTAGCCCGTCCAGTCAACACTAGCTTTAAGGCTTCTTATAGCAATGGAGGCAGAACGACCTTTGGAAAAGGAATGAGCCTGTCACAAGCCCTTCAAGAGCGCAAGAGACAAGCATCCCCAAGTGCTCTCACGTCATCAAGTCTACCTTTTGGTAATAGTAACCGTTCTAGCGCCAAAGAAAGCGTCGCTTGGTCCATTGGTGATATTGCCATTCACAAGAAGTGGGGCGAAGGGACTGTCCTAGAAGTCTCTGGTAGTGGCAGTACCCAAGAGCTCAAGATCAACTTCCCAGAAGTGGGTCTCAAAAAACTCTTGGCCAGTGTTGCGCCAATTGAGAAGAAATAAGTGGAGATCAGGAAGCGAAGTCCACTGTTTCAGATTATAAACAAGTAACCTCTATTCAGAAATCTAAAGATATTACTGAATGAGACTATTGAAAAAATATTTTGGAACTAGTGCAAAATAGATTGAGACTTTTCGCCGTGAGGAAAGCATCAGAAACGCATTAGTTTCTGGTGCTCGGTAGATTTGAGACGTAAGGCTCAAATCTAAGGTATGGAATCCCAAAGGGAGTCGCTACCGTCCGTCCTCACCTAAGGAAAGTCTCTATAGAGAAATGAATATTCAGTTGAAACCAGCAAGCCTCGTTTGCTGGTTTTGATTTTACTGGTGGCATGATATAATATACTAAGAATAGAGAAAGAGGCATACTATGAACGAAATCAAGTGCCCCAACTGTGGGGAAGTCTTTACAGTCAACGAAAGTCAATACAGCGAACTCTTGTCACAGGTACGGACAGCTGAGTTTGACAAGGAAATTCATGAGCGGATTCGGCAAGAGTTGGCTTTGGCTGAGCAAAAGGCCCTTAATGAGCAACAAGAGAAGTTAGCTAAGAAGGACCAAGAAATTGCCCAGTTACAGAACCAGATTCAACAGTTTGATACTGAAAAAGAATTGGCCAAAAAAGAGGTGGAGCAAACAGCTAGCCAAAGCCTGCTAGAGAAAGAAAAAGAAGTGCAAGCACTGGAAAATCAGTTGGCCACCTTGCGCTTGGAGCATGAGAATCAACTGCAAAAGACGCTTTCTAATTTGGAGAAGGAGCGTGATCAGGTACAAAACCAATTGCTCCTTCAAGAGAAGGAAAACGAACTGTCCCTAGCTTCTGTCAAGCAAAACTACGAAGCCCAGCTTAAGGCAGCCAATGAACAGGTCGAGTTCTACAAGAATTTTAAGGCCCAACAGTCGACCAAGGCTATCGGTGAAAGTCTGGAGCAGTATGCGGAAAGTGAATTCAACAAGGTTCGCAGTTTTGCCTTCCCAAATGCCTATTTTGAAAAGGACAACAAGGTCTCTGCGCGTGGGTCTAAAGGCGACTTTATCTTCCGCGAGTGCGATGAAAATGGGGTAGAGATTATCTCCATTATGTTCGAGATGAAGAATGAAGCTGACGGGACAGAGAAGAAGCACAAGAATGCCGATTTCTACAAAGAGTTGGACAAGGATCGTCGGGAAAAAAACTGTGAGTATGCCGTTTTAGTAACTATGCTTGAGGCAGATAACGACTACTTTAACACAGGGATTGTCGATGTCAGTCATGAGTATGAGAAGATGTATGTGGTCCGTCCTCAGTTCTTTATCCAGATCATTGGGCTCCTGCGCAATGCGGCCCTTAATTCCCTTAAATACAAGCAGGAATTAGCGCTTGTCCGTGAACAAAATATTGACATCACTCACTTTGAAGAAGACCTGGATGCTTTCAAAGTTGCCTTTGCTAAGAACTACAATTCGGCTTCTGTCAACTTTGGCAAAGCCATCGATGAAATCGACAAAGCCATCAAGCGGATGGAAGAAGTCAAGAAATTCTTGACCACATCAGAAAATCAACTCCGCCTCGCTAACAACAAGTTGGATGATGTTTCCGTTAAAAAATTGACACGGAAAAATCCAACCATGAAGGCCAAGTTTGATGCTCTGAAAGGAGAATAATCTTTGTACTCAGCTAAGAACGCTACCTTGTCCATGAATGGGAAAACCATGGACTATGTGACTTTTGGTAAAGGAAAGAAGCCTCTCGTTATCATACCAGGCTTGGGGGATGGGGTGCAGACGGTTAAAGGAAAGGCCCAGCTCTTTTCCCTCTCTTATCGTCTACTTGCTAAGCGCTATAAAATCTATGTTTTTTCTCGAATCAATGAGTTGAGGCAGGGCTATACGACGCGGGATATGGCAGCAGATGTAGCAGAAGCAATGGAGACACTAAACCTAGATACCGCTTATGTTATGGGGATTTCACAAGGTGGAATGATTGCCCAATGGCTAGCTGTGGATTTCCCTGAAAAGGTTCAAAAGCTCATCTTAGCCGTGACTACTGCAAAACCTAGTCAACTTGCTAGAGAGCGAATTGAGCATTGGCAAAAGCTTAGTCAATCTGGAAATTTTAAGCATCTCATGCTGGATATTGCAAAGCATTCCTACACGCAAAAGAGCTATCAAAAGTGGCGGTTCCTTTATAATATCATGGGTCGCTTGGGGCGAATCAAAGATGAAAATAGAATTGCCATTCAGTCTCAATCTTGCCTGGAACATAATAGCCTTGAGGTCTTAAAAGAAATTCAATGTCCGACTTTGGTTCTTGGTGCGCTTGAAGATGATGTGATTGGTGTGGACGGATCTAAGGAACTAGCAAAAGCGATTTCGAGCTGTCAGCTCCTTATTCTTAAGCATTCTGGGCATGCTCTTTATGAAGAAAATAAAGCATTTCAAGAGGCCGTCTGTGAATTCTTAAACTAAAAAAAGCTGGAATATTTTCCAGCTTTTTTATGTTAGTTAAATCGCAAAGAGATCATTTAGGTTTTCTGCCATGGTTGGGTGAGTAAAGATTTGTTTTGCGATGTAAGTATAAGGGATCTTGTTGTCCATGGCCATGGTGATCTGGTTGATGATTTCGCCTGCAGCTTCTCCAAAGAGCGTCACTCCAAGAATTTCTTTAGTTTCTGGGTTGACCACGGCTTTGAAGGCACCTCGAAGGTCTGCATTGACGTGTCCGCGTGGCATAGCAGCAACTGGCAATTCTTTAACAGCAACTGGAAGTCCTTTGTCACGTGCTTCTTGCTCGGTCAAGCCGACTTGGGCAAGTGGAGGAGCAATAAAGAGTGTTGTCGCATAATTTCTACGAGTTTCGAGATTGTAGCTACCATCGCCTGTGAGGTAGTTGAAGACAATGCGGAAGTCATCGAGTGACATGTAGGTGAACTGTGGACCACCATTGACATCCCCAACTGCAAAGACACCAGGGACGCTGGTTTCCAAATGACGGTTGACTTGGATCGCTCCACGATCAGTGACTTGGATATCTGTGTTTTCAAGACCAAGTCCAGCTGTGTTTGGTTTACGTCCTGTTGCGTAGAGAAGGATATCAAACTCGAAGTCTCCCTTATCTGTGACAACCGTTAAGCTGTTTTGGCCATCTTTGATTTCTTGGGTATGAACGCCTTGCAAGAATTGAATACCATCTTCTTCCAGGTAGCCTTTTGCAAGAGCTGCAATGCTGGGCTCGATCCGTGGCAAGAATGTTTCAGAAGCATCCAGTACCGTTACTTGGCTGTCCAAGGTATTATAGAGATGAGCAAATTCCAATCCAATTGGTCCACCGCCAAGGACGCCCAGGCGTTTAGGTAGGTTTTCCAAACGTTGAATACCGGTTGAATCCACAGCAAATTTACTTTCAGCCAATCCTGGAATCGGAAGGATAGTTGGTACAGCACCAGTATTAATAATAATGGTTTCAGCTGTCAATTCTTCCTTTTCATCTCCAGCTTGAATTTCGATGACCTTGTTAGAAACGAAACGAGCCGTCGCGTCGATAATGTCTACACCAGTTCCAGCAATAGTTGCGTAGTTCTTGCCATTGAGACGAGTAGTGACCGCATTTTTTTCATTCATGGCTTGGTCAAAATCCAAGCCTTTTTCTGCGGCAACAATCAAGGTCTTGGTGGGAATACAAGCGATATTGATACAAGTACCACCGTACATAGACTTGCTCTTTTCAATTAGAGCGACTTTTTTTCCTTGGCTTGATAATTTCGCTGCAAGTGTTTTACCAGCTTTACCAAATCCAATCACAATAACATCATACATTAACATATGTTACACCTTCTTTCGCTTTCTATTGTATCAAACCCATATTAAAAAGTCTGAAATCTGCTACGGGATTTTTTAGGAGCTCATGGGAAGGGGGAAAGAGGGACAAGAAGTCTCGTTTCGTGGTATAATAAAGGGTCGGTGGCCCGGATGGTCACACAAACAGTTAGAAAGAGCAAATCAGATGGACGGAATTATCAATGTAAAAAAAGAAGCAGGCATGACCTCACATGATGTGGTCTTTAAACTGCGAAAAATCTTAGGAACTAAGAAGATCGGCCATGGGGGAACGCTGGATCCAGATGTGGTGGGAGTACTTCCGATTGCAGTTGGAAAGGCGACCCGGATGGTCGAATTCATGCAAGATGAGGGCAAGGTCTATGAGGGAGAAATCACTCTGGGATTTTCTACCACGACGGAGGATGCCAGTGGGGAAGTCGTAGAGCGGACCCCAGTGGAAGCCCCTTTAGATGCAGGAGAGGTCGATCGTATGATTGCCCAGATGGTGGGAGAGATTGAGCAGGTACCGCCCATGTATTCAGCGGTCAAGGTCAATGGACGTAAACTCTATGAGTATGCACGGGCAGGAGAAGAAGTGGAACGGCCTGTCCGGCAGGTAACCATTTATGAATTCACGCGCACCAGTGAGATTAGCTATGAAGAAGGACTAGCCCGTTTTCGTTTCCGGGTCAAATGCAGTAAGGGCACCTATATCCGGACCTTGTCTGTGGACCTTGGTCAAAAACTGGGCTACGCAGCCCATATGTCTCATCTGACCCGAACCAGTGCTGCCGGTTTGTCACTGGAAGATGCCCTGACCTTAGAAGAAGTGGCTGAAAAAGTAGGGCAAGGAGATTTGAGCTTCCTTCACCCACTTGAAATTGGCACCGGGGATCTGGAAAAAGTAGAGCTGACAGTAGAAGAGGTTGGCGAAGTCCAAGTGGGACGCTTTATTCCAGTTGAGAGCGAAGCCAGAGAGTTAGCTGCGTTTTACCAAGGGAAATTGGTAGCCATTATGGAAAAAAGGGAAGAACTTTACAAACCTCGCAAGGTTTTTCTGACAGAAAATGTGTTACAATAAATTCATGAATATTCGTACGATAACTACTGCTAACCAGATCCATTTGGAGAATGAGACAGTTTTGGTTCTGGGCTACTTTGATGGCCTGCATCTGGGGCATCAAGAACTCTTTAAAAAGGCGCGTCAGATAGCGGATGAAAAAGGCTTGAAGGTCGCTTTGTTAACCTTCCCTGAATCTCCTAAGTTAGCCTTTGTTCGCTACCAACCAGAATTACTACTTCATTTGCAGAGTCCTGAGGATCGGTTCCAAAAATTAAACGAACTAGGAGTGGATGAGCTCTTCCTTATTGATTTTACGACCGATTTTGCTTCTAAAACCGCCAAAGAATTTGTTGATCAATTTGTCAAAGCCTTGAGGGCCCGAGTTTTAATTGCTGGATTTGATTATAGTTTTGGCTCTGATAAGAAAACGGCCTCTGACTTAGCTGCTTATTTTGATGGTCAAGTGGAAGTCATTTCTCCTGTATTGGATCAGGGGGAAAAGGTTAGTTCGACCCGCATTCGTCAAGCTGTCCTAGAAGGATGCGTCAAAGAAGCTGCCCGTCTACTTGGTCACCCTTTATCCAGTCGGGGAATCGTCGTGCACGGGGATGCGCGTGGCCGCACCATTGGCTATCCTACCGCCAATCTAGCACCGATTGATCGGACCTATCTCCCATCAGATGGGGTTTATGTAGTCGATGTCGATTTTAAAGGGCAGACCTACCGTGGGATGGCTTCTGTCGGGAAAAATGTCACCTTTGATGGGAAAGAGCTTCGTTTCGAAGTCAATCTCTTTGATTTTACAGGAGATATCTATGGTCATACCCTGACCATTCATTGGTTAGATAAGATTCGAGAAATGGTCAAATTCGATGGGATCGATCAACTAGTGGCGCAACTAGAAGAAGATGAAGCAGTTTCACGAAACTGGAACGAGGATTAGGAACTTTCCTAATCCTTTTTTGTGTGCCTCTTCTTGAGAATAATGAAAGGGATTTCTTTTTTCCACTGAAATCCAGAAAAATCGTCGAGAAATCAAAAAAGCGCTTTTCAAGCACCTATTTTTTTTGTATAATAGAGTCAGATAGTTATATATAAAAAAAGAAGTGAACCACATGATTACATTATTTTTATCACCGAGTTGTACATCATGTCGAAAAGCTCGGGCTTGGTTAAAAAAGCACGATGTTCCATTTAAAGAACACAATATTATGACAAGTCCTTTGAGCAAACAGGAGTTGACAAGTATATTGGCCTTGACCGAAAACGGAACAGACGACATTATTTCAACTCGTTCAAAAATTTTTCAAAAATTGGATGTTGATGTTGAAGATTTATCCATCTCAGCCTTGATCCATCTGATTGAGGAAAATCCTAGTCTCTTGCGGAGACCGATTATTTTAGATAACAAACGTATGCAGATTGGCTTTAACGAAGATGAAATTCGGGCCTTCTTGCCACGGAGTTATCGCAAACAAGAGTTACGCTCTGCCACTCTAAGAGCAGAAATAAACTAAGAAGTATGTCGAATGCAAAAAAATTATAGTTACCCACTGGACTTATCGTGGAGCACTGAAGAGCTTGCTTCAGTGCTTTCTTTTTTCAATAAAGTTGAAGAAGCTTATGAAAGTAAGGTAGAGGCCAAAGAATACATGGAAGCCTACCGCGCTTTTAAGAAGGTCGTACCTAGTATCGGAGAAGAAAAGCGTCTTGGACGGGAGTTCGAAGAAGTGAGCGGTTATTCTCTCTATCGTGCGACCCAGACTGCAAAGCAAAAAGAGGAAGGATGGTTTTCTCTTGAAGAATAAATTAGAGTTTGCCAAACAAATCGTTTTAGAGGCTGGAGACTACTTGCGTCTTCATCTCCATGATGACTTGATGATCTCAAAAAAGACTGGGCCGACAGATTTAGTCACCCAGATGGACCAACAGGTTCAAAAGGATTTGGTTGAAAAAATCACACATCGCTACCCAGAAGATCGGATTTTTGCGGAGGAAAATGGCCTTCGTTCACCGATTTCAGAAGGATCCGTTTGGGTGATTGATCCTATTGATGGGACCAATAATTTTGTGACCCAAAAGGAAGATTTTGCGGTGATGGTGGCCTATTTTGAAGACGGAATTGGTCAGTTTGGCCTGATCTACGATGTGATGCGGGATCACCTTTTTTACGGGGGTGGAGAATTCCCTGTTTATCGCAATGAGGTTGAACTGACGCCCTTTGTGGACCAACCTCTGGAAAACCTTTTGATTGCTTCAAATGTCGGTATGCTTGAGAAAAATGACTGGGGCATGGCCGATCTTGGTATAGATTCCCTGGGCATTCGGGTCTACGGAAGTGCCGGTATTAGTTTTTCAAAAATTCTCTCAGGTGGCATTCTAGCCTATTTTAGCTATATCTGGCCCTGGGATTATGCCGCAGCTGCGATCATGGGGGAACAGTTGGGCTATACCGTTTTAAATCTAAATGGAGATAAACCTAATTACCAGTCAGTGGAACCCATTATGATGGTTCCAAAAGTGAAGTTAACAGAAATTCAAACCTATCTTAAGAAAGGGAGAAGTTAAATGAATTTTCCCAATGGTTTTAAAGAAAAATACCAGCATCTTCTAGGTGAGGATGCTGCTGCTTTTTTTGCGACCTTTGAACAAGAAGCAGTATCGGCCTTTCGGACTAATCCTTTGAAAGAAACTCAAAAAGCATTTGATGATCCGATTCCCAATACCCCTTGGGGACATTATGGAAAGGTCTCAGGAAAATCCATTGAGCACGCAACGGGCTTGGTCTATTCGCAAGAGCCCGCAGCTCAGATAGTGGCCCAAGTCGCTCAGCCGAAGCCAGGGATGAAGGTCTTAGACTTAGCCGCAGCTCCTGGTGGTAAGACCACCCAACTCTTATCTTATTTGGACAATCAGGGACTCTTGGTCTCCAATGAAATCCACAAGGGTCGCTCGAAAATTCTTGTAGAGAATGTCGAACGCTTTGGTGCGCGAAATGTGCTAGTAACCAATGAGTCTGCCGATCGTCTGGCCAAAGTTTTCTCAGGCTTTTTTGATCTGATTGTACTAGACGCCCCGTGTTCAGGTGAGGGGATGTTTCGTAAGCAACCAGATGCCATGGACTATTGGTCTGTCGATTATCCTCGAGAGTGTAGTCTTCTTCAAAGAGAGATTCTAGAGGATGCCCTCAAGATGTTGGTTCCAGGTGGTTCCTTGGTGTATTCAACCTGTACCTGGGCTCCAGAGGAAAATGAAGAAATCGTATCCTGGCTTTTGGAAAACTATGAGCTGGAGCTGGAAACGATCGAGAAGATCAATGGTATGGCAGAAGGCATTGACTATCCAGAAACGGCGCGCATGTATCCTCATCTCTTTAAAGGGGAGGGACAATTTGTTGCTAAGTTCCGTTATCTAGGAGAGAATCGTCCTGCCAAAATCCCTTCCAAAAAGGACCAATTATCTGCGGAGCAAAAGAAATGGTGGCAGGAGTTTTCTAAGAAACACTTGAAGATCACTCTAGAAGGTGTCCTCGAAACCTTTGGAGATGAACTCTACTTGGTTCCACTTGGTTTACCAGATTTGCGCAAAGTAAAAATTGCCCGAAATGGTTTGCACCTAGGGACCTTCAAGAAAAATAGATTTGAACCTAGTTTTGCCCTTGGCCTTGCTCTGAAACCGAGTGAAGTCAAAGAGACTGTTTCGATCACGCCTGAGGACTTTGTTCATTATGTGGCGGGAGAGACGGTTCAATTGAGGGAAACGCATCCAAATGGATGGTCCCAGGTCCTTGTTGAAGGCAATGGTTTGGGCTTTGCCAAAGTGACCGGACAGACCCTGAAAAATTTCTATCCAAAGGGGCTTCGTTTTAGGTAAAATGCTGGGCAAAGAACCCGTTCTATGATATAGTGGAAGTACAGGTTTTTTGAAAAAAACTTGTCAAAATCATAAGTGAAATAGTGAAATATCAAGGAGACATGATTTGAAAAAGTCTAAAAAGCTGATCCTAGGACTAGCGACGATCGCATTAGCAGGAAGTTTATCTGCTTGTGCTTCTTGGATCAATCGCGGAGAATCCATCACTGCTGTCGGATCGACTGCCTTACAACCCTTGGTTGAAGGAGTAGTAGATCGCTACATTGAAGAACATCCTGGTAAGATTGTAAATGTTCAAGGAGGAGGTTCTGGTACAGGACTTTCACAAGTTCAATCAGGCGCTGTGGACATCGGAAATAGTGACCTTTTTGCGGAGGAAAAATCTGGGATTGATGCCTCTAGTCTGGTCGACCATCAGGTAGCCGTAGCAGGGACAGCCATCATTGCCAATAAAAATATCTCAATCGATAATTTGACAACAGAGCAATTGCGAAAGATCTTTACGGGTGAATATACCAACTGGAAGCAATTGGGAGGTCCAGATCTTGAAATCACGATTGTGAACCGAGCGGTTGGTTCTGGTAGCCGTGCTGTCTTTGATGCCATCATCATGGATGGCAAACAACCCAAGCAGGCCCAAGAGCAAGACTCTAATGGAATGGTGAAAAACATCGTTTCTCAAACGCCAGGAGCCATCTCTTATCTAGCCTTTACCTACTTGGATAGCAGTGTCAAAACCATGAAGCTCAATGGCTATCAACCAACCAAAGCCAATGTTGTCAACAATAACTGGCCAATCTGGTCTTATGAACACATGTATACCAAAGGAAAACCCAATGAGTTGTCTAAAAAATTCATTGACTACATGATGACCGATGAGGTTCAGCAAAAGGTTGTTGGTAAGATGGGCTATATCCCAATCAATGATATGAAAGTCACCCGTGATTTAAAAGGGAATGTGACAAAAAAATAAAAGAATTAGGTAAAAAATGAACGAAGTAGCAAAAAAAATGCTGACGAAATCAAAAAACTCCCGCCTAGAAAAATTTGGGAAAACCATTACTTTTTTATGTATGAGTTTGATTGTCGTGGTCGTTGCCATGATTTTGATTTTCGTGGCCCAAAAAGGTTTATCGACTTTCTTTGTCAATAAAGTCAATATCTTTAGTTTTCTATTTGGGAGTACTTGGAATCCTGCTGCAAAGGAATTCGGAGCCCTACCAATGATTCTAGGTTCCTTTATTGTAACCTTACTTTCTGCCCTTTTGGCAACGCCATTTGCCATTGGAGCAGCTGTTTTTATGACAGAAGTTTCTCCCAAAGGAGCTCGTTTCTTGCAACCAGCGATTGAGCTTTTGGTGGGAATTCCATCAGTTGTTTATGGATTCATTGGTCTTCAAGTCGTTGTCCCTTTTACCCGTAGTCTCTTTGGAGGGACTGGTTTTGGGATCCTCTCCGGGGTTTTTGTCCTCTTTGTTATGATTCTACCAACTGTTACCTTTATGACGACCGATAGCCTCCGAGCTGTACCCCGTCATTACCGGGAAGCTAGTATGGCCATGGGAGCGACCCGTTGGCAAACCATTTGGCATGTCACGCTCAAGGCAGCCCGCTCAGGAATCTTTACAGCGGTTGTCTTTGGAATGGCGCGTGCCTTCGGGGAAGCCTTGGCTATCCAGATGGTGGTCGGAAACTCGGCAGTGGTGCCAACCTCGCTCACAACACCAGCTTCCACCCTCACCTCTATTTTGACGATGGGAATCGGAAATACCGTCATGGGTACGGTCAATAACAATGTTCTTTGGTCACTCGCCTTGGTATTGCTCCTCATGAGTCTTGCCTTTAACAGTGTGATTAAACTGATTACGAAAGAAAGAGGTAAGAAGAACTATGCACGCTAAACGAATGGATAAAATTGCAACAGGAGTGCTGTATGCTATTTCCGGGATCATCGTTGCGATTCTTGCCTCATTGATCCTTTATATCTTGGTCCGTGGCTTGCCCCATGTATCTTGGCACTTCTTGACTGGGAAATCTTCTTCTTACCAAGCAGGAGGAGGGATCGGAATTCAATTGTATAATTCCTTCTTCCTCTTGGTCATTACCTTGGTGATTTCCTTCCCACTTTCTCTTGGAGCTGGGATTTACCTCTCTGAGTACGCTAAAAAAGGTCGCTTGACCAATTTGGTTCGTACCTGTATTGAGATCTTGTCTTCTTTGCCATCTGTTGTTGTAGGTCTCTTTGGTTACCTGGTCTTCGTTGTCCAGTTCAAATATGGATTTTCGATCATTTCAGGGGCCTTGGCCTTGACCGTCTTTAACCTGCCACAGATGACCCGCAATATCGAAGATAGCTTGCAGCATGTCCACCATACGCAGCGCGAAGCAGGTCTAGCACTGGGCTTGTCTCGCTGGGAAACTGTGATCCATGTCGTGGTACCAGAAGCTCTTCCAAGTATTATCACTGGGGTTGTCTTGGCCTCAGGACGGATCTTTGGGGAAGCTGCTGCCTTGATCTATACTGCAGGTCAATCGGCTCCAGCCCTTGATTGGTCAAACTGGAATATCTTTAGTGTGACCAGTCCAATTTCGATCTTCCGTCAGGCTGAAACCTTGGCTGTCCATATCTGGAAGGTCAACAGTGAAGGAACCATTCCAGATTCGATCGAAGTCTCAGCCGGTTCTGCCGCCGTTCTTTTGATCTTTATCTTGATCTTTAACTTTGGAGCGCGCAAACTCGGAACTTACCTCCATAAAAAACTAACATCTGCTTAAAGGAGAAGAAATGTCAAAATACAATTGGGATGAGAGACACATCATTACTTTTCCTGAAGAAAAGGTAGTCCTATCGACCAAAGATTTACATGTCTATTATGGAACGAACGAGTCCATTAAAGGCGTCGACATGCAGTTTGAAAAGAATAAGATTACAGCCTTGATCGGTCCGTCAGGATCTGGAAAATCAACCTACCTTCGTAGTTTGAACCGGATGAATGATACCATCGATATTGCGCGTGTTACGGGTGAAATTTGGTATGAAGGAATCGATGTCAATCGTCCGGATATCAATGTTTATGAAATGCGCAAGCACATTGGGATGGTTTTCCAACGGCCCAATCCTTTTGCCAAATCGATTTACAAAAACATCACCTTCCCGCATGAACGTGCTGGGGTGAAAGACAAGAAGATCTTGGACGAATTGGTCGAAACTTCTTTGAAACAGGCGGCTCTATGGGATCAGGTTAAGGATGATCTTCATAAATCAGCCCTGACACTTTCAGGTGGGCAACAGCAACGACTTTGTATCGCGCGGGCTATCTCTGTGAAGCCAGATATCTTACTCATGGATGAGCCAGCATCAGCGCTTGATCCGATCGCGACAGCGCAATTAGAAGAAACCATGCTCGAGTTGAAGAAAGATTATACCATTGTCATCGTGACCCACAGCATGCAACAAGCAGCCCGTGCTAGTGATTATACTGGTTTCTTCTACCTTGGAAACCTCATTGAGTACGATAAGACTTCGAATATTTTCCAAAATGCGAAATTGCAATCGACCAACGATTATGTATCTGGTCACTTTGGATAAAGTAAAATGACAACAAAAAGGAAAATAGAATGACAGAACCAATTTTACAAGTCAAGGACTTGTCGGTTTATTACAATAAAAAGAAGGCTCTAAATAGCGTCTCCTTGGACTTTGCTCCAAAAGAGATTACAGCCTTGATTGGTCCTTCAGGATCAGGGAAATCTACCCTTTTAAAAGCCATTAACCGCATGGGTGACCTCAACCATGAGGTCACCACCACAGGAACCATCCTCTACAATGGACATAATATCTATGGACCACGGACCGATACGGTCGAATTGCGTAAGGAAATCGGAATGGTCTTCCAACAGCCCAATCCTTTTCCAATGTCCATTTACGATAATGTGACCTATGGATTGATGATTAATGGTGTCAAGGACAAGGCTGTCTTGGATGAAGCAGTTGAAACCTCTTTGAAACGCGCGTCCATCTGGGATGAGGTCAAGGATCGCCTGCATGATTCAGCGATCGGACTTTCCGGTGGTCAGCAACAACGGGTCTGTGTGGCGCGGGTCCTTGCGACCAGTCCAAAGGTTATCCTTTTGGATGAGCCAACTTCTGCACTAGACCCGATTTCAGCTGGGAAGATTGAAGAAACCTTGTATGGACTAAAAGACCGCTACACCATGCTTTTGGTGACACGCTCCATGCAACAAGCAAGTCGGATTTCCGATAAAACAGCCTTTTTCTTGGATGGGGATTTGATTGAGTACAATGACACCAATGAAATGTTCTTGAACCCAGCTAAGAAAGAAACAGAAGACTATGTCTCTGGTAAATTTGGATAGGAAGAAAATAAAATGTTACGAGTTCAATTTGAAGAAGATTTAGAGAAGTTGCATAACCAGTTTTATGCAATGGGAAATGAAGTGTTGAGTCAGATCAACCGTACGGTCCGCGCTTTCGTGACCCATGACCGTGAATTGGCCCGCCAAGTTATCGAAGATGATGCGGAGATCAACGACTACGAAGTGAAGTTAGAGCGCAAATCCTTTGAGATTATTGCCCTTCAACAGCCCGTTTCACAAGACCTTCGTGTCGTGATGACTGTCTTAAAAGCGGTCTCTGACTTAGAGCGGATGGGTGACCACGCAGTATCAATTGCCAAGGCAACCATTCGCATGAAAGGGGAAGTCCGCATCCAATCTGTTGAGGAAGAGATCAGCAAGATGGGCCGTGAAGTCAAAGATTTTGTCGAAGCGACACTAGATGTTTACCTCAAAGGCGATGTGGATTTGGCCTATGAAGTTGCGACACGAGACGAAGTCATCAACCATTACTTCGATAGCATCCAAGAATTAGCAACAGAAGAAATTCGGAAAAATCCTGAGTCCATCGTGACAGGACGGGATTATTTCCAAGTGATCAACTTCTTGGAACGTATCGGAGATTATGCAAAAAACATCTGTGAATGGGTGGTTTACTTCGAGACAGGTAAAATTATCGAAATGTAAGATCATGGAGTCTTTTCGATCACAGACAGGCATTGTCATGCTTGTCTTTTCTTTTATCTTAACTTTGTGATAAAATAGTTTTGTTAGGGCTTTTCATTGGAAAGCATGAAACATTTAAAGGAGGAAATTATGCAAGCAGTTGCACATTTTGTAGAAACATTCGTTCCAGAACATTACGAAGTGTTTTTGGATTTAAGTCGTAAAACCAAGACCTTTAGCGGTCGTGTGGTGATCACAGGTCAAGCCAAGGCGGACAAGATCTCGCTTCACCAAAAGGATTTGACCATCGAAACAGTAGAAGTAGCAGGTCAAGCCCGTCCATTTACGGTTGATGATGACAATGAAGCAGTCTATGTTGAATTGGAAGGAACAGGTCAAGTGACAGTTACTCTGACCTATTCTGGTAAGATCACAGACAATATGACAGGGATTTACCCATCTTACTACAGCATTGATGGCGTGAAGAAGGAAGTCCTCTCTACCCAGTTTGAGAGCCATTTTGCGCGTGAAGCTTTTCCAAGTGTGGACGAGCCTGAAGCCAAAGCAACTTTCGATCTTTCTTTGAAATTTGACCAAGAAGAAGGTGAAATTGCCCTCTCAAATATGCCTGAAATTGATGTGGAAAACCGCAAAGAAACAGGTATTTGGAAATTTGCTACGACTCCACGGATGTCTTCTTACCTCCTTGCCTTTGCGGCTGGAGATCTTCAAGGAGTGACAGCTAAGACCAAGAATGGAACCCTAGTCGGTGTCTACTCTACCAAAGCTCACCCATTAGAAAACTTGGACTTCTCATTGGATATTGCCGTTCGTGCTATTGAATTTTATGAAGACTACTATGGCGTGAGGTATCCAATCCCTCAATCCCTTCATATCGCCCTTCCAGACTTCTCTTCAGGAGCGATGGAAAACTGGGGCTTGGTAACCTACCGTGAAGTCTACCTTCTAGTAGATGAAAACTCTACGGCCCAAAGCCGTCAAACAGTAGCCTTGGTGGTGGCTCACGAATTGGCTCACCAATGGTTCGGAAACCTCGTGACCATGAAATGGTGGGATGATCTCTGGTTGAATGAAAGCTTTGCCAATATGATGGAATATGTCAGTTTGGATGCCATTGAACCAAGCTGGAATATCTTTGAAGACTTCCAAACAACTGGAGTGCCTGCTGCCTTGAAACGCGATGCTACAGATGGCGTTCAATCCGTCCATGTGGAAGTCAAACACCCTGATGAGATCAACACCCTCTTTGACCCAGCAATCGTTTACGCCAAGGGGAGCCGTCTCATGCACATGCTTCGCCGCTGGTTAGGCGATGACGCCTTCCGTAAAGGGTTGAAGATCTACTTTGAAAAACACCAATACGGCAATACTATCGGTCGTGACCTTTGGGATGCTCTTGGGCAAGCTTCAGGTCGTGATGTCGCAGCCTTTATGGATTCTTGGTTGGAGCAACCAGGATACCCTGTTGTTTCAGCTTCTGTGGAAAACGATACCTTGATCATCCGTCAAGAGCAGTTCTTCATCGGAGAAAGAGAAGAAAAAGGTCGCAAGTGGGTTGTTCCTTTGAACAGCAACTGGACAGGTATTCCAGATACTTTGGAAACAGAAGTCTTAGAAATTCCAAACTATAGTGCCTTGAAACAAGCTAATACCGGAGCTCTTCGCTTCAATACAGAAAATACGGCTCATTATATCAGTGATTACCGTGGGGAATTGTTGGAAGACATCCTTGCTGAACTTGCTAGCTTGGATAGCACTTCGAAATTGCAAGTGGTTCAAGAACGCCGTCTCTTAGCGGAAAGCGGTCAAATTTCTTATGCAAGCCTCTTGCCAGTGATTGAACACTTGACAGAAGAAAGTTCCTACTTGGTTGTTTCAGCTGTTTCGAGCGTCTTAGCCGGAATCAGTCTCTTTGTGGATGAGGGAACTGAAACAGAAGTGGCCTTCCATGAGTTGTTGAAACGTTTGAACCGTTACAACTTTGAACGCTTGGGTCTGGAGGCTAAGCCTGGTGAAACAGAAGAAGACGAAAAAGTTCGTCAGCTAATGATTGCTAACATGATTAAGGCCAATGATGAAGCAGCACAAGCTCAAGCGAGCGCTATCTTTGAAGCGCATGCAGATGACTTGGAAAAACTTCCAGCTGCCATTCGCTTGCAAATCTTGGTCAACCAAATCAAGCACCAGGAAACCAAGGAGCTTAGCCAACAATACCTAGATACCTATGTGAAGACAGTGGATGGAAACTTTAAACGCCAATTGGCGGCTGCACTTTCTTATACCAAGGATGAGGAAACTTTGGAAGCTCTATTGAAGGAGTGGAAGAACAAGGATGTGGTGAAACCTCAGGATTTGGCTATGAGCTGGTACTACAACTTCTTGCATGATGACTTTACCCAAGGTAGAACTTGGACTTGGGCGCGTGAAAACTGGGATTGGATCAAGAAAGCCCTCGGTGGTGATATGAGCTTTGATAAGTTTGTCATCTACCCAGCTAACTGTTTCAAGACCCATGAACGGTTGAATGAATACAAGGCCTTCTTTGAGCCTCAATTGGATGATATGGCGATCAGCCGTAATATCAAGATGGGAATTAAAGAAATTGCAGCTCGTATTGATCTTATCGAGCGGGAGAAAGCAGCAGTAGAAGCCGCTATCCTTGCGACAAAATAGATTGAAAAAAGATGCTACAGAATTCATTCTGTAGCATCTTAGAATGTAGACAACGTCATCTTTGAAACTTTCCTTAGGTGAGCACGGACGTCAGCGAACTTCTTTGAAGTTCCATGACTTAGTTTTGAGCCTAAGGTCTCAAAACTCCCGAGTGCCTGAAACAATTGTGTTTCAGGCACTTTTCTCACGGCGGAAAGTTTCAGTGTATATTTGATTGAGACTTAAAAAATATATTATTTTAATTTTTGGGGCATCATTTAGGTTGGTTAATGATAGTTTAACTACATCCTAATGGAGTGGGAAAGAAGTCCTCTCTTTTCAATTTTTCCACCCCCGCATAGATACAACAGTCTGGAAGAGTGTTGGAGGTTGCAGATAAAGGAAATACTGTTTGCGTCACCTCAAAGCAGTGCTATGAGCAATCAACCAATGTGTCAAACTGTTATTTCTATCTAACTTCAAAGGCTGGACAGATTTTGCCCAGCCTCTTTTTTATAAATGACCTGAATAAGACCTCAAAGGAGAAGAATCATTAGTTTACTGGACTTGGTAAGAGGATCTCCGTTCGATAATGGCCATTTTCTTTGAATCGTTTGATAGTTCCTTGGTATTCTTGTACTAGGGCATCAACGTTTCGCAAGCCCCAACCATCTCTTTGACGTGTTTTACGAGTCTCTTGTTCCTGTTCATTAAAGGTATTGTTGATCGAAATAAATAGATTTTGTTGAAAATAACGCATATTCAGAGACAATGTTCTCTCCGATTTATCAGTCAATCGAAGGCAGGCTGAAATACTATTATCCAAACAATTTCCTAAAATAACAGCTAGAACATCTGGCTGAATAGATAACTCTTGTGGGATAAAGCAGTCAATTTCCAATGCAATTTCATCTTCCACATCGTGCAGTTTTTGATTCAGTAAATAATTAACCGTTGGATTTTTGGAGTAAAAGATTTGTTTTCCTGAAATACTATCGGTTAACGATTGAAGATACTCTCTAGCTTCATCAGGATTTTCTTCTAGAAGTGCCAAGAGGGTTAAATGTTTATTTTTTAAGTCATGCCGAAGACTTTGCAATCGTTGGTATTCTTCTTGAGACTGTTGTGTTTCTCGTAATTGGAACTGAAGCTGTTCTTTATCTAATTTATTTTGATAATAAGCGTGCTGTTGTTGAGAAAGATGTAAGGTAAAATACAGCGAGGAAAACGACAATACAATAAGAGACAAGAGTGAAATGACAGAAAGATAATCTGGTCCAAATACTTGCCCTTGAATAGCAGATACAGTAAAGGCAAAAATAATAGATAAAATCGGCACGATAAATTGATAAAGCCAATTTCTTCTAGAAGTTGCCATGGTTAACTTTTGATGTGTTCGAAATAGCTGTCGAAGAACAAGAGTGATCACAGTTGAAAAAAGAAAACTGATGGCAAGGTAACCACTAATCATTCCTAAATTTTTCGATACTTTTGACAGTGGAAGAAATAGTTGGATAGCTTGATTGAGGACAGCTCCGGCTAATAATGTCAGGCTTGTTTGTAAGAATATCCAAAAGGAAGAATCACGAAAGGAGTAGCCAAAATAGAGTCCTACAAGAGAGGATTCTACAATACTCAGGAAGAGATTGCTAACTAAAAACACACGACCTTCTAAAAATAGAAACACAAGAGCCACATGAAAAAGAAAGCAACAACAAAGGACTAAAAGTGTCTCTTTTGAATGTTTACTTTTGGATATTGGCCTATAAAATAAGACACTTGCTAGAAATAAGTCAAACAAGATACTAATGATCCGCAATCCTATTAGCATTAGAAATTCCTTTCACTGAGATATTTATAGTATTTTTCTTTAAAAGAAGACTGGAACTTACGACTAATTGGAAGTGAATGTTCCTCGGTTCCATTTAGCAAAATAGTTACTGTTTTCGCATCAAAATCTTTTATATATTTGGGATTTACAATATAAGAAGCATGAATTTGAATAAAATAATCAGGTAGTTTATCTAAAATTTCTTGAGTTTTCAGTAAGGACTTATAGGTATCTGCTAGTGTGTAAATAAAAACGGAACGCTTATCTTTCTCAAAATAGGTAATGTCACTTAAAGGAATAGAGTAACTTTGTTTTCCAAATGAAAAGTTAAAGATGGTTTGTCCTAAATCTAAATAACGTAAAATTCTGTCTACTACCTTATTTAACCTTTGGGGTTCAATGGGTTTTACTAAGTAATCAAAAGTCTGTACTTCAAATACTTGTTCCATGTAATAACGATAGCTGGTCACAAAAATAATGGGGATAAAAGGATTGAACTGACGAATTTCACGTGCAAGGTCAATTCCAGTAATTTGTGGCATATCAATATCCAAAAAAACACAATGCGTATCCCTTGTTAACTGTTCTAGCATTTTTTGTGGATTTGTATATAGTTTTGTTTCTACAGGAACCTTGTCGTAAGAAAGTAAATACTGTTCTAACTGACTAGCATCTCTAGTTGAGTCATCACAAATAACGACGTTTAACATAAGTCCCCCTTATCAAATTGAGTTGGCTAATTATGACACTAAAATGGTAAATCATGACGTAAACCATGGAAAGTCATATGTTTATTATACAATAATCTTATCAAAAATGAAGGAAGCTGGGAAAATCTTCTCAGTCTTGAGTGATGAGATGAAGACATTTGCACCACTGACTATTAGAGATTTGACAAAATCATTTGATAAGCAACATTTTGCTAATAACCATATTTCATTAGAAATAGAAGCTGCTAAAATTACAGCTTTTTTAGGACACAATGGTGCTGGTAAGTCCACCCTCTTAAATCAAATGATTGGTTTTACCAAACCTGATAAAGGAGACGTTAGCTATGGAGACATTTCTTTTGTACAGAATCGTAAACAAGCTCGCTCAATGATGAGCTATATGTCTCAACAGTATGCACCACTTGAAAAATTAACAGTAGAACAAAACTTAGAAATGCTTGGAAGAATGAGAGGATTAAATACCTTAGATATACAAAAAGAAATGGATCAGCTCTTAACCGAGTTAGAAATTAAGGAGTACCGGGCAAAACAAGGAAAGGATCTCTCAGGCGGTTTAAAGCGTCTAACTTCTTTTGCAATGGCTTTGATCGGATCTCCGACCATTATTCTTCTTGATGAGCCCACGAACGATGTTGATCCAATACGTCGTGAAAAACAGTGGCAATTATTACAGAAGCTAGCCCATAAAGGTCATACCATTATTATTGTGACACATAACTTGTTGGAAGTTGAAAAATATGCAGACAACTATGCCTTATTTAACCATGGGAAGTTAATCAAATCAGGCCCAGTTCAGCAAATAACCTATCAAAAACAGTACCAAATCTCTTTTGAGTTTAGGAATGAAGATAGCTTAGCTCTATTCCAAGATTATACTATTATCAATGGTTCGATTTGCCAGATTGAAATAGAAGAGGAGGAGTTAACAAGACTGCTACCAAAACTAACACAGGAATTGGATAGAAAGAATATTTTTAATCTGTCACTTACTCAGAAAAACGTATCCATTTCAGATCTTTATAGAGAGGAGTTGACAAACTGATATGACTCAATTTTTTTACTTACTTCGTTGGAACTATCTTCGTCAAAAAGATCTATTTCTACTCTTTACGCTAGCTCAGGTTCTGTTATCCATTTCACTTCTTTTTGGTTATCCACTAGTGATCGGTGAGATTGATACGACAGCTGCCTACTATCTCTCTTCTGGTTCAGTTCTGATAGGAATCATTTCTATTGGCTGTACTATCTCATCCCCTGTTATAGCAAATGCGAAGTCAGAAGGACATGTAGACTACGTACGAGCCCTTCCAATACCTCGAATTCTGATTTCCCTAGCAGATCTTTGGATGTGGATGATTGCTATTTTGCCTGGAGTGTTCATTTCTGTTATACTGGGCTATTTTCGTTTTTCTGTCCGCCTAAATGTATCTGTTCTGGCTGTTTTCATCCTATTTCTGATCTGTCTTACGATGATCAGTCTTGGATTTGCCATTGCGTATACTTTTTCTCCCAATATTGTCACGCTGATGTCTCAGTTGATTCTCATGATTGGTTTGATGTTTTCACCAATCATGTACCCTGCAAGTCGTCTTCCAGATTGGATAAACCATCTCTATCATGTTCTTCCATTTGTCCCTTCTGTCAACCTCCTACGAGCTTGTGTCTATAGTCATGGTCACGTCTCATTTTTTGACTTCACCATTCTGATCATCTGGATTTTGTTAACACAGTTACTGATCTTGAGAGTTCTTTATAAGGAAAAATAAAGGAAGGAGGATCTATGTTTTTCATCATTAAAACAGTGTTCTCTTTAAAAGGAGTTCAATTGAAAAGATTTATACATGTATCCCTATAACAAAAATCAACATCTGTGTTCAGATGTTGATATTTTTAATATATCCGCTAAGACCTTTGTATCTTATTTGAAATACCAGTGGTGTTTGAGGCTAGCAAAAATCGCCTTGCTAGTGATCGTGATGATGATCAGTTTGATGAGGTCGGCAAGGATAAAGGGAGCAACGACCAAAGCAAATGCTTTTTGGAGATCAGTATGCGTGATCAGCATAAAGCCGATAGCTCCTGATACAAAGAGGAGAGCACTACTGAGGAGATTGGCAAAAAAGATAGTGAAAATGCTGGATTTAGCACTCGTGAACAGAGACGTGATCCATGCTCGGAATGGGAAGAAGAGGAGGAAACCAGCAGTAGGACCAAGGAAATGCGAAGCACCACCAGCACCTCCGGCAAATACTGGAAAACCTAAGAAGCCTAAAAGCAGGTAAAGACAGACTGTGACAAAGGAATGGCTGGGTTTATAGATGGTTCCGATAATCCCGATCATGAGTGTCTGCAGGGTCAAAGGAATTGGTCCAAATGGAATGGTGAATTGAGATAGGACGGAGATCATGGCCACTCCAATGGAGATGAGAACTAAGGGAAAGATTTTCTTCATATCAGTTAACCTCTTGTTTATTTTATGGTAACTATTCTACAATAAGGGGTTCATCCTGTCAATAGCCCACGCTTGTTTTAGGATTTTTTAAGTAAAAATTTAGGCAGGCTTAAGACTCCTGAAGTATAATCACCTTACTAAAGGATCGAGCTCCCTTTAAAATTTAAAAGACAAGTACTTGTAAAAAAAGATAAAAGGTAAAAAGATGAATCAAAAAGAAACAAAACAAGTAGTCGAAACGCAAGAATCAAAAGAAAAAATTGTTGTCCTAAAACGAAGTCCTAAGTGGTGGATTGGCATGGCAGCAGTTGGTGGATTGTTGGTCGGTGCTGGAAGTGGCTTTGGTGTCGGTGTCATCGCCTCTCAATCTTCCAATAACCAACAATTTTCTCAACCGGTCCAAACGGGTCAAAACCAAGGATCCAATCAGCAACAAAATAGTCAAAATGGCCATGCTTTACAAGGAAACCAGCAAAATGGTGGCCCACAGGATGGCGGACCTCAAGGCGGTGGTCCTGGTCAGATGCCGCAAGAAGGCAATGGTGGCCCACAAGGGAATGGTCCAGAAAATGGCATGAACCAATCTAGCGGACAAGAAGGTAACCAGGGTTCCTCTAAAAAGTCCAATAAGAAGAATTCAAAAAATAAAAACAAGACGAGTGATAGTCAAAGTAACAAAGAAAACACGACAAATTCATAGAATTAGCCTTCCTCAGGCAGGCTGAGTTTGATCATAAAACCAGGTTCTAAACTATAGGAAATGAAGGCAAGTCGTGTTATAATGGTTAAGAATAGATTAGAAAGACTCACTCACGAAAGAGAAGAGGATACGACGATGATTAAAATTCTATTGGTCGAAGATGACCTTGGTTTGTCAAATTCAGTATTTGATTTTTTAGATGATTTTGCGGACGTCATGCAGGTCTTTGACGGAGAAGAAGGTCTTTATGAAGCAGAAAGTGGAATCTATGATTTGATTTTGCTGGACCTCATGCTTCCTGAAAAAGACGGCTTCCATGTCTTGAAAGAATTGCGTGAAAAAGGCGTGACAACCCCTGTTTTGATCATGACAGCTAAAGAAAGTCTGGATGACAAAGGACACGGATTTGAGCTGGGGGCAGACGATTACCTCACCAAGCCTTTCTACCTAGAAGAGCTTAAGATGCGGATTCAAGCTCTCTTGAAGCGCTCAGGAAAAGTGAATGAAAACACCCTTAATTATGGCAATTTGAAGGTCAACTTATCTACCAATTCGACTTACGTGGACGATAAGGAAGTAGAACTTCTTGGGAAGGAATTTGATCTCTTGGTCTACTTCCTTCAAAACCAAAATGTCATCCTTCCAAAAACACAGATCTTCGATCGTCTCTGGGGCTTTGACAGTGACACAACTATCTCAGTGGTTGAAGTCTATGTTTCAAAAATCCGTAAGAAATTAAAAGGTACTGATTTTGTTGAGAGCTTGCAAACATTGCGCAGTGTGGGGTATATCTTAAAAGATGCTAACAAGGATTAAGAAAACAGTCGGAGAAGATGACTTTTCTTACTTCATCCGATATTTTGGTCTCTTCACCTTGATATTCTCAGCCATGACCTTAATTATTATTCAGGTCATGCGCTCGAGTCTCTATACAACGGTCGATGAGAACCTTAAGACTCTTAGTCAGGATCCTTATTCCATTATAGCTATTGCCAACCGGGATCAGAAACAGTCTAATTCCAAAGAGGGTGATGAGCATGAGATGATGATGCCTAATCCTGATAAATCGGAACCAAAAGGAGACGTTACTTCCAATACCACTGTTGTTCTACTGAACAAAAAATATCAAAACTTAACAACGGGAAATGGGTTTTTAAACTTCAAAACTGTAACTTTTGGTCGTAAATTGCTTAACAAGGTTTCCCAACTCCAAATCACAAATAGTTACGGGAAAAAAGAAAGTTACCGGGCTTACATGACGGATTTGGGCTTGTCTGATGACGGAGATAGCGACGTCAAGTATGCGGTTGTCATGACCAATATCAGTCAGCTAGAACAGACCAGTGAGGAGCACGAGAGCCAGATCGCACTCGTCATGATTTGCTTCTGGGGAATCTCCTTATTCGCTAGTCTCTTCCTAGCACGTCTCAGTGTTAAGCCTCTTCTTGAGAGTATGCAAAAGCAAAAGGCATTCGTGGAAAATGCTTCACATGAATTACGGACGCCTCTAGCAGTCCTTCAAAATCGCCTCGAAACGCTTTTTAGAAAGCCCGAAGCGACCATTATGGAGTCAAGCGAGAGCATTGCATCTAGCTTGGATGAAGTGCGAAATATGAAGCTCTTGACCACCAACCTTCTCAATATCGCCCGAAGAGATGATGGCTTGAAGCCGGAGATGGAAGAGATCGAACCAAGCTTTTTCGATCAGACCTTCTCGAATTTTGAGATCATTGCAGAAGAAAATGGCAAACTCTTCCGAGGAGACAATCAGGTGGACAAAGTCATTTGTTCTGATAGAACGCTTCTCAAGCAATTGATGACCATTCTCTATGATAATGCCTTGAAATATACCGATGAAGATGGCGAGATCCAGTTTGAAGTTCAATTGAAGGACAAAAATCTACTTTTGAGGGTGCTGGATAATGGTCCAGGGATTCGAGATGAGGATAAGAAACGGATCTTTGATCGTTTTTACCGGGTCGACAAGGCCAGAACCCGTCAAAAAGGTGGATTTGGTTTGGGGTTATCCCTCGCTAAGCAGATTGTAGAAGCCTTCAAAGGGACCATTCAAGTCAAAGATAATAAACCAAAAGGGACCATCTTTGAAGTGAAATTATCCATTAAGACGGAAAGTCGTAAAAAAAATCGTTGATAATTTTTTAAAAATAGAAAAGAGGAATACCTATGAGTTCAAAAATGTTGCACACTTGCCTTCGTGTGGAAAACTTAGAAAAATCAATCGCTTTTTACCAAGATGCTTTTGGTTTTGAAGAAAAACGTCGGAAGGATTTCCTAGACTACCAATTCGCCATTGTCTATTTGGCCTTGCCTGGAGATGACTATGAGTTGGAATTGACTTACAATTATGATCATGGTCCATATGTGATCGGAGACGGCTATGCTCACGTCGCATTGAGTACTCCTGATCTAGAAGGTTTGAATGCCGAACACAAGGCTAAAGGCTATGAAGTGACGGAACCAAAAGGTCTTCCAGGAACACAGCCGAATTACTATTTTGTTGTAGATCCGGATGGTTATAAAGTAGAAGTCATTCGCGAAAAATAAGAGTGATTAAAACTTAGGGCCGTTGTCGGCGACGACAGTCGGCCTCTTTTTTATGAAACCATTTACAAAAAAGGAATGCTTTTTCGAGAGAAATTTGCTATAATAAAGTAATGAGATTCAAACATACGAAAACTATTTTATTAATCATTATAAATCTCCTTTTTCTGAGTCTTTTGTATATCGGGTATCAAAAGATTCAAAGGCTTCGTGAACAAAAAGCCTATCAGGATCAGTTTGCTAAGGTTACCCAACTAGAGAAAAGCTCTGAAAAAGGAAAAGATGCCCAGGTTCAGGAAGGAATTTTAGGAACTTCTTATGTGACAGCTTATTATCCTACTAAGGATGGACAAGCTGTTGAGATTATTAAAGAGAAGATCCAAGAAGACCTTCAGCGTCTAGGAACCGATGAGAAAACCAAAGAGCCTAAGCATCTGACCTTCTACCATAGTGAAGAAGCAGAAGCACCTTTTGTTGGTTATCATCCTATCCAAATCAAACGGGCTGAATACCAGTACAAAAAAGGGAAATTCATCAAAGATGAGACGGTGAAGTTGCCCCTCTTTTACTTGGATGATGAGAACAATCCTCTGACCCTGAGCCAGGTTTTTGCGGATCCAGATGGAGCCAAGCAGATCTTTTTGGAGGAACTACGAGGGAATCTGGATTTTCGTCAGTTAGATGAGGAAAGCATTGATCAAATGGTTGCCCACTTCTCAGAGTTGGACTTGAGCCAATGGGAATTCCAATATGAAAAAGGGAATTTCACCATTCCATTTCCAAGCAAGGTTAAGGGAGATGATACCTTCACTGTTCCCTTGTCAAAATTCTATGACGTGATTGATACAGAGCGCTTGCTTCCTGATGATCTAGCTTCTTACCAATCCTATATTGAAGAACGCCATCGTAAGATGATTGCCTTGACCTTTGATGATGGACCAGATCCAAAGACGACCCCTCAGGCACTTGCCATCTTAAAGAAATACAATGCCAAAGCTACCTTCTTTATGGTCGGAAAAAATGTCAGTGCGAATCCGGATATTGCTAAGCAAGTCCGCAAAGAAGGTCATCAAATCGGGAACCATACCTGGGATCACCCTCAATTACCAAAATTGAGCTTGGATAATGCTAAAAAAGAGATCTTGGATACCCAAGAAGCTATTCAAAAAGCGACAGGTGTGCAGACCAAGATTACCCGTCCTCCGTATGGAGCTATCAATAACGCCATCCAATACGGTGTCGACCAATCCTTCATCATGTGGGATGTAGATAGCCTAGATTGGAAGACACATAATACGACGGCTATTCTCAATGAAGTGAAAAAAGAAGTCAAACCGGGTTCGATTATCCTCATGCATGATATCCATCAAACCACGATTGACGCTCTACCGACCGTCCTTGACTACCTCAAATCACAAGGCTATACCTTTGTAACGGTGGATGAATTGTTGGATTACCAACTTGAAAGTCATCGCATTTATTACAATGGAAATTAACGTAAAAATCCTCTGCAGTTCATTCACTAGCAGAGGATTTTCTTATTCATTTAAAAAGAGTTCGGAATTTTTTAAAACCAGTTCACGGACAGAAGCGTATTTTTTTAAGGATTTGAGTTCTTCTGGGTGGGTGATAAAGGTGATTACATAGCCCTCCCGCCCCATTCGTCCTGTTCGACCGGCACGGTGGGTATAGGTCTCCACATCACGAGGAATATCGTAGTTAATAACACACTCAAGATGTTCAATATCGATTCCACGAGCGACCAAATCGGTGGCCAGCAAGAGGGTCAGCTGATGGTCTTTGAAGCGTTCCAGAATGACCTTGCGGTATTTGACATTGACATCACTGGCGAGCGAAACGGCCTCAACACCCCGGTATTGTAGTTTTTCTTCAGCACTACCTAGATCAGACAGGCTGTTGAAAAAAGCCAGACCACGAAAATCTTCGACGTAGGCGAGTTTGCGGAGCAATTCGACCTTGTCCCGCTTATCCACTTGCATATAAAAATGTTGGATATTGTCCAAAGAAACTCCATCAACCGAAATGCGAAGAGTATTTTCTTCTAGCTGGTCTGGATCGACCTTGGCTGTGGCGCTCATATAGATATATTGGTGGTCACGGGGAGCATAGTGGCTGATCTTGTCGACGAAGTGGTACTGAGAATCGCTCAGTAATTGGTCGAATTCATCTAAAATGATGGTTTCCACATTCATCATTTTGATCTTTTTCAGCTTGATCAGTTCAAAGATCCGCCCAGGCGTCCCAACCAGGATTTCGGGTCCTTTTTTGAGTCGTTCGATTTGCCGTTTTTGACTAGATCCTGAAAGGAAGAGTTGTGTCTGGAGACCGAGAGGCTCTGCCCATTGTTTGGTGACATCAAAAATTTGTCCTGCTAACTCTGTGTTAGGAGCCAAAATCAAGAGTTGTTGGGCCTTCTTCGGTTTGAGTTTGAGCAAGCTCGGAAAGAGGTAGGCGAGTGTCTTACCAGTACCGGTAGGACTGATCCCGAGGACATTTTCTCCTTCATAGATAGGGGAGAAGATCTGTTCCTGAATTTCAGTGAATGTTTCAAATCCGAGTGTTTCTAACTGGTCTTTCCAGCTTTGTGGAAATTGTTCTTTCATTCTTTTTCATCCTTAAATTGTATTCCAGCGCTTTGACGCATCTGGTAGAGGGTTTCATGGACCTGCTCAGCTGTTTGTAACCACTCAAGATAAGCAGCTGGCTTTTGATGAGCGATAGCAAAGGCAAAGGCTTCCGCCTCTTCTTGCATTTGGTGTGAGCAGGCCTGGATCGGAAGGTCGATGATCTCTCCGGAATAGCTGACGAAGCGGGCTTGGTTAATGGCTGCCACAGCATTGAGAGTTAGTGTTCCAGTCTTGGTGTAGATTTCAGCAGGTAGATGGCTGGTGATATTTTTCCCTGCCTGAATAGCAACCTGAAAATCTGGATAAATCAAGACACCTTGACCATAGAGATCAACTGAATTGGGTAATTGCTGAGCGGTGTAGTGACTGGAGATTGGAGCTCCAAAAAAGCCAATGGCCAGGTAGAGGCAGTAGACACCTAGATCCATCAAGGCCCCACCTGCATATACATCTGAGAAAATATTGGGTATCTCACCTGCTAGAAGAGCAGGCAACTTGGAAGAATATTTGGCAAAGGTAAAGTTGGCGCCTAGTATTTCCTGATTAGAGAGGAAGTCTTTAACCACTTGAAAGGCTGTTTCTTGGTAATTTCTAGCAGCTTCAAAGAGATAGACCTGGTGCTCCTTAGCAAGCTTCACCAGTTCCTTCCATTCAGAAGGCTTCGTCACAGCCGGTTTTTCAATGATGACATGCTTCTTTGCTAAAATAGCAAGCTTGGCCTGAGCGAAATGAAGAGAATTGGGGCTAGCAATGTAAATCACATCTAGCTCACTGTCTAAGAAGTCGATGAAATCCGTGTAGCAAGCGATCGCTCCATAAGGCTCACAAAACTCTTGAGCCGTCTTCATCTTTCTTGAATACACAGCCTGCAAGTGATAGTGGCCTGTCTGATGAGCAACTGTAATAAATTCATGTGAAATCCAACTCGTACCAATAATTCCCAGCTTTAACATAAGGTGTCCTTCCGTCATCGATTCACTCTATTATACCATGAAAAGGGGGAGGGGTGAAAAATACTAGGGTTTATGAGAGTTTTTTGTTACAATAGAAGGTGAAGAAATCAAGGAGAGGGTTGAATGACCATATCAGTTGTAGTCCCATGTTTTAACGAAGAAGAATCGATTCCATTATTTTATAGAGAGATGGAACGAGTTAGGATGGAGATGGGAGAAAAGTTTGAATATATTTTTATAAATGATGGCTCCTCAGATGGTACGCTATCCGTTCTTCGAAAGCTACATGTTACGGATTCAAATGCGCATTACCTTTCTTTTTCTCGAAATTTCGGAAAAGAAGCAGCACTCTATGCTGGACTTGAGCGTGCTTCAGGAGATTATGTTACCGTTATGGATGTGGATCTGCAAGATCCTCCTGAACTATTAATCGAAATGAAGGAGAAGTTAGATCAGCAGCCAAATCTAGATTGTGTCGGAACCCGACGCGTAACTCGTGATGGGGAACCACTAATTCGTTCTTTCTTTGCACGAATGTTTTATAAATTGATTAATCATATCAGCCAAGTGGAAATGGTTGACGGAGCGCGTGATTTTCGTTTGATGCGTCGTCCTATGGTTGATGCGATACTTGAACTATCGGAGTACAATCGTTTTTCAAAAGGGATTTTTGCTTGGGTAGGATTTGAAACCGAATACTTGGAATATAAAAATGTTGAGCGCGTGGCAGGAGAGACGTCTTGGAATTTTTGGTCTCTCTTCAAATACTCGATCGAAGGGATTGTCAATTTCTCAGATGCCCCACTAAATATTGCCTTTATTGGTGGACTATTATCTTGGATCTTGGCCTTCGTCATGATGATCTTGATTGTAATCCGTACCCTAGTGTTTGGAGATCCCACTTCTGGATGGCCATCCCTCATGACAGTGATTCTTTTCCTAGGAGGATTCCAATTACTAACCATTGGAATTTTAGGGAAATATGTTGGTAAGATTTTCATGGAAACTAAGAAACGGCCAGTTTATGTTGTGAAAGAGAAAAGTGATGATTAGGATACTTAAAAAAACATTATCTAGTTTCAATGATAAAATTGACGTTTTTTTTGATAAGGTTGCTCATTTACAATTTGTAGAACGATTTCAAGAAAAATTTGAATCAATAAATAATTTCTGTAATTTGATTAGTGATAGAGTTTACTATCTATTTTTAATTACTTACTCAATAGTATTTACGTTTTTATCTTTAAACTTAATAAATTTTCAAAGTCGAACATATGATTATGTTTTTCATTTATCTAGGATTGTTGGACTTTCGGAGTCTATAAGACATCTGGATTTTCTTCCAAATCTGAATTATATATACGCCTATGGGACAGGCTATGCCTCACCTATGTTTTATGGAAATTGGCAATTTTATCCATCAGCATTAGTATATATGGTCACAAAAAATGGTAACGTATCTTATTCTATATTTGCCCATTTGATTATACTATCTACACTTATCACTGTTTATTTTGTGGTTGAAAAAATTTCTAAGAATAAAATGTTAGGAATTATAACTGCAATTACAGTACCGTGTTACTATACATTATTTGGGTATGGTATGACAATGGTAGTTCCGTTAGTTCCTCTACTTATTTATTCAATTTATAGAATACTTTTCTTAAACCGAAGAAATCCAATATATTTAGGCATTGTAGTAGCATTATTAATTCAAACTCATATACTTTCCACGATAATATTAGCCATTTTTTCTTTTATCTTTTTACTACTAAATTTCAATATGATAAGCGTGAAAAAGTTAGTTTCTTTTATATTATCGGTTTTGATTGACTTATTTCTATCTGCTGGATACATCTTGCAATACATAGAGCAAGTTTCTTCTCAACACTTTCTCTTTTCTTGGTTAGGAAGAAATTTTCCTGTTAATGTAAATGATACTTTCTCTGTTCCTTATCCATTTCAAGGAGACAACTCAGGATTTTATAAGCCATTCACTCCACTAGAATGGCCAATCCATCATTTAATAAGTATAGGATTGCTCATTTCAAGTTTTATAGTCTTTTTACTATATCGACGTATGACTTCCCTTAGTAAGACACTTTTTCTTAGTTGTTGGATATTGTACTTCTCTGCTACTAGTGTTTTACCTTGGAATTCTATGCTGAAACAGACCTTCCTAGGAAGCATGCAATATTCTGGACGATTATTGTTTTTTATACCATTAATATTTATTTTATTTTTAGCTTTTGCAAATGTAAAAGGTTTTCTACCATTTCTTTTATGTATGGCTAGTTTAACTTTTTATTATTACCAAGTTTTACCACAGTACTTTAGTTCATCGAAGACCTATAGTCAAATGCAAAATGAAAATAAACTTAGTGAGGAATTGTTAAAAGCAGTATATATGGGAGACAAGACGAAATTTGTTGATACCAGTGGAGACGAGTATTATAATATAAATGTTGATAATGTGCATGTGCGTGATCCTCAATTTTCAGAATTCTCGGATGATGGAGAACTAACTATTTCTAATATTAAGAAAAGTTATAATCTTTTAGAATTTGATGTAGATTTTAAAAATAATATAAATAGGAGTAGTCTTGTTGTTCCTCTAATATGGTATAAAGGCTACCAAGTAGACTATTCGAGAGGTGCCTCTGGTTCTAAAGCAGTGATGAAAACTCGTCCATTCACTGCTCAAGAAAATCGAGAAAATCAAAAACTGAGGAAACCAAATGAAAATAAAAAAGTTTTAAATGATGGTAAGATTTACATAGAAATAAATAAACCAGGACATATATCGATTTCTTACCATAAGACTTTCTTGCAATATTTAGGATATTGTATTGAAACATTTTCTTGGTTAAGCGTATTCGGTGTCTTTTTAACACGATCTAATAGATGTAAAAAAGTGTTAGAAAATTGATAGTTTTTTTTAAAGTAATAAAACAGGCTCTTAATTGAAAATCTAAACATAAGGAGAAAATTATGATTCTAGTAACAGGTGCAAATGGCCAACTCGGAACTGAACTTCGTCACCTTCTTGACGAACGCAACGAAGAGTATGTAGCAGTAGACGTAGTGGAAATGGACATCACAAATGCTGAGAAAGTAGACGAAGTGTTCGCAGAAGTGAAGCCAAGTTTGGTTTACCACTGTGCAGCTTACACTGCAGTGGATGCGGCAGAAGACGAAGGAAAAGAGTTGGACTACGCCATCAACGTGACTGGTACGGAAAATGTAGCAAAGGCATCTGAAAAGCACGGTGCAACCTTGGTCTATATCTCAACCGACTACGTTTTTGATGGGAAAAAACCAGTGGGACAAGAATGGGAAGTAGACGATCAACCAGATCCTCAAACAGAGTACGGTCGTACCAAACGTATGGGGGAAGAATTGGTTGAGAAACATGTTTCTAACTTCTATATCATCCGTACAGCTTGGGTCTTCGGAAATTACGGTAAGAACTTTGTCTTCACCATGCAAAACCTTGCGAAGACTCATAAGACGTTGACGGTCGTTAATGACCAACATGGCCGTCCAACCTGGACACGGACTCTGGCTGAGTTCATGACGTATTTGGCAGAAAATCGTAAGGAATATGGTTATTATCACTTGTCTAACGATGCAGAAGAAGATACAACTTGGTATGACTTTGCAGTTGAAATCCTCAAAGATACGGATGTAGAAGTGAAGCCAGTGGATTCTAGCCAATTCCCAGCTAAAGCTAAACGCCCACTGAACTCAACAATGAGTTTGGCAAAAGCGAAAGCAACAGGATTCGTTATTCCAACCTGGAAGGATGCCTTAAAAGAATTTTATAAACAAGAAGTGAAATAATTAAAATGAAAAGATGGTGCGAAACCATCTTTTCATTCGGTAATACAATAAGGAGATTTATGAAAGAGCGAAAACTAAATATAGATATACTAAAATGTATTGCAATAGTATTTGTAGTATCTGTGCATTTTTTTCTTCATACCAATTATTATGGTCGTTCCTATACCTATAAAAGTATATTTTTATCATCTTTTATTTGGATGATTTTTATGACCTGTGTTCCCATATTTATCATGACTACAGGTTATTTAATGAAAGATAAGACTTATAGTAAAACTTACTTTATAAAATTACTACCAGTAATTGGAATTTACTGTCTTGCCGCTTCTATCTATACTTTTTTCGACGTTAGAGTTTTTAATATAGATTATCTTGGTAAGTTACTAGTAAATATATTTTCCTTTAGCCACTATGCATGGTATGTAAATATGTATATTGGGTTATATATAATGATTCCATTTTTAAATGCAGGTTTCAAATCATTTAATAATCGTAGAAATCAAGCTATTGCATTAGGTGTTCTAGTATTATTAACTATTATCCCAGCTACTCTTTCATTGTTTAATAGCAATGAGCAAATTTTTATGATTGTATCGCACCTAATTCCTGATTATTGGAAAGGACTCTGGCCTATTACATATTATCTTGTTGGTGCTTTTATTGCTTCTTTTAAGAAGAGGTCGACCATAAAAGAACTTTTTTTAGTCATTTTAATTCTCGATGTATTAAGTGTTTTAGGGTTATCAGTAATATCAGAATCTAGTTTTGGAATAGAATACGGTGTTCTTCCAGTATTTCTATTGTCTTCATTAATCTTTTATTCAGTTATTCAACTACGAGTCGATATTAAAAATGAGTGGCTACAAAAAGTTGTTTTATTTATCTCTAAGAACACTCTTCCTATTTATTTACTATCTGTGATAGGAGATTTATATTGGTATCCTAAAATAGTTGAGAAATGGGGAGATTTTGCAAGCATCTTACCAAAATTTCCTTTTATAGTCATTTTTTTGTTTTTACAATCCCTTTTTATCACCTACGTCATTACTCGAGTTCTAAAATTTGTTCAAAGTATGATTGTTAAATATAACAAGTAATTGACTAATGAATCTGAAAATTAATGGGATTTTGTAATATATGCAATTTGTGTCTATGTCCATTTCATTATAATTTGTAAAGTGGAAAATAAAGTAAAATAAAGGGGACTGTTTCTCGATTAGAAGAAACATTTCCCTTTGTTTTTTGGAAATTTTAAGTAATGTAGTAATAATTTTAACTATTGAAATACCAAACATATTTTTTTTCGGCCGCAGTAAACCAGTATATTTACTAATCATAATATTGGGAGTATATCATAAGCTACTCACTTTTTTATTGTCTTTATGGTATAATTAATGGAATGTGCTTATAGAAAGTGAGTAGAAAAACTTGAGAAAAGTAACTGCCCAAAAGGTGTTTTTCTGGAATATTTTAGGAAGTCTGTCTTCAGCTGCTGTTTCAGTTATACTTCTTTTTATTGTTACACGTGCTTTAAATAGTGCTTCAGCGGATACCTATAGTTTTGCCTATGCAATTGCGAACCTCTTTGTTATTGTAGCAAGTTTTCAAGTTAGAGATTTCCAAGCGACAGATATAAGAGAGAAGTATTCTTTTGATGCTTATTTCATTACAAGGCTTATTTCAAACGTCGCAATGGTTCTTCTTTTAGTGACGTATTTAATTTTTAATACTAATACTCACTCAAATCTAGGGATAATTTTTTGGGTATCTTTTTTCCGAGTTAGTGAAGCCTTATCGGATGTTTTTCAAGGATTATTTCAGCAGAAAGAACGTCTGGATATTGCAGGGAAGTCCCTTTTCCTGAGAAATACCATTTCAACAATTGTATTTGCTTTAACGTTAGTCTTCTCTAAAAATCTATTGTGGTCTGTGATCGCACAAACCATCAGTTCATTTGTTTTTATTGCTCTATTTGATTATCCTAATTCAAAAGCCTTTCATAGCTTAAATCTAAAGAGTGTTAGGTTTAGTAATATTATCAATGTATTGAAAGATTGTTTACCTTTATTTATTAATGCTTTTTTGTTGGTCTCAATCTATAATCAGCCTAAATATGCATTGAATGATATTTTTAATCAAGGTTTGATTGAAAATGGTGTTCAGAGAGATTTTAGTATTTTGTTTACACCAATTTTTGCCATGAATCTTATGATTGTGTTTCTAAGGCCGATGATTACGCAGCTTGCAGTCTTTTTAGAAGAAAAGAAGATTTCTCATTTTGTCACTTACAAGAATAATCTCTTCAAGATTTTATTTGGAACTTGTACATTAATATTTCTAATTGGTGCTTTTATAGCCATCCCAACTTTGGATATTGTATATGGGACTAATCTTAAACAGTATCAGAGTAGTTTTGTTGTTTTATTGCTTGGAGGAATTGCAAGTACTTTTTCAACTGTATGTGATAACATTTTGACAATATTTAGGAAACAACATTTTTTAGTTATTTCCTTTATTGTAGGCTATATTGTGTCAATCTTAACTGCTAAGCCTCTAGTGTCGAAATTTGAAATTTTTGGAGCCTCATTATCATTTCTTTGTGCGATGATAGCATGGCTACTTGCTTCCCTAGTAATTTATTTTGTAACAAACCCATATACAATTTTTAGAAGGAAAAAATAATTGACATGAAATTTTCTATCATTATTCCAGCCTATAATGTGGCAGATTATCTAGAAAACTGTGTAGAGAGTATTCTTAAACAAACATATGATAATTATGAAATTATAATTGTAGATGATGGTTCAACTGATGAGACAGGTAAAGTAGCAGATGAACTATTGACACAATCTAAGCAAATTAATGTAGTTCACCAATCTAACGGTGGTGCTTCGAAAGCACGTAATACTGGAATGAAGAGAGCTACGGGTGATTATATTTTGTTTTTAGATGGCGATGATTTTTGGAGTGATAGTCATTTTTTAAAACAGATTGCTAGTGAGCTTACTTTAGAACTTGTAGATGTTATTATTTTCGGTTATAGTTATTATTACGATAAAGAAATTAAAGAATCTCCGATATCTCGGTTAAAAGACTTAGATGAAGCTACTAATTTTGGCTTATTTAATGGCCCTAATTGGAATAAATGTATTTCAAAGGATTTAATTAATAAGGGGTTAAGTTTTCCTGAGGATTTAGTCTCTGAAGATAGTTTGTACTGTTCATCGATAATGAAAATGATGGAAAGTTTTTCTGTAATTACTAGCACTCAGTATATGTATCGTCAGAACAGAGCTGGAAGTTTAACAAATGTAGTGAAAGAAAGAAATGTTTTAGATACTCTTGTGGGAATTAGTAGAGGTTTATCTGATGAAAAGTCACTTTCTGAAGTTAAACGTAAAGCCTTAAATACCTATTTTACAATTTCTTTTATTTCGATTCTACCTTATGCTAAGCCATATCTATTTAATCAAGAAATACTCAACTTATTAATTCAATATAAGTATTTGTTGAAAAATTCAAGTCATATAAATAACAAATCATTTAAAATGACAGGTATCTTTACTTCGATTTTTGGAATTAATATCTCAACAAGGTTATTTTCTTGCCTTCTGAAATTTTATAAAAAATAGTAGATAGAAAGTATAGTATGTCTAATCCAACCGTTTCAGTCATTATTCCTGTATATAACGCACAAGAGGGAATTAAACAATGTATAGATTCTCTTCTGAATCAGTCATTTACAGATTTTGAAATTATTCTTATAAATGATGGCTCTACTGATAATAGTTTAGAAGTTATTAAAGAGTATGCGGATGCTAATGATTTTATCCGAGTAATAGATAAAGAAAATGAGGGAGTTGCTAAAACTAGAAATAAGGGTATACAACTTGCTAAAGGGAAATATGTTGTCTTTATCGATAATGATGACTTTGTTGATTCGGATTATTTAGAGCGTTTTTATAATGAAATAGACCAAGAACAACTAGATATTGTTCTTGGTGGTTATAAGCGAGTTAATCAGGAAATGAAGACACTTTTTAAGCAAGATTTAACACAATCTGAATGGTCTAAGTATATAGTCGTTGCACCTTGGGCACGTATTTATCGAACTTCGTTTTTAACAGATAATAATATCCAGTTCTTTGATTATCCAATAGGTGAAGATGTTATCTTTACTTTGACTGCTTACAATTTAACAGAAAAAATTAAAATAATTGATTATAATGGCTATAATTGGTTTTTTAACGAGAAGAGTATCTCAAACACATCTCAAAGAGGCTTTAATCCGAATATAGATATTGTGTATTTCCTGAGTCACTTGCTTCAAGTTGCTGGCGATTCAAAATATATTCGCTATTTTATTAAACGATATTACATTTGGTATTTACTCTTTTCTGGAAGAGCCGCTTCAAGCTCGTCATTTATGGATCAATATAGAAAAATTAAACAATGGGTTTCTAAAGAAAATATTGATTCAAATTTAACCCCATTATCATCTGAGATAACTGGGGAACGAGTTCAAACAGTTATTTCTGTAATTGCTTTTAGAACTTTTGAACATTTGAGATTAGTTTCACTGTTTTCGAGGTTTTACTGTAAAGGGAAGGAGAAGTAGTTGAGAGTTTTAATGATAATTCCTGCCTACAATGAGGAGGAAAGTATTTTCGACACGGTATCAAGTATCTTGAATTACCGCAAGAAAGTTGATTTTGATTTGGACTATGTTGTGATCAATGACGGATCAACGGATAAGACAAAACAAATTTTGGAAGAGAATCGTTTTAACGCTGTTCATCTTGTGATGAATCTTGGGATTGGCGGTGCGGTTCAAACAGGATATAAATATGCACTAGAGAATGATTATGATGTAGCGGTTCAATTTGATGGCGATGGCCAGCATGATATTGAATCCTTATCAGATTTGCTAGAATCAATTCAAAAAAATGAAGCAGACCTAGTAATTGGTTCTCGTTTTGTTGGTGATGTTAAGTCTGAATTTCAGACGACTTTTATGCGACGTTTTGGTATTGGCGTCATTTCTAATCTGATTAAATGGACAACTGGACAAAGAGTTTTAGATACGACATCAGGCTATCGTTTAGCTGATAAAGCTGTTATCAAACAATTTGCTAGTCGTTACCCAATCAAGTATCCAGAGCCTGAAACAATTGTTCACATTTTGAAACGTAAATATAAGGTTGTGGAAAAACCTGCTAATATGTTTGAACGTACAGGTGGAGTATCCTCCATCACCCCTATCAAGTCTATTCGTTATATGATTGAAGTATGTTCATCCATTTTAATCGCAGCCTTTATGAGGGAGAGTGAATAATGTCAGTATTATCTATAGTTATGTTGGTAGCTTCAATCTTTTTCCTTTATTTAGTCATTAGAAATATCAACAAAAATAATATCTTATTTGAACAGGCATTCATGTGGATTGTTATTAGTCTTGTCATGATTGTAATTTCAGTGTTTGATTCTATTCCTGGATATTTTGCTAAATTACTTGGATTTGAATTGACCTCCAATTTTCTATTGTCTCTTACTATTTTTTTCCTGTTGGTCATTGGATTTTTGCAAACCATGACTTTGTCAAAACAAAAAGAACAGATAAAGCATTTAGTTCAAGAATTATCTATTTTAAAAAGTCAAGTAGAAACGAAAGAGGAGAATGATGAACAGTAATCATACTTGGGTGATCTGTGCTTATGGTGAGAGCGAATACTTGGAAGCTTGTATTCAGTCTTTGAAGAATCAAACTCTCCAATCACAGATTATCTGTTATAGTTCAACACCACTGGATTCGATCAAGGAACTTTGTCAGCGTTATGCTATTCCATTTTACACCAAGCAAGGTGGTGGGATTGGTAAGGATTGGAACAATGCCATGTCTTTTGTAGAGACGAAGTATGCTACCATCGCCCATCAGGATGATTATTATGAGCCGGACTATGCTGAGAAAGTTTTAGCTAAGATGGAAAAAAATCAAGATGTGTTGATTGGGTATTCTGATTATTTTGAAGAAAAAGATGGCCATAAAATTCCTGCGAATACAAATCTGAAGATCAAAACCTTGATGTTAAAAACTATGAATCTTTTTCCTGCTAGTCACTTTTGGCGAAACCGTGTGATGGCTTTTGGGAATCCGATTTGTTGTCCAGCTGTCACCTATAATCGTGAAAATTTGAAGAATTTCTATTTTGATGAAGGAATGAGAGTGAGTTTGGATTGGTACGCATGGTATAAGATCAGCGAGTATAAAGGTCGTTTCGCTTATGTATCTGACAAACTCATGTGCCACCGTATCCATGAAGAGTCTGAAACATCAAAAACCATTGCAGATAATACGCGTAGTAAAGAAGATCTATACATGTATGAACTCTTCTGGCCTAAATGGATGGCCAAGTTGTTGATGAGACAATATGTGAAGAGTCAGAAGACGAATAATTAGAATGGGAATATTGGTAAACGTTAGAAAAATGAAAAGTAACAGAAAATATTATATTTATATTTTAGTCATGGCTGTTTTATATGGATTACAGTATTACATTAATAATAAAATTACTCCAGTAGGAGATCAAACTGCCTTTTTAAAATATGCAAAGGAATTTCATCACCAATATTTTACATTTGGTCTTCATCGTTATTTTACATGGAGCAGTAGGTTATTAATTGAATCTGCAACATTATTATTTTCAGTTCATGAAAAGATTTTTTTAGTAGTGACGGTGATTGCTAGTTATTTTCTACTTATACCTAGTAAAAAACTGATTCCTAGCCTACCATTGTTACCTGCGTTAATAATCTTTTTTAGTCTGCCAGCAAGTGAATTTTTAAGTGCAGGTTCAATACCAACATATACTAATTATATTTTTCCAGCGTCTTTTCTTTTCTTTTCTTTATATTACCGTTATTCAGATAATTTAGCTGTTCGATTTATTTCATTTTTTAGCTTCATATTTTCAATTATGAATGAACAGTTAGCAGCATATGCTTTTTTGTGGATTATTTTCGAATTGTTTCATGATTGGAAAAATAAAGTTTTTAGGTATAGAAATTTCTTATATTTATTTCTTTCATTTATGGGTATCCTTTCAGCTAAAATTTCACCGGGTAATGCTGTTCGATTTACAAAGGAAGTTGCAACTTGGTTTCCAAATTATACGCGTTTAAATATTTTCCAAAAATTATCTTTAGGTATACTTGAGACAGCAGATGGTTTATTGTCTGTATCCTTCTCATTTGTATTTTTGCTTCTAATAATTTTAATTGTATTATCTGTTTATAAAAAAAATTTTTTATCCCTTTCTTTTTCGGTATTTATATTTTTATCTATACTAAGCCAGAAGTTAGAATGGAGAAATCCTTTATTTACCTTATCAGGACTAAGTAAGATTGTTCGAGAAAGTGGAACTTTTAAAGTAAACATTGCCAATTTTGGAGTACTCATCTATAATATTTTATTATTTTTTATGCTGACATATATCATTTGGAGTGTTACAAACTCTACAAATAAATTATGGTTAAGTTATCTTTTTGTTATTGGAATTTTGGCGCGTTTAATTATATCTTTCTCTCCTACCCTCTATGCCTCTGGGACAAGAACGTACCTTCCAGTAATGATTAGTATATTTGTGATTACTTGTGAGCTCTTAAATGAAGTTTATTCTTATTTTAAACAGACTAGTATTGGTGTTTGAAAAGCAGAATCGATCTGCTTTTTTTGTTAGTAGTCAGATGACTTTTTCTTTTTGCTTTAAAATATAGTATAATTAACTTGAATACACTTTCGAAGATTGTGTAGAAAGTAATCTTTGAAACATGGGAATGTTAGTAGATATTGTATACTAATTGATGTTTTGTTGAACAAAATGGATGGAAACAATGAAAAATTTAATATCGGTGGTTGTGACCTCTTATAATCATGAAAAGTATATTGAGCAGTGCTTGCGAAGTATTTTTAATCAGACTTATCGAAATATCGAATTAATCATTTTGGATGATGGATCTACAGATGGTTCTAATCAGATTATTCAAAACGTTTTAAATGATTCGCCTTTTGAAACAAGCTTTGAATCTCATGAAAATCTAGGTGTTGTAAAGAATCGGAATATGGGGCTTGGTCTAACCAAAGGAGACTATTTGCTGTTTGTAGATAGCGATAACTACCTGGATATGGATTATATTGAGCAGTTGTATAGCAAATTGATTGAAACAAATGCTGATATTGCATATTGTGATCTTTTTAATCCTGAAAAAGAGGAGTTCTATCTTAAAAGTCGTGGATTTGACTTAACTGCCTTTCTAAATGCTAGTTTCATTGATAACTGTTCTTTGATTCGTAGAAGTATTATTGGGAATGCTCGTTATGATGAGAAGTTGAATCGTAAAAAGCTTGAAGATTATGACTTTTTATTAAATCTCATTCTTAATAATGGAGCTAAAGCAGTATATCAAACAAATACTAAACTTAACTATCGTGTTTTTGAAACAGGATCTATTTCTTTACGTAATTCAGTCAAATATCATTATGAAATATATCTTGAGATCCTTGAGAAGTATTTGGATAAACTTCCTCATGAGGTTTATAAAGCAGTTTGTGATAATCTCATGACTTTAGAAGATCGTTTAGAAAGTTTAATAAGTCACCATAATGATGTTTCTGAATATGTAAAAGAATTACAAAGAAAGCAGAAACAACTTCATCGTAAGAGTCAAACGCAAGTAGTAGAATTGAAAGAGGCTCGTAAAGAGATACAACTGATTCGAAGTTCTCTTTCGTATCGTATAGGGAATTCTCTGATTAAACCTATTAAAATCACGAAGGTTTTATTAAAAAATCCACGAAAAATCAAGTCTTATTTAAATGCTACAAAGGAGAAAATTGTTAGATTACGTCGTCATGTGACCCCACTTAAGGTTCGTCGGTTACGTCGTCTTAGAAATAGTCAACGGTCTGCTCTGTCATTTACTGGTAAAAGAGCACTAGTCTATGTCATTTTCGAATCTGAAAATCGGTTGCAAGAATACAAATTACGATTTTTACAGGCCTTATCTCCGTTAATGGATGATGTCATTGTTATTGTAAACGGTCAGCTTCATGTTGAGGATGTCAATAAACTTGAACCTTATGGACAAGTTTTGACCCGTAACAATAAGGGATATGATACAGCAGCCTTTAGAGAAGGAATCTTTGCCTTTGGTAAAGATAAGCTTAAAGATTATGACCAGCTCTTCTTGGTGAATGATACTAATATTGGTCCGATGAGAGATTTGTCTCAAGTATTCCATGAAATGGCTGATAAGCAACTAGATTTCTGGGGAATTTCCTTTGGAGAAGAGCAAGAGGATGTTACTAAAGAGAATCCTTATGGCTACATTCCTAAGCATCTTCAATCTTATTTCCTAGTTATTGAAAAGCTCATGCTAAACGATGATTCCTTTTATGAGTACTGGTCACACTTGACGGATACAGACTCTCGTGATAAGGCGATTGGTAGACATGAGACACGTTTTACCAAGCATTTTGCCGATTTGGGTTATCGTTTCGATGCTGTTGTGCAAGAATACGAAGATTCTGCAATGTATATTCACCCGTTGAGGATGCTTAAAGCAGGTAGCCCTTTGGTCAAATACACAGCTTTGAAAAATTATGATGAGGATCAATTCTTGTGGCAAGGTCTTGAGCGTGAGTCAGAAGTTCCGGATTTGCTAGAGTATGTTGCTGAGAAGACAGATTACCCAGTGTCAATCTTGGAAGATATTATCAATAAATTCAAGGCTGTTCCTCGAGAACAATATATTTTATTGATTGATGGAGTTGAAAATATCATTCCTCAGTGTACTCGTTACCGTGTCTTGAATAAGGCAGAGCAATTACGTAAGCATGGCTTTGAAGTTATGGTTACTAACTTATCAGATTTTCAATTGTCAATGGCCCAAAATGCTAGTCATATTATTATCTATCGTTCTCCAATCTCGCCTGAACTACTGCGCTTATGTCATATGGCTCAAGATTATGGTAAACCGATTTTTTATGATATTGATGATTTAGTCTTTGATACGGTTTATACAGATCAATTGAGTTATACGCAAGGGTTGAATTCGGTTGAAAAAGGAAACTATGATGCAGGTGTTCGAAATTATGGCTATATGCTAGAAAACTGTGATGGTGCCATTACTTCGACTAACCAATTGCAGGAGGAGTTGTATAAGTACCAAAGTAAGGTTTTACTTAATCGCAACTTGGCTTCTGATGACTTAATCGCTATTAGTAGTCAATATATCAAAGATTACTCTCAAACATCTGATATTGTTAAGATTGGTTATTTCTCTGGTTCAATTAGTCATAATGAGAATTTTGAATTGATTAAACCAGCTATTAAGCAACTGCTTACAAAATATAGCAATGTCCAATTACATATTGTCGGGATTCTCGATATCCCTCAGGATATGAAGCCCTTTGAAAATCAAATTGTAACTCACGATTATGTGGACTGGGATAAATTGCCTGCCTTGATTAGTGAGGTTGATATTAACCTAGCACCGCTTGTGGATTCTATCTTTAATCGTGCCAAATCTGAGATTAAGTGGATTGAAGCTGCTTTAGTGAAAGTACCAACAGTAGCAAGCAAGATAGGAGCTTTCTCGGATATGGTTATTGATGGTGAAACAGGTCTGTTAGCTACTGATGATCAGTGGTTTGACAAGCTAGAAGCTTTAGTTTTATCTCCAGAATTAAGACAAAACTTAGCAGAATCAGCTTACCGAGCAGTCCTTGAAAATTGTACCTTAAGCAAGAAAGATGAAATGGTGACTTATTTTGAACAAAATTAAACAAATAAAAGTTGAAAATTTATTTTTCATCTTAGCAACGATTTTTATTTTTTCATTTATGTTAGTATTTCCAATTAATCGTGTGCCAGACGAAACAAACCACGCGCGTATGACTTGGGAAACTGTCCACAAACCAACTCTACAGTCCTTTAAATGGATGAACGAGATTTCGAGTGATGCTCATGTAAACCCTACTGACTATGAAAAGGTTCTTAATAAAAAACTTGATATGGAAAAAGAACCGTATCAAGTCACTCTAAACCTTAAATCTCTTTCCTTCCTTCCTCAGTTGGTTGGTATGACATTGGGAAGTTTGATAAAGCCAACAGTAGGCATGATAATCTATATGGGCCGAATTTTTAATGCCTTAGCTTATATTATAGGTGTCTTTTGTTTAATTAAATATTTTAAATATGGTAAACTAGCTCTATTCTTTATTTCGTTACAACCAATAATGGTTCAACAAGCATCTTCTTTATCTTATGATGTAATGAATTATTTAGAAATCATGCTAGCAATTGGTTTTATAACGAATTTAGCATACAAAAAGACTTTTTCAAATAAGGATGGATTTTTATTAGTACTTATATCGTTATTGCTTTTAGCTACTAAACCAAATAACTTTTTATTACTATGTCTTATTCCGTTTATACCATTAAATTTTGAAGGTGTCTTTAGTTTTTTAAATACGCCCTTAAGAGTGATTAAACAGACTATTTCAAAATTTAAGTATATGTTTTATTTAGTTTTATTACTTGCAATCTTCGCTGTTCTATATTATTTAATGAGAGATAACGGTGGAGTAATCCACTACATTCGGGTGTTGTCGAATACATTATTAAAACAACATATGAACGGTGACCTAAATACTATTTTAACAATAGGTATGTTTGGTTATTTTGGGAATTTCACTATTCAGCTTCCATTATGGCTTATTTTTGTAAATATTTGCATATTATTTCTTGTGTTTTTATCAAGCGAAGAATATTTCTTCACTAAAGATTTTGCAACTGTCTCTTCATTATTGTTTCCAATACAAGTGCTTGCAACTGTAACGGTCATGTATCTACAATGGACACCTATAGTGTTAGGAAATGGGGCGAATATTTCTGTTGGAAGTCAGGGGAGATATTTCACTCCATTTCTCATCTTATTTTTGCCCATAATTGCAAATTTAGGTAACCTTAAAATTAAACAGCATAAGTTGCTAACTATTACTGTAGTTACCCTATTATTCAATTATCTGATTTCTCTTTACTTATTAATTCCATTTTATTGGGTATTTTAGGAGTTGCGATGACTAAAACAATTTTATTTATTTCACCTACTGGAACAATGGATAATGGCGCCGAAATTTCAATTTTTAATTTAATGAAATTTTTAGTTAGTAAAGGCTTTCGAGTCTTAAACGTTTTCCCTGATTATCGTGTACCAGTTCAAAAAAATTATTTGGAGCAGATGAAGAAAGCTGGAATTCAAGCTATTGGTATTCCAGCAGTTAAGTGGTGGTGGGAAGAAGCTCCAGGTGGATTACCTGGGACACATTATCAGCGAGTAAAAAGTTACGAGGATAATATTAAAAGAATTCGAGATATTTTGAATCAGAATAAAGTTGATTTAGTTATTAGTAACACAGCTAATGTCTTCCAAGGAGCTTTGGCTGCAGCTGAAGAAAATATTCGTCATTTTTGGCTAATTCATGAATTCCCTGAGGGAGAATTTGGTTATTATAAAGAAAAACTTGGATTTATTGAATATTATTCTGATCAAATTTTTGCTGTGTCTGGTTCTTTGCAAAAGGAATTATCACAATTATTAACTGATAAGAATATTTTAAGTTTTATACCATACTCTGAAATAAGTGGTACAAATTTAAAAACCTCTAATTCTCATAGGATTATTCAGATTGGAAGAATAACTGAAAATAAAAATCAGTTGGAATTAATCAAAGCTTTTCACAATTTAAATATTTCAAATATTCCATTGATATTTATTGGTGCAGAAGATGAAGAATATGCAAAAAGATGTAAAGATTATGTAAAAAATAATAGCATTCAAAATGTTCATTTCATAGGTTTTCTTGAAAAACCTTGGGAATTTTTAACCGATAAAGATATATGTGTATTTACGTCAAAAATAGAAACGTTTGGAATGGTATATATTGAAGCACTAATAAATAGCATTCCAACAATTGTATCGAATAACAAGGGATATAGATCTGTTAAAGACCTCTTTATACAAGGAGAAATGTACTGCTTGGGCGATATACCTGATTTATCAAGACATATCTTAAATTTATTGACAAATTTTTCTATGAAGAAAAATGAAATGGTACAAAATAAAGAAAAAATAACAGCAATATATAATTTAGAAAATGCTTATAAGTGTATATTGAAACATGTAAATGAGGATGTAGAGATTAATGTAAAAGAAAAAGATAAATTTTTAAATATTAAGGGTGTAAAATCATCTAAAATTGATGTATTTAAAAATTTTATTAAAAAATTATTTGTATTAAAAAAGTTATAGAATGATTGCAGACAAATACCGTCACTACAAAATGGTTATACAAGCTTTCTTTAAAATGGTATAATTGAATAGACTGTGAATGATTTGAAAGGGAACTCTATGCAACACGTTTATATTATCGGAAGTCGTGGACTTCCGGCTCAATATGGTGGTTTTGAGACTTTTGTGGACCAATTGGTCTCGCATCAAGTATCTCCAGATATCCAGTACCATGTTGCTTGCCTTTCTAATGATCAAGCCTATCATCATTTTGACTACAAGGGTGTCGATTGTTTTACGATTAAAGCTCCGAAGCTTGGGCCTGCGCGTGTCATTGCCTATGATATGATGGCCATCAACTACGCCTTGAAGCTTATTAAGAAACAAGGAATTGAACAGCCGATTTTTTACGTCTTGGGCAATACAATCGGAGCCTTTGTGGCGCCTTTTGCAAGTAAGATCCATAAATTGGGTGGGCAATTCTATATCAACCCCGATGGACTGGAGTGGAAGCGGGCCAAGTGGGCCAAACCAATCCAAGCCTATCTCAAGTATTCTGAAAAGATCATGACGCGCCATGCGGATTTGGTAATTTCTGACAACCCTGGTATTGAGTCCTATATCAAGGAAGCCTACCCTTGGTCCAAGACGACCTATATTGCCTATGGGACGGACTTGTCTTCTACCAACCTGACCAGTCAGGATAGGAAGGTCAGAGAACTCTATCAGAAGTGGCAGACTCAAGAGAAAAACTATTACTTGATTTTGGGTCGCTTTGTACCAGAAAATAATTACGAGACTGCCATTCGTGAATTCATGGCCTCTTCCACCAGACGGGATTTGGTGATCATTTGTAACCAGGAAGGCAATCCTTATTTTGAGGAGCTCCGAGCTCGAACTGGATTTGATCAGGATCCTCGTGTTAAGTTTGTAGGAACGGTCTATGATCAAGACCTGTTGAAGTATATCCGTAAAGAAGCCTTTGCCTATATCCACGGTCATGAAGTGGGCGGAACCAATCCTGGTCTCCTAGAGGCTCTTGCTCAGACGGATCTCAATTTGGTTCTAGGTGTTTCCTTTAACCAAACGGTCGCAAAGGACACAGCCCAATATTGGACAAAAGAAACTGGGAATTTGGCGCATTTGATCAACCAGGTTGATTCTTTAGAAGATGTATCTAAATGGGGTCAATTAGCCAAAGCCAACATGAAGCAAAACTTTACCTGGGAAAAAATTGTAGGTGAGTACGAGGAATTATTCTTATCATGAAAGTAAATATCTTGTTGTCCACCTACAATGGTGAGCAGTATCTAAAAGAGCAAGTCAAAAGTATCCAAGAGCAGACTTATCCAGACTGGCAACTCTTGATTCGGGATGATGGATCAAGAGATGGTACGGTAGAGATTATTCAAGAGCTGGTAGCTCAGGATGAGCGTATTCGCTTTATCAATCAAGGAACAATCGAAAATCTGGGTGTCATCAAGAGTTTTCACACACTGTTAAAATATGAAAAGGCTGATCTTTATTGCTTCAGTGACCAAGACGATGTCTGGCTTCCTGAAAAGATTGCCCTACAAGTGGAAGAAGCAGCCAAGCATCCTCAGGAAGTGCCTTTGCTGGTCTACACGGATTTAAAAGTGGTTGATGAAAACTTGAATGTGCAGCACGAAAGTATGATTCGCACCCAGTCTGATCATGCCAATACGGAACTGATTCAAGAATTGACAGAAAATACAGTAACTGGCGGAGTAGCCATGATTAACCATGCCCTGGCCGACTTATGGACAGGTCAGGAACAACATGCGCTTCTCATGCATGATTGGTATTTGGCCTTGTTGGCAACTGCCTTAGGGAATCTCATCTATATCGATCAGCCGACAGAGTTGTACCGTCAGCACAGTAGCAACGTTCTTGGAGCTCGAACCCTAAGAAAACGGGTTAAAAACTGGGTTCGCCCTCATATTCTTTTTTCTAAATATTGGAATCTCATCGAGTCCAGTCAAGAACAAGCAAAAAATTTATTGGATCTGCCAGTCAGTCCTAAAAATAAAGAAATTATTGAAAACTTTGTGACCATCATGGACGTTCCACTAAGAGAACGTTTGAGACGGATTCGTCAGTATGGTTACCGTAAGAATCGAGCCTTTCACACCGTTGTGTTTACCAGCTTAATTCTGACAAAGTTTGCATATCGAGGTAAAAAATAATGTTTGACGTTTTTAGTCAGAAAAATCGAATTTTATTACGAGAGTTAATTAAAACAGACTTTAAATTACGCTACCAAGGATCAGCGATCGGTTATCTTTGGTCGATTTTAAAGCCCTTGATGATGTTTAGTATCATGTATGTGGTATTTGTTCGTTTTTTGAGGTTTGATGATGGAACTCCACATTATGCAGTTGGACTTCTCTTGTCCATGATTTTTTGGACATTTTTTACAGAGGCAACGAATATGGGTATGTTATCAATTGTTTCAAGAGGAGATTTGCTACGCAAATTAAATTTCCCTAAGCAAACAATTGTTGTTTCCTCAGTTTTGGGAGCCGCAATAAATTTTTCTATTAATCTTTTAGTAGTATTTGTGTTTGCTCTTATAAATAATGTTTCATTTGGTATTCATTCTCTAATAATTATTCCTTTATTTATTGAGATGTTAATCTTAGCTATGGGGTGTGCCTTTATTCTATCGGCCTTATTTGTTAAATATCGTGATATCGGGCCGGTTTGGGAAGTTGTTCTTCAAGCAGGTATGTACGCCAGTCCTATTATTTATTCGATTACCTATTTATTGCAACGAAATCATTTAGCAGTTGCTAAAATGTTGATGATGAATCCAATAGCTCAAATATTACAAGATATGCGTCATTTTATTATTGATCCTGTCAATCCACGTGGTTGGGATATCTTTGAGAATAAAATGATAGCTTGTATTCCATATTGTATTCCTGTATTTATTTTTGTGATTGGTTTAATTGTATTCAATAAAAATTCGAAACGATTTGCGGAGATTTTATAATGTCAAGTAATGTAGCAGTTAAGGTAGACCATGTAAGTAAATTTTTTAAGTTACCAACAGAGTCAACTCAAAGTTTACGCACAACACTAGTGAACCGTTTTAAAGGAATTAAAGGTTATAAAAAGCAAGAAGTTCTACGTGATATTTCCTTTGAAGTCCAAAAAGGAGATTTTTATGGTATTGTCGGTCGAAATGGTTCTGGGAAATCGACTCTTTTAAAAATTATTTCAGAAATTTATGTACCGGAAAAAGGTACCGTCACCATCGATGGAAAACTGGTGTCTTTTATTGAGCTTGGAGTGGGCTTTAATCCAGAACTGACAGGCCGTGAAAATGTCTATATGAATGGAGCTATGCTGGGCTTCTCGACAGCTGAAATTGATGCCATGTACGATGATATCGTAGACTTTGCTGAGTTGCATGAATTCATGAACCAAAAGCTTAAGAACTACTCATCAGGGATGCAGGTTCGCTTAGCCTTTTCAGTTGCCATTAAGGCTCAAGGGGATATCTTGATTTTGGATGAGGTCCTTGCAGTAGGAGACGAGGCCTTCCAGCGTAAATGTAATGATTACTTTATGGAGCGTAAAAAGTCAGGAAAAACTACTATTCTTGTCACTCATGATATGAATGCGGTTAAGAAATATTGTAATAAGGCAGTACTAATTGAAAATGGTCTTGTCAAAGTAGTTGGTGATCCTGATGAAGTCGCGAACCAATATAGTTATGATAATGCAGCCAGCCAAACAGTTTCTAATGATGATGTAACAATAGAGCATGAAGCAGTCACCAATTTAAGTGTAAAACTGCTTTCAGATAAGATGACTCAACCTGAGGCTCCAATAGAGTTTGAGATTTCTTATGATGTCAATCAAGATATACAAACCTATATTGCATTTTCACTGACGGAGATTGATCGAGGTCTTTGGATCTATAATGATAATTCCTTGGATGTTATGACTAAGGGATGTGGTAACAAAAGATTTCGTTACTCATGTAGTTTGTCTTGCCTAAATGATATAAAAGTGAAATTACAGGTTTCTGTAAGAGATAATACTAATACAATGCTGGCATTTGCTAAAGGTGACAATGCCCCCGTGATTTTAATCAATCGGACTGATATTTCAGATAATGATATATCGGCTAAAGACTCTGCTACAGGTTTAGTACAGAGAAACGGTAATTGGGAGACTATTGTCAATGAATAGAATTCTTTTTTATATTCACTACAATAAATCAGACGAACTAAGTGGCCATGTTCTTTACCAATTGGAACAAATAAGACCACTTTTTTCTCGAGTAATTTTCATATCCAACAGTCATTTAGATCAGAATCACATAGAAAAATTGAAAATGATTGGAATATTTGAAATTATTCAAAGAGAAAATATCGGATTTGATTTTGCAGCTTGGCGAGATGGAATGAAATACGTTGGTTTTGATCATTTGGAAAAGTATGATTCTGTGACATTGATGAATGATACATGTATAGGTCCTCTTTGGCCATTGGAACCTTATTTTAGATCATTTGAGTCAACTATCGATTGTGATTTTTGGGGAATGACAAACTTTAAAAAAACGAAGTATTTTCGAGAACATGTGCAAAGTTACTTTGTGTCTTATTCTCAAGCGGTAGTATCATCTAAAGTTTTTCAAAAATTTTGGACGAGTATAAAAAATTTTGAAAATGTTAGACAAGTAATTGATAACTATGAAACCAAATTGACATCTAAACTAAAAAAATCAGGCTTCAATTATAAAGTTGTTTTTAATACTTTGAACGAACAGTCTGAAGGGATGCTTCATCCTGATTTTTCTTACTATAAACCTTTTAAAATATTAGAACATCGCGTTCCAGTTTTAAAAGTTAAAGCAATTCAGGCGCATCCTCTTCAAGCTGACCAGTTAAAAAATCAAATAAGAGAAGTTACAGAATTTCCCATTGATATCTTAAATAGTGTCTATTCGTCAATAGAATTTTCTTCTGTTGAAAATGAACAAACAGAAAAATATACTTTATTAAAAAAAGTTCGAAATAAAATTAAAAGAACACTAGGAAGAAAGGGATAATGGATTTAAAGAAGATTTATAGCTTTTATAATAACTATCTTAAAAAACGTATTTTAAAAATTATTCTATTCTCTCTTGCGTTTGCATTATTAATTTTAAATGTTATTAATATGCAGTTTACAGTCAAGTCACATTATCGTATGCAAGAGGTTCCTTATTTTAATAGTTCAATATTATTAATCGGTATTTCTAGTATCTATTTGGGAATGATATTATCAAAAATTTGGAGTAAGAAATTTTTTATTAAATTTGGAGTGATCTATGTATTGTATTTATTATTTTCATATATACTTGATGCTAGTCTAAGAGTAAATGAAAAACAGTTTAATTTTTTTAAGAGCTTGCAATCCTCTTTTCTTCAAACAGATTTCATATTTTATATTGCTTTAATTTTTATATTTGCTTTTGTCTATCATTATTTGATTTCTGTATTTTTCCCATTTTTTGAAAAATATCTAATTCCAATTTCGAATGATCGAGAAATATATACATCTATTTTCTATGCATTTTCTTTAACAGCTTTTTGTTTTACTGATAGTAAATTTTTTAACGCGGTAATGGGGAGTAATTTCATTACTCAATTTCTTGAAAATAATATTATAAAACTCACGACTCCTACTTTAATAGAACTAGATAAACTGATTTTAACTTTGGTTATCATTTTTTTCTTTATTTCTTGTTATATTGTAAAAGGGATAAATGAATTAGAAAATAATAAACCGGGATTTGGCTTGGTGGTTCTTACGAGTGTTGTTTTTTCTATACTATTAAATTATTTTCTTCAATATAGTATACGAACAGATGTAATCGTAATGGAAAAACATATTTTTCCGGGGGCTACACTGTTTCAAATTAGCATTTTTTTTGCTGTGTTTTTGTTTCTTTACTCTATTATCAACGAGTATCTGTTGACTACCATCATAAATGTATTGCTTATTATTGGAATTTCAATTTCAAGTTATTTAAAATATCAGTTCCGCCAAGAACCATTGTTACCAAGTGATTTAAGTTGGTTGAAAAATCCAGGATCGCTTTTAGGATTTGTTGGATCAAGTTCTTATTTATATGTTTTTGTATTAATAGTTTTCTTTTCATTTATTTATTGGTTTTTTAAAGATATAATTCTTTATGGTAAAATATTTAAAGCACAACTGGTTAGATTTGTAACAATTCTTTTTATTCTATTTTTCTTTACTACTGTCTACTATTCCTTTAAAAATAGGCAAGATGGTAAAATGAGTGAACATATTCCAGTATTAGCAAACTTAAATAATCGGTATGATATTGCATGGTTTGGAAATACAGTTAATGCGCAAATGAAATCAAATAGCTATGTATGGTTTTCTCAGATGACATCCGATATTATGCATAAACCTGAAAAGTACAGTAAAACTTCTATTAAAAAGATTGAAGAAAAGTACCATTTAAAATCAGAAGAAATAAATAAATATCGAAATCAATTCATCAATGAACAAACTGTAATTTATGTATTAAGTGAAAGTTTTTCAGATCCATCAAGAATAGAAAAAGTTCAAGTTTCATCAAATCCAATTCCTAAAATTCAAGGAATCAAGAGCAGAACAACTAGTGGATTGATGAAATCTGATGGGTATGGAGGTGGGACTGCTAATATGGAATTTCAAACGTTAACAGGATTGCCAATGTACAACCTTTCTCCAAGCATTTCTATTCTATATACTCAAGTAGCACCTAATATGAAATATTTTCCATCTATAAGTAATTATTTTGAACCTAAGAATCGGGATGTTATTCATATTGCAAGTCCTAGTAATTATTCAAGAAATGTAATATATGGGAATTTAAAATTTAATAAATTTATACATTATGGAAACAAAGGAAATAAAGGATATAATGTTGGTGGGAATTATAGTGATGATTCAACTTATCATTTAATTGAAGAAAATCTAAATAAGAATAGTCAATTTTTCTCTGTGATTACAATGCAGAACCATACTCCGTGGACGGAACTGAATCCTATAGATATGAGTGCGAGTTATCCAGGATTTTCGGATGGACAAAACAAATCTTTATCATCGTATGTGAGAATGCTTTCACAAACCGACACCGCAACCCAATCCTTCCTGGAAAGTCTTTCTAAAATAGATAAGAAGATTACAGTGGTATTCTATGGAGATCACTTACCAGGTCTCTATCCTGAGTCGGCCTTTAAGAATAATCCGGAGAGTCAGTATCAGACAGACTACTTTATTTGGAGTAATTTTGATGCACCGAAATTGAACTATCCTTTGGTTAACTCAAGTGATTTCTCTGCTATGGTCTTTGAACAGACCAATTCAAAAGTTTCACCTTACTATGCTTTGTTGACAGAAGTGCTGAAAAAAGCAAGTGTCGATAAAAAGGCCTTAGAAGGAGAAGCGCAAGAAATTGCAGAGGATTTGAAAATGGTTGAATACGACCTGATTAGTGGGAAAGGTTACCTTTCTAAAGATTTCTTTAAAGTCCCAACCAACAAATCCAATTAAAAGGAGCGCTAGAAGTTAAAAATCTTTGTGATTTTGGCTGTCTGGCTCCCTTTTTTTTGTTTTTTATGCTAAACTATTAGATGGGGGTATGCTCATGATTAAGATATTCGGAAAGGTCCATTATCATTGGCAACCGGACTTATCCATTCTTGTGACTTATTGGTCCATTGCAGTGATTCCGGTCTTTATTGGACTGGCCTTGATGTATGAGAGCTCTAGTGTGCCAACGCTAGTTTTGTTTTCGTTCTTTTTATTTATGGTCTTGCTCGCGATTGGGGTCCATCGTTACTTCACGATCTATGAGGATGGGATCTTGCGGATTATTACAGCTAATCCTTTTACTCCAATCAAGGTGAAGATTAATTCGATCGAAAAGGTCGAAGTAAATAAGAAATCGATCAAGCTCATATTTAATGATGGATCGCGCAGTCGGACATTCTGTATGCGTAAATGGCCGAAAAAATACTTTATCAATGCACTTGCCTTAAATCCTTATTTTAAGGGAGAAGTAATCCTGACGGACAATTTCATCCATGTGGATTACTACGAGATGTATTATGCAAACAAATAAAAAGCCCTCTTAATCTTTTAAGAGAGCATGAGTGGGGCATTCTTTAATAGCCTCGAGAACATCGTTTGTGACAGGGACTTCCTTTTCGAGGAGGTCGTCCTCTTCAGCAGCAAATTTAACGATGCCATTGTCATGGTAATCAAATAATTCAGAATAGGTCTGACAGAGACCGCAAGCGATGCAACGATCTGGAATTAACGTAACTTTCATACTTCTATTGTAATGATTTTTACGAGAAAAAACAAGGAGGAAGTCATGGCAAAAGAACCATGGGAAGAAGATATTTACGATGATGGAGAAGAAACATTGAAAAGAACGAGTAAGTTAAACGGAATCAAGGCAGATCGTCTATTGACGATTTTAGCCATTATTTTCTTTGTAGTAGTAGTGGCGATGGTCTGCTTGTTAATTTTCCTTTCAACAGGTGGCAGCAATAAATCAAAACAAATGTCTGGTTTCTACAATGGAGAGACTAAGGTTGAACAGAAATCATCAGCCCCTGCAGCACAAACTGACCAAGCGGCTAAAGACGATAGTTCAAAAGATGAGAACTCTGAAGAAGGTACGATCACTGTTCAAGCAGGTGAAGGGGAAGCAGCGATTGCTGCGCGTGCTGGTATTTCCATTGCCCAATTGGAACAGTTAAATCCATCTCACATGTCTACAGGATCATGGTATGCCAATCCTGGTGATGTCGTTAAGATTCAGTAGGAGTTGAGGATAGCATGAAACAAATTCAAATTGCCATTGATGGACCGGCTTCTAGTGGAAAGTCCACAGTTGCAAAGATCATTGCCAAGGATCTAGGCTATACGTATCTAGATACGGGGGCTATGTATCGTGCAGCGACATATCTAGCTTTGCAAAATAATCTGACAGCTGAACAGGTTGATGACCTCTTAGCCCTTTTAGATCAGTATCCAATTAGTTTCGGTCGTTCAGAAGAAGGAGAGCAGCTTGTCTTTGTAGCAGATGTGGATATTACCCACCCAATTCGCGATAACCAAGTGACCAACAATGTTTCATGGGTTGCAGCGCTTGCGCCGATCCGTGAAAAACTTGTCACTCTACAGCAAGAAATTGCAGCAGAGGGGGGCATCGTTATGGATGGACGCGATATTGGGACAGTCGTCCTTCCACATGCAGAGTTGAAGATCTTTTTGGTTGCTTCGGTTGAGGAGCGGGCAGAACGTCGCTATAAGGAAAATGTTGAAAAGGGCATCACAGCGGATCTTGAATTGTTGAAAAAAGAAATCGCTGAGCGGGACTATAAGGACAGCCACCGTGCCGTTTCTCCTTTGAAACCTGCAGCTGATGCCATTCATTTTGACACAACGGGTGTTGGAATTGCAGACGTTGTTGCCTTTATTGAAGAAAAAGCAAAAAAACTTCTTGACAAAGAATAAAAAACTTGATATTATATAAAAGTTGAGAAAAGCAGAAGTGAGAACTTCTCGCCTTGTGACGCAAGTTGCCTGGCCCCTACGGATCAAGTTTCAGTAATGAAATACATCATGTAGTTCGGGCCTGTTTTGCAGGTCCGTTCTTTGTTTTTCTCGAATAATAAAAAAGAGGTGAAAACCATAGCAAAGCAAGACTTATTCATCAATGATGAAATTCGTGTACGTGAAGTTCGCTTAATCGGTCTTGAAGGTGAGCAATTGGGTATCAAACCACTTAGCGAAGCGCAAGCACTTGCGGACGATGCTAATGTTGACTTGGTTCTCATTCAACCTCAAGCTAAACCTCCTGTTGCGAAAATTATGGACTACGGTAAGTTCAAATTTGAGTATCAGAAGAAGCAAAAAGAACAACGCAAAAAACAAAGCGTTGTGACCGTGAAAGAAGTTCGTTTGAGCCCAGTGATTGACAAGGGTGATTTCGATACAAAACTTCGCAATGCTCGCAAATTCCTTGAAAAAGGAAATAAAGTGAAGGTATCCATTCGCTTTAAGGGTCGTATGATTACCCACAAAGAGATTGGTGCTAAAGTTTTAGCCGACTTCGCTGAAGCGACACAAGATGTGGCGATCATCGAACAACGAGCTAAGATGGATGGACGTCAAATGTTTATGCAATTGGCGCCAGCAACTGACAAGAAATAATCTGTCAGAAAGTTAAAAAAAGGAGAAAATATCATGCCAAAACAAAAAACACACCGCGCATCAGCTAAACGTTTCAAACGTACAGGTTCTGGTGGACTTAAACGTTTCCGTGCTTACACTTCTCACCGTTTCCACGGAAAAACTAAGAAACAACGTCGTCATCTTCGTAAAGCATCTATGGTGCATGCAGGAGATTTCAAACGTATCAAAGCAATGCTTACTCGCTTGAAATAATCGCGTATTCGTAAGTAAAGAATTCTAGGAAATATTGGAGGAAATATAAATGGCACGTGTTAAAGGTGGCGTTGTATCACGCAAACGTCGTAAACGTATTCTTAAATTAGCTAAAGGTTACTATGGAGCTAAACATATCTTGTTCCGTACTGCAAAAGAACAAGTAATGAACTCTTACTACTATGCATACCGTGACCGTCGTCAAAAGAAACGTGACTTCCGTAAATTATGGATCACACGTATCAATGCGGCAGCTCGTTTGAACGGACTTTCATACTCACAATTGATGCATGGTTTGAAATTGGCTGAGATCGAAGTTAACCGTAAAATGCTTGCTGACTTGGCTGTTAACGATGCAGCAGCTTTCACAGCTCTTGCAGATGCAGCTAAAGCAAAACTTGGTAAATAAT
>JAGZKI010000089.1 GCA_018365265.1 Streptococcus parasanguinis | reverse complement strand
ATTCCAGTCCATTCCATTCCATTCCATTCAATTCCCCTCGGGTTGATTCAATTCCATTCTATTCCATTGCATTCCATTCCATTCCATTCCATTCCAATCCATTCCATTCCATTCCACTCCGGTAGATTCAATTCCATTCTGTTTCATTCCTTTCCATTCCGTTCCATTCAGTTCCAATCCATTCCATTCCATTCAGTTCCAATCCATTCCATTCCGTTCAACTCGTGTTGATTCAATTCCATTCTATTCCACTCCATTCCACTCCATTCCATTCCATTCCATTCCATTCCATTCCTTACGTGTTGTTTCAATTCCATAATATTGCATTCCATTCCATTCTATTCCATTCCATTCCACTGGAGTTGATTCATTTACATTCTATTCCATTCCATTCCTTACGTGTTGTTTCAATTCCATAATATTCCATTCCATTCCATTCCTTTCTATTCCATTCCATTCCACTCGTGTTGATTCATTTCCATTCTATTCAATTCCATTCCATTCCACTCGGGTAGATTCAGTACCATTCTATTCCATTCCATTCCATTCCATGGCATTCCACTCGGCTTGATTCAATTCCATTCTACTCCATTCCATTCCATTCCATTCCACTCGGGTTGATTCAATTCCATTCTATCCCATTCCATTCCATTCCACTCGGGTTGATACAATTCGATTCTATTCCTTTCAATTCCATTCCATTCCATTCCATTCCATTAAATTCCATTCCATTCGTGTGGATTCCATTCCATTCCATTCCTTTCCATTTCATTGCATTCCATTCCACTCCATTCCATTCCTTTCCTTTCCATTCCAACCATACCACTCGTGTTGTTTGAATTCCATTCTATTCCATTGCATTAAATTCCATTCCATTACATTCCCTTCCATTCTATTCCAATCCATTCCACTCTGGTTGATTCAATTCTATTCTATTCCATTCTGATCCATTCCATTCCATTGCAATCCACTGCATTCAATTCCACTCCCCAGGGATTGATTCAATTCCATTCTATTCCATTCACTTCCATTGCATTCCATTCAATTTCATTCCATTCTATTCCACTCCATTCAATTCCTTTCCATTCAATTCCATTCTATTCCACTCGTGTTGATTAAATTCCATTCTATTCCACCCCATTCCATTCCACTCCATTCCATTCCATTCCATTCTTCACGAGTTGATTCGATTCCATTCCATTCCATTCCATTCCATTCCACTCGGGGTCATTCAATTC
>JAGZKI010000088.1 GCA_018365265.1 Streptococcus parasanguinis | reverse complement strand
GGTATGAACCGGAAACATGGGTAACACTTTAGACCGGATACATGGGTAACAGTTATAACTGGCATAGAAGAGGAGACTCGCTATGCCCTGGACTGAGACCCGACCTATGCAACGCCTTGATTTTATCCGTGCCAGCCATGCAGGTACGGACTCCTTCTCCGCGCTTTGCCGTCTTTTTGGCATCAGCCGTAAAACCGGCTATAAATGGCTTCAGCGTTTTGACCCTTCTGATCTGTCATCTCTCTCTGACCGGTCGCGCGCGCCACGCTCCCACTCCCGGACGGTTCCTGATGATATCGCCGGACACCTGACTGCCCTGCGTCAAAAACACCCTGACTGGGGGCCAAAAAAACTGCGGATGTGGTTGCTCAATCATCACGTCGATTTTACCGTACCTGCCGCCAGCACTATCGGCGATATCCTCAAGCGCGAAGGCCTGGTTCCGGATAAAAAACGAAAACGCAGAACACCAGGCAATCGCCAGCCCCTGACCATCATCAGTGAGAACAATCAGGTCTGGAGCGCTGATTTTAAAGGCAAGTTCAGGCTGCTCAGCAGAGAGTACTGCCATCCTTTCACCCTGACCGATAATCACAGCCGGTATCTGCTCAGCTGCCGGGGAACACACCGTGAGAGTGAACCCTTTGTCAGAGAGTGCCTGACGGATGCGTTCCTGGAATATGGTCTGCCGGAAGTGCTTAGAACCGATAACGGCCAGCCCTTCGCGGGAACAGGAATAGCCGGATTAAGTCGTCTTGCCGTCTGGCTAATCAAGCTGGGCATCAGGCCGGAGCGTATCAGAAAGGGGCATCCGGAAGAAAATGGCCGCCATGAGCGAATGCACCGCTCCCTGAAAAGTGCGGTGAAACAGGGCAACACCTTCATGACGATGGAAGAACAACAGCGGTGGTTCAGTGACTACCGGAAAGAATTTAACTACGAAAGGCCGCATGAAGCACTGGCGGGTGCAACGCCCGGAACGGTATGGCAACCCTCAAACCGACACTGGGATGGCCGTCTTCCTGAATATGCTTATCCGGAAGGAGGTACAGTCTACAGGGTGAAATCGAGGGGGACCCTCTATATGGGAAAAAAGGGTACGGTGTTCCTGAGTGAAGCACTGACTGGGGAGTACATCATGCTGGAAGAGCAAGATGATGGCCTTGAGGCCATCATCTTTAATGGAATAACACTTGCGTACTACGACCGAAAAACCCAGAGTGTGCTCCGGATAGACTAAAAGTGTTACCTATGTTCCCGGTCTGATCTGTCACCTATGTATCCGGTCATACA
>JAGZKI010000087.1 GCA_018365265.1 Streptococcus parasanguinis | reverse complement strand
GGCTTCCAATTGCTGCTGGAGTCTTTGTAGGACTGGGATTGACCCTCAATCCAGAACTAGCAGGTCTTGCCATGGCCCTTAGTTCTTTGTCTGTTTTGATTAGCTCTCTGCTTCTCAATGTTGCGAAAATTGATTAAATGAAACAAAAAGAGAGTGGGACAGAAATCGGTAATTCGTTAGAATTCGATTTCGTCGTCCCACCTCCGCACAGTTGAGTAGGGCTGTAAAAGCTAATGAAATTAGCGTAGTAGAGCCCACTCAACCACTGCGTCTTGCTCGACAATCCAAAAACAATTAAGAGGCTAGGACTTTTGTCCCAGCCTCTTTTTGTTCGATTTCCTACAGCTACAAGTCTTAGAGGTGCATGCAAATTATAGTAAAATATCCTATTCTACTATAGTTTGTGAAATTTTCTCAAAATCAGCATCTGTTATGTAATAGGGATTGAGCATCTCTGAGCAGATTCTTATACATGTGAATCTCTTTGTGATAAATTAATACTGTAATCGTTTTGTAAATCGTTTTCATGAGAAATGTCAGAAAAAACTCATTTTCAAAACGAAACCTGATCGCAAAGATGAAGTAGAAGCGCTATGCTACATTTTTAAAGGATCAAAATAGATTTAAAGGAGAGTTAGAATGACTCAAGGGAAAATTACTGCATCTGCAGCAATGCTCAACGTATTGAAAACATGGGGCGTAGACACGATCTACGGGATCCCATCAGGAACACTTAGCTCATTGATGGACGCTTTGGCTGAAGACAAGGATATCCGTTTCTTGCAAGTTCGCCACGAAGAAACAGGTGCTCTTGCAGCGGTTATGCAAGCTAAATTTGGCGGTTCTATCGGTGTTGCAGTTGGTTCAGGTGGACCTGGTGCGACTCACTTGATCAACGGTGTTTACGATGCAGCTATGGATAACACTCCATTCCTTGCTATCCTTGGATCACGTCCAGTTAACGAATTGAACATGGATGCCTTCCAAGAATTGAACCAAAACCCAATGTACAATGGTATCGCTGTTTACAACAAACGTGTAGCTTACGCAGAACAATTGCCAAAAGTCATTGACGAAGCTTGCCGTGCTGCCGTTTCTAAAAAAGGTCCAGCTGTCGTTGAAATTCCAGTAAACTTTGGTTTCCAAGAAATCGACGAAAACTCATACTACGGTTCAGGTTCATACGAGCGTTCATTCATCGCTCCTGCTTTGAACGAAGTTGAAATCGACAAAGCTGTTGAAATTTTGAACAATGCTGAACGTCCAGTGATCTATGCTGGTTACGGTGGTGTGAAAGCTGGTGAAGTGATCACTGAATTGTCACGTAAAATCAAAGCACCAATCATCACAACTGGTAAAAACTTCGAAGCGTTCGAATGGAACTACGAAGGTTTGACAGGTTCTGCTTACCGTGTTGGTTGGAAACCAGCCAACGAAGTGGTCTTTGAAGCAGACACAGTTCTTTTCCTTGGTTCAAACTTCCCA
>JAGZKI010000086.1 GCA_018365265.1 Streptococcus parasanguinis | reverse complement strand
ACAAAAACATTCTAAGCTAAATAGTGAATTGATTATTCGACGGGATAATTGATTCACTATTTTTGTTCTCTTGTAGAATTAAGATAGCAGTAAAACAATATGCCAAAGCACCTTTAGACACTTGATGTCGTAACAAAAACTGACAGTTTTGCTTAGGTTTTCGGTAATCTCTTCGAAGAATGTGGACACGCAGATGTCGAGTTTAGAAAATTAGATCTGATTTCTTAAGCAAACATGTTTTACTGCTTAGCTTTAGGAGGTTTTAATCATGCAAGTTACTTTTGGAATTGATGTAAGCAAGTCTACTTCTGCTGTTTGCGAGCTAATTGGCGAAAGCAAAAATGAGCTGACAATTGCCAATAATCGTCCTGGTTTTATTCAGCTACTCAAAGAACTGGCTGCTTTCTCTAAGCACCCGCAAATAATTTTTGAGGCTACCGGAGTCTACTCACGCAGACTGCAGGCTTTTCTTGAAGACTATGGCTATGAGTATGTAATTCTTAACCCACTTAAAGCTAAAAAGGAAATGGATATGGGATTGAGACACAACAAGACTGATAAAACTGACGCCTACCACCTTGCTCTGACTCAAAGGCTGCATCATCATCCAGTCAATCAGCTTCAATCCCAGACTTATAAGCAACTTAATTCACTGAGTCGCTTCTATGATCAGCTGACAAGCGACTTGGTAATGGCTAAAAACAGACTCCATCAATCCTTGCAGTCAACCTTTCCTGAGATTGAAACTTTATTTTGTTCTGCCAAAGGCAAGAATTACTGGCAAATAGTACTCCATTATCCTCACTGCGATTTAGTGAGAAAAGATAACCAAAAACAAATCATTGATTGGCTAATGCAGTTAAAAGGCATTGGCTTTAAGCATGCGCAAAAGACCGCAGATAAACTAATCGAATTAGCCCACAAAGCTTATCCAGTTGTCTCATCTGACAGCGTAGAAGTTGAACAGGTGCAATACTATGCCCATAGACTGCTCGGCTTAAGCGAGCAAAGAAAACAGATAATTGAGCGAATGGTCAAGCTGGCTAATTCCCTGCCTAATAATGATCTGAAAAATCTAGAAAGCATTCCTGGCTTTGCTCAAACTACTGCAGTTCGAGTCTTAGCAGAATTAGGAGATTTACGCAGATTTAGCAATCCTAATAAAATCAATGCTTTCATTGGGATTGACCCAGGCAGATATCAATCAGGCGAAATGGACTCTAGCTTAAGCATTACTAAGCATGGCAACGCAGTGGCACGCAAGCTGCTTTATCGTGCTATTGGTCAAATTGACAATGCATCAAAGACTAATCTTTGTCATATAGCAGACTATTATGAAAGCAAAAAGCTATCCTCTCAAACCAAAGGGTTCAAAAAGATAGCTATCGCTTCTATACACAAGCTGATCAGAACCATGTATGCTCTGATCAGTAACGATCAATTATATGATTACAACGTAGCCAAACATAATCAAAAAGACTTTAGTCGTAATTAAATTGATCAAGTACATTATAAAACGGAGTCTGTAAAAATAATATCTTTACAGGCTTATTTGTCATACTTTCATTTAAAAATAAAGCGCCCCAATTTTAATTAACTTATAAATTTGCCCAAAATAATAAAGCCAAACACCTGAATATGCTTGACTTTACGTAGAAAA
>JAGZKI010000085.1 GCA_018365265.1 Streptococcus parasanguinis | reverse complement strand
TGATGAAATCAGCGTAGTAGAGCCCACTCAACCACTGCGTCTTGCTCGACAATCCAAAAATAATTGAGAGGCTAGGACTTTTGTCCCAGCCTCTTTTTCTTTATAAAATCAGAATTTCTAAACTCTAACTCATTCTATGGTATACTAGGAATATGTTAGATTTAAAAGATTACGGGATTACCATGTGGGAGGAGGAAAAAATCGCCTCTTTCCGAGAAAAGTTATTAGCCTGGTATGATGCCCATAAACGGGATCTCCCCTGGAGAAGGACCCAGGATCCTTATAAAATTTGGATCTCAGAGATTATGCTCCAGCAGACACGTGTCGATACGGTGATTCCTTATTATGAGCGCTTTTTAGATTGGTTTCCGACGGTCGCTGATTTGGCTCAAGCCCCTGAAGAAAAACTCTTAAAAGCTTGGGAAGGATTGGGGTATTACTCACGTGTCCGCAATATGCAGAAAGCTGCCCAGCAGATAATGGAAAATCATGGAGGAGTGTTTCCGTCAAGCTATGACGAAATCTCTAAACTCAAGGGAATTGGGCCTTATACAGCTGGTGCCATTGCTAGTATTGCTTTTGGCTTGCCAGAGCCAGCAGTGGATGGCAATGTCATGCGTGTTCTAGCCCGTTTGTTTGAGGTGGACTACGATATTGGTGTACCGACCAATCGCAAGATTTTTCAAGCCATGATGGAAATTTTGATCGATCCGGCCCGTCCGGGTGATTTCAATCAGGCTTTGATGGATTTGGGATCCGATATTGAATCGCCAGTCAATCCACGTCCGGAAGAGAGTCCTGTTAAGGAATTTAGCGCGGCCTACCAACATGGGACCATGGATCGTTATCCCATTAAGGCTCCTAAGAAGAAACCTGTACCTGTCTATCTAACAGCTTTTATTATCAAGGATAGTCAAGGTCACTACTTGCTGGAGAAAAATGAGCGAGAAGGGCTTTTATCAGGTTTCTGGCATTTCCCCTTGATCGAAGTGGATTGCCTGTCTGAGAACCTAGGCCAATTATCACTACTGGATAGTAAGGGGGAAGCAGAGAGCAACCCAGAAATTCTTTCTTTTGAACAGGACTATGACTTGGTCATTGATTGGCAGGACAGATCGTATCCTATCGTGCAGCATGTCTTTTCGCATCGCAAGTGGCAGGTTCAAATACGATATGGTCTGGTAAAAGAAGGTGAAGAGTTAGCAAGCGAATCGACTGTTTGGTTAACACCAGAAGAATTTTCGGACTATCCTTTTGCTAAACCTCAGCAAAAGATTTGGACGACTTTTTCGGAAAATGAAAAATAGCTAGAGACTGATCTCTAGCTATTATTTTATAAATGAGCGAATGCTTTGATTTCTTCTTCAGACATAGATGAGTCGCAACGAACAGTGACTTCACCGGATTCGACATGTAAAAATCCTGGGACAGTTGGGATGCCGTAAGTTGAGCGGAAGGCTTGTAATGCGTCTAGCTGACTTGGTTCTTCACTATTGATAAAATAGATATGAGCTTTTGTTTCAGCTACGACAGTTGCTAATTTAGCAGCGAACTTCCGGCAGTAAGGGCAAGTCTTGCGTCCGATAAAGAAGGTCGCTGTTTCTTTTTGATCGATCGCTTCTTGCGCACGTGCGACAGTTGTGACTTCAAGATCTTTAATATCTTCTAAAAATTGTTCCATGAGATTACCTCGCTTTCTTCTAAGTCTAGTATGCCATATTTTCTATAAAATCGCTGGTATTTGCTACGAAAGAAAGAGAGAGTGGGACAGAAATAGGTTATTCATTAGAATTCGATTTCGTCGTCCCACCTTCGCACAGTTGAGTAAGGCTGTAAAAGCTGATGAAATCAGCGTAGTAGAGCCCACTCAACCACTGCGTCTTGCTCGACAATCCAAAAATAATTGAGAGGCTAGGACTTTTGTCCC
>JAGZKI010000084.1 GCA_018365265.1 Streptococcus parasanguinis | reverse complement strand
GCTTGGCTTCGTTTCTTCCTTGCTTGGTTCTGTACTTGACTCTGTGCTTGGCTTCGTTTCTTCCTTGCTTGGTTCTGTACTTGACTCTGTGCTTGGCTTTGTTTCTTCCTTGCTTGGCTCGGTACTTGATTCTGTTGGATCCTTGTAGTCATCTGGTAAAGATGCACGGTATGGATCATCTGTACGACCTGCTTCTTTAAGAGTTGCAGATAATTCAGACTCATATTGCTTGAATTGTTTGAAGAGACGTTCAGACCGAGCTAAAGCATCCTCAGTCACTTTATCTTCAACTGCTTTTGCTGCAGCTTCATCAGCTTTCAAGGCTGCATATTTGCTATCACTAACCTTCTGTTCAATGATCAATTGTTCTTCGAGAGCTTTCCAGTGATTTTGAATCGATTTCCCAAAGAGATCTTGGTTATTGATGGCCATTTGGTCGATGTGCCAAACTGTCCAATACCATGAATTTGGATCATAAGTAGCCGTTTGAGGTTTAAAAGCTTCGTAAGTATCTTTTACATTTCCATAGAATGGAACATAAGGGGTATTCCGTGAAGGCCCCATGCCGATCCATACAGTTCCACCAAATGATTTTGGAAGGTTTGGATTGATTTGATAGACATGGGCATCGATCACATTTTCGTTTCCTAAAGCATATTTGTATTGGTCTTTACGAACAGTATCGTTGCTACCATCATCACCTTGTTTCTTAACACCAATTTGATCATCTGGCACGAAGCGTCCATTTAAGTGTTCAAAACGGTTCCGTTGCAAAGCAAAAGCATCTTCTAAGGTGTATTTTTTGTTTGGATCGGTTGGTGAACGGAAGAGCTCATACTCATCATCCTCATAAGTGACTTTAGAGTCTGGATCTAGTAAGGTGATACCTGCATAGGTCCGTGAGCGGTCCCCTTCAGCATATTTTTCTGGTCCATAAGATTTAGCGATATGGAAGTTACCATCTTTGTCTGTCTTGTAGTTACCAGATTCTTTGGCTACTTTTTCGACATCTTTCGAAGCGATCACATTTTCCTTGTCATTCAAATCCACATGACCAAGGTAGTAGGTGTTTGCAAAGACTGCATATTTGTCTTCTGGGACTTTTACCGCTACATATTGGTGACCAGAAAGAATTTCCATATACCAAGTTTCTTTTTGGTCTGCAAAAACGACAACATTCCCTTCTGCTGATCCTTTTTCTTCAATGACTTTAGCTAGGAATTCAACCCCTTCACGAGCAGACTTAACGCGTGGTAAAACCACGTCCAACATAGCAGCTTCTGGAATTCCCTTTTCTGTCAATGGGTCAGTCTTCAAGACTTTTTTGTTTGGAATGGCTGTAACAGTTGATGTCATAGAAACGCCGGCTTCGTTAAATCCATGTTCACCAAAGGCACCGTTACTACCATCTCCACGAGCAGAGTCATAAGTCGCTGTGTATTTCATTTCACTGGCAGCATGTGGATAGGTAAAACCATTGGATTCGTCTTCCAGTTGATCCCCTTCCTTATAGTTCTTCGCATCAACAACCACATAATTCTTGTTGTGCTTGCCACCATTTGGATAGTAAGGGTAGTCTTCTGTCCGACCAAAGAGAGTGGTCCCATCCTTAGTCAATTGCCGACCAATGATAAAGCCACAACAGGCTTGAACGGCTTGAACTGGTAGGAGCAAAAATGTCATTGCTACCAATGAAAGTTTAAACAACCATTTCTTCATGGCAAATCTCCTTTATGTTTGAATGTTCCTTTATAGAAAAAGGTAGCATCCCCTATTTTTTATACCTTAAGTCTATCTTTTTTTTACCTCTTTTGCAAGCGCTTTCTATTTTGTGTTTTTATACCTTTTTACCCATGATTACCTTCTCTATGGGCCTACCAATAGTGGGTTCGCTCGGCTCCTGCAAATATATTATAATAAATATATACAATTCTTTGCATTTCAAACAATTTTCTGTTAGTTTACGATTTCGCTACATTTTTCATGAAAAAAGGAGGCTGGGACAAAAGTCCTAGCCTCTCAATTGTTTTTGGATTGTCGAGCAAGACGCAGTGGTTGAGTGGGCTCTACTACGCTGATTTCATCAGCTTTT
>JAGZKI010000083.1 GCA_018365265.1 Streptococcus parasanguinis | reverse complement strand
TAGCTACCAATTGGTTCTGGATTCGATTGTCGCAGACTATCCATTGACGTTAGAGGAGGCTAGTCGCTTGTACCAGCATTTATTTATCTACTCACACGGAATGGCCTCTATGGTTGCTTCTGGTATTTATCAGTTCAGCATGGAAGAAGTGATTGGTTTATTGACAGAAGTTTGTCAATCTCTCATCAAAGAAATGGTAGGAAAGAAATGATTCAACTAGAAAATGTTTACAAAAGTTACGGCCAAACCAAGGTCTTAAAAGGGATTGATCTGCAGATTCAAGACCGGGATGATGTGGTTGTCCTAGGTCCTTCTGGATCAGGAAAGTCAACCCTCTTAAACGTGTTATCCGGATTAGAAAAGGTAGATGAGGGGCATATTCTCATTCAAGGGCAGGATTTGTCTCAACTCACGGATGCTCAAATGACAGCCTTTAGACGTGAGAAGATAGCCTTTATTTTTCAGCAGTATTATTTATTGCCGAATCTCACGGTTAGACAGAATGTTAAGATGGGAGCTGATCTGGCAAACAATCATGATTTTTTGCAGATCATCGAAGATTTGGGGCTTGGCGATAAGCTGGACAAGTATCCAAGTGAATTGTCTGGTGGGGAACAGCAGAGAGTATCTATTGCTCGTGCCTTGGCCAAAAAGCCAGAGATTCTTTTCTTAGATGAGCCAACGGGAGCCCTGGATGAAGAAACAGGGCGCAAGATTCTGGACTATATCTGGAAACTGAAGGAAAAGCTAGGCTTTACCCTCATCATGGTGACGCACAACCAAAATATTGCGGATATGGCCAGAACCATCATTCGTGTCAATAGTGGCAAGATTACCGAAGTTGTGACCAATGATCAGCCTCAGACTGCCTATGAGATTGGATGGTAAGCCATGTTTTCAGTAAAAGATATTCGAAAATTAGTTGTCGTCAGTATCATTGGGGCTTGTGCAGTCTTTGTGGCCAATCTCTTCTTGAATTTTTACCTAGATATCGAGCAGTTGGAGATTTCGAAAACCAATCCCATGATTCAGACCTACTATGATGCCCAGGTTTCGCTATCTTGGATGGTGGCTATGGTCAGTGGGGTCGTCTTGTCCTTGACGTCGATCCTTCTCATGTGTTTTTATATCAAACAATTTGTCGATGACCACAAGGAACAATTAGGGATTTTAAAGGCTTTAGGCTATAGCAATGGCCAGTTGGCGAAACGATTTTGGGCTTTTGGACTCAGTTTTGGAGTTGGAGCGCTTCTTGGCTATTTCGTTTCTTTTCTAATGATGGGACATTTTTATGACTTTCGCAATGAGAAGGGGATTCTGCCAGAAATTACCATTCATTTTCATTGGCAGCTCTTGCTTGCTTTGGTGGTGTTGCCAACGACCTTCTTTATGGTTCTTGCGATTGGTTATGCTAGAAGACAACTACAAACGCCGGCCCTTCGCTTATTGAAAAAATCTACAACACCGATTAAGGTCAAAAGGAGAAAGAGTGCTCCTAAGAAAGAAAAATCCTTCCTAAAAGAGCTGTCTTCGTCGCTGATTTGGGGGAGAAAATCGATCTTGTTTTTTGTGGTCTTTGGCTCCATGTGTTTCGCGGCCATGGTTCAATTGTCTTTTGGCCTAAGGGACTACACAGATGACATCATTCAAACGATGATGATTATGATTGGTTTGATCCTTTCTTTCTCGATCCTCTTTTTGTCATTGGGAATTGTTGTCTCTGAAAGTCGGGAAACCTTGGCTCTTATGAAGGCTTTTGGCTACACTGATCGGGAATGCCAAAATCATATTCTCGCTCCCTATCGTTTCTGGGCTTATTTAGGATTTGTTCTTGGGACAGCTTATCAATATGGCATCATGGAAATTTTGATCGGTGTGATCAAAGATACGGTTCCTGAAAAGATTGAGCATCACTTTGATGGGAATGTGTGCTTTTGGACTTTAATAGGTTTTGTGGTGGTTTATGAAAGCCTCTTTTATCTATCCAACAGAAAACTCCAAAAACAAACGATTAAAGAAGTGCTCTTAGCTGAATAAATAGAAGAGTCTGGGACAAAAGTCCGAGCCTCTCAATTGTCTTTGGATTGTAGAGCAAGACGCAGTGGTTGAGTGGGCTCTACTACGCTGATTTCATCAGCTTTTACAGCCCTACTCAACTGTGCGGAGGTGGGACGACGAAATCGAATTC
>JAGZKI010000082.1 GCA_018365265.1 Streptococcus parasanguinis | reverse complement strand
ATTCGATTTCGTCGTCCCACCTCCGCACAGTTGAGTAGGGCTGTAAAAGCTGATAAAATCAGCGTAGTAGAGCCCACTCAACCACTGCGTCTTGCTCGATAATCCAAAATAATTGAGAGGCTAGGACTTTTGTCCCAGCCTCTCAGTCGCTTTATTTTGTGCGTTTGAGTTTAGCATTTTTAAGAATCATAAGATCCCCTTGGTTGCTATTACTTAACTTAGAAAGATCAAATGTCAAATAGTCACCATCGACCTTGTATGTAATCTTTTCTCCACTACCATCATTTGACGAGATTGTTTTCTCTTTTTGATTGATTTTGACATCATAAGATCGCTCATTCTTTTGACCAGCGACTTCACCCGCGATGCTGAGGGTTCCTTTAGAATCTTTGATCTTAATAGAAACTTCAAAATTAATAACGTCTCCAATAGACTCTAATTGACTACCTGATAAGCCTTGCTCCTCAAGAATTTTCTTGAGTTCAGTTTTTGATGGTTTGTAGACATAAGTCCCATTATCACTTTTGGGACCACATGCCACCAATAGGACGGCTGCAAAAACTGCAACGAAAGCTAAAAGAATACGTTTAATATTTTTCATAATCAATCTCCTAATGTATTTTATAATCAGATTTTACCACTATTTTCATACCGATTCAAGATGTTTTAAAGAAGAAAAAGAGCAGATACTCTCTGCCCTTCTCTTGTATTATTTTGTACGTTTGAATTTAGCGTTTTTGAACATTTCCAAAGCGGCTTCATGACCTGAACTCTTCTCACCAGATAAATCAAAAGTGAACACATCGCCTGAAACTTTGTATTTAACCTTCTCACCTTTACCTGTTTTAGATTGAAGAGTTTTCTTTTGTTGGTCAACTTTCATATCAAATGATTGGTCAGTCTTTTGTCCCATCATTTCACCTTTAATTTTAAGGCTACCTGTTTTATCTTTAATGGTCACTGAAACTTCCAATTTAACATTGTCGATCAATGCATCTACACTTGAACTTGGAGCACCTTGTTCTTCAAGGATTTCCTTCACTTCAGTTTTTGATGGTTTGTAGACATAAGTCCCGTTATCACTTTTGGCACCGCATGCCACCAAGAGGACTGCTGCAAAAACAGCTACTACAGCCAAAAGAATACGTTTAAAGTTTTTCATAACTTCTCCTTTTTAGTTAGATTAACACTATTATATCAACAATTCAGACACACGGCAATGAAATATTACAAATGTAATACTCTTGTAATATATTTATCAACTAATATGTAACGATTAAATAGGCAGGATCCGTACCTACCTTCGCTAAATTATTTAACTTTTTTAAACTTAGCCATTTTTATAAAGTTTATAAAAATACCAGAACCACTCGAGTTTGATTCTTTCACATCCATAAAGGTTAGCATATGATTAGAAATTTTATACGACATCTTTGTCCCACTGTCATCATTCTTCATTACAAATATTTTGTGTTTTTGGTCAACCTTAAAATCATAGGATTGATTGGTATTTTGAACATTTGATTTTATTTGAACCTTCATAACGCCTTCTTTGTCCTTAATGATAATCGAAACCCTAAATTTATAATCATCTGTAATGATATAAGCAAGTTGACTTGGTAGCATCTCCCTCACTTCTTCTGTTGAGGGTTCGAATACATAAGTCCCATTATCACTTTTTAGACCACAGGCTACCAAGAGGACTGCTGCAAAAACTGCAACTAAAGCCAAAAGAAGCTGTTTAAAATTTTTCATACCTTCTCCTTGTTTCAACGAATATCCCTATTATAGCAATAATTTTTTCGTATCTCAATGAAAGATTAGATAATACAGGGCTTGTAAAAGTCACAAAAGAAAGAATGCACGAAAAAACCAAGGCCTAAACCTCGGTTTTCATTTTGATTGGAAACTCTATTATTTAAGAGTAACTGAAGCTCCAGCTTCTTCCAATTTACCTTTGATTTCTTCAGCTTCAGCTGCAGCAACACCTTCTTTGATAACGCCAGGTGCACCATCAACAAGTTCTTTAGCTTCTTTAAGACCAAGACCAGTGATTTCACGTACAACTTTGATAACGCCGACTTTCTTGTCGCCTGCAGATGTCAATTCGATATCGAATGAATCTTTAGCAGCACCTGCGTCAGCAGCACCAGCTGCAGCAACAGCTACAGGAGCAGCTGCAGTTACACCAAATTCTTCTTCGATAGCTTTTACAAGGTCGTTCAATTCAAGGATTGAAGCTTCTTTAATTTCAGCAATAATGTTTTCAATGTTCAATGCC
>JAGZKI010000081.1 GCA_018365265.1 Streptococcus parasanguinis | reverse complement strand
GCTGATTTCATCAGCTTTTACAGCCCTACTCAACTGTGCGGAGGTGGGACGACGAAATCGAATTCTAACGAATTACCGATTTCTGTCCCACTCTCTTTTGTTAGAGTTCCTTCTCTAGTTCATTTAGAAAGGTGATTAAAAATTGATGGCGACTTTCTGCCATTTGTTTGGCAGTCTCCGTGTTCATTTCATCTTTTAAGAGAAGCAACTTGTCATGGAAATGTTGGACGGTATCAGTGAGGGACCTACCTTTGTGGCCACCATAGGAAAAAGTTCGCGCAATTCCTACAGCTCCTATCGCATCGAGGCGGTCTGCATCCTGGACAATCTTGCCTTCTAAGGTTTCTGGATGTTTACCGCGATTTTTGCTGAAAGAAACAGCATTGATTACCCGACAAATCTGGTCGATTTGGTTTTTAGGAGTACCGATCTCTTCTAGAAACATGCGAGCATTCGCATTATTCTCTGTATGAAATAATTTATCATCATCAGCATCGTGAAGAAGAGCAGACAAGCCCACTATCTCCAGATCACATGAACCTTCTGCTTGTGCGATTCTCATAGCATTGCTATAGACGCGGAGGGTATGCTTCACATCATGGCCATCCGCTCGATCAGCAAATAAGGTTTTCACATACTGCTTAGCAGCAAAAATTCGTTCTTCGATCATCGTTCTTGTCCTTTGTTCAATCTATACTCAGTTTTATCTATTCATTTGAACTAGTTATGGAGATGTGCAGTTTACTTTAAAACCACCTCTCGGTGGTTCTTACTTCTTCTTTTGTGGAAAGAGGGGAAGGCCTAATGTAGCGATTTTTTCAGCTGGGATCTTCATGCCATCCTTGATCCACTTGGAGATGACAGAGACGATAGCTGAGCTCCAAAAAGAATTGAGGTAGCTGCCAGCGCCATTTGATGAGCTGCCATTTCGTTTTTCTAAAAAGTCATAGACTGCCTTGGTCAAGAGCCGTTCAAAATTGTAATCAATGGCCAGGCTAATAATCTTGGCTTCTTTCTTGACTTCCTTAAAAAGATAGACCCAGACTTGGTAGAGATCTGTCTTAAGGTTGTAGCCATCTAAAGACTTGCTAATCTTTGCGATACTAGATTGAAAGATAGATTCTAGAATCTCTTCTTTTGATCCATAATTGCGGTAAAAGGCCGCGCGAGAGACCCCGGCACGCTGAACCAGCTCAGAGATGGTGATCTTTTTCAGATCTTTTTTCTCCAATAGTTGCAGGAGAGAGATTTCGATGGATTCTCGTGTAATCGCATTGTTTTCTTGGTTAAATCGTTTGAGATTTTCCAAAGATTTCTCGGATATTTTTCTTTCTGCCATAACATTTACTTTCTATCTGTCTCACCTGATGTTATCTGCTTGGATAGCATTGTACTTCATGATATAATTGTAAAAGAAGACAAACTACTTGTCAATGTACATTTTTATACAATTATGAGGTATGAACTGATGAAATGGAAAATTATTGCGGATTCAGGCTGTGACTACCGCTCTTTGGACAACCTGGCACCAGATACGGAGTTTGTCAGTGTCCCACTGACCATCCAAGTGGGTGATACCATCTATACAGATGATGCCCAACTCAATATCGATCAGATGATGGAGGAGATGTATGCGACTGCGACTGCATCTAAGTCTGCCTGCCCAAGTCCGGATGATTACATGAAGTCTTTTGAAGGGGCGGACAATATCTTCGTTGTTACCATCACAGGGACCCTTTCTGGTAGTTACAATAGTGCCGAGGTGGCCAAGAAAATTTATCTGGAAGAGCATCCGAATACCAATATTCACGTCATTAATAGCTTGTCAGCTGGGGGCGAGGTGGACCTAATCGTTCGCAAGCTTAATCAGTTGGTCGCTGAAGGTCTCGATTTTGATCAAGTGGTTGATGTGATCACTACTTATCAGTCTAAAACCAAGTTGCTCTTTGTTTTGGCTAAGGTCGATAATCTGGTCAAAAATGGGCGTCTCAGCAAATTGATCGGAACGGTTGTCGGACTCCTCAATATCCGTATGGTTGGGGAAGCTAGTAAGACGGGTACCCTCGAGTTGCTTCAAAAAGCTCGTGGCCAAAAGAAAGCGATCAAGGCGGCTTTTGATGAACTAATCAAGGCGGGTTATGCTGGCGGTCATATCACCATTGCTCACCGCAACAATGAAAAATTTATCGAGCAATTCTCTGCATTGGTTCGAGAAAAATTTGCCCATGCAATGATTGAAGTCCTTCCTACTTCTGGACTTTGTAGTTTCTACGCCGAAGAAGGCGGGCTCCTCATGGGCTATGAAATTTAAGTTTCCACTAAAAAAGAGGCTGGGACAAAAGTCCTAGCCTCTCAATTGTTTTTGGATTGTCGAGCAAGACGCAGTGGTTGAGTGGGCTCTACTACGCTGATTTCATC
>JAGZKI010000080.1 GCA_018365265.1 Streptococcus parasanguinis | reverse complement strand
CACAGTAACATTGGAAGGTCCTAACGGTACAAAAATTACTAACTTGAAAGATGGTAACGTAGCGGCTGGTTCTAAAGATGCTGTAAACGGCGGTCAATTACATCAAGTAAAACAAGACCTTGGCGATCAAATTACTAATACCAAGAATGACTTGATTAACACAGGTCTCAAATTCGATGCCAATGTAGGCGGCGTAAAAACTAATAAATTAGGATCTACAGTGACTATTCAAGGTGAAGGCACTGCAGCTGACGCTGATTACAGTGGTGAAAACCTCAAAACTTTCATCAAACAAGATGCGGTGACAGGCAATACGACTATCGACGTGAAGATGAATAAAAACCTTAAAGCTGAATCTGTGAAGGTTGGCAAAAATGGTAAGGACGGCGTATCCATTACTGGTCCTGACACAGCGAATGGCACAGATGGCAAGGTAGCTGTTACTGATAAAAACGGTAAAGAAGCAGTTTCTATTTCCGGTAAGGACGGCGTAGGCCACATTGGCTTAACTGGCCCTGCTGGAACGAACGGCGTGAACGGTACTAATGGTATCGACTTATCCGTAAAACCTGGTTACAATGATCCTGCTACCGGTGTTAAAGGCGAAAAAGGTGTAGACGGTACAAACGGTCTTACTCGTATCGTATACACTGACGGCAACGGTGAGCACCAAGTTGCGACTATGGAAGACGGTTTACAATTCACTGGTAACAACACTGGTACCGTGAATAAACAAAAATTGAACTCCTTGGTGAAAGTACAAGGTGAAGGTGTAACTGAAGCTGAGTCTACTACATTCAAGAGCGCATCCGGCAACATCAACGTAAAAGCTGATGGCACTGACAAATTAGAACTTCAATTGGCGAAAGACCTTAAAAATCTTGATTCTGTAACGGCGGCTAAGACTGTGAAAGCAGGCGACGCTACTATGGGTGGTCAAACTGTTAACAACGCAGCTGGCGACAGCGAAACAGGCAATTATGTAACAGGTCTTGATAATAAAGATTGGGATGCAGATAAGATTGTATCCGGTCGTGCGGCAACAGAAGATCAATTGAAAAAAGCGTTGGATGCTCAAAGTGCTAACTCCACTGATTATCGTTTGATTAAAAATCAAGCGGCAGGCTCTAATGGTGACTATACCGTGGATGCGAATGGCGATGTAGCCTTGACTGTACAGGATAAGAATCATCCAGATAAAACAGAAACCGTTACAATCAAAGACATTGCTTCTAAATCCAAACTTGATAAATTGGATGACCGCGCTGTTAAGTATGATTTGGATCCTACAGGTAACCTTGATAAATCCAAGGTAACTTACGAAGGTCCTGCATATAACAACAAACAAGGTGGCACTCACGTAACGAATGTGGCATATGCTACAGGCAACGATGGCAGCGAAGCGGTTAATGTGGACTACTTGAATGACAAAATCAAAGATAGTGCGGATGCATTGACTAATAAAGGTTTGAAATTCGATGCTAACCAAGGCGGCGAAAAAACTAACAAGCTTGGCTCCAAAGTGACTATTAAAGGTGAAGGCACTGCAGCTGACGATGATTACAGCGGTGAAAACCTTAAAACTTTCATCACACAAGATCCAGCATCTGGTGATACAACTATCAATGTGAAGATGAATAAAAACCTTAAAGCTGAATCCGTGAAGGTTGGCAAAGATGGTAAGGATGGCGTGTCCATTACAGGTCCTGACAACGGTACAGACGGCAAGGTAGCTGTTACTGGTAAGGATGGCAAAGAAGCTGTATCTATTTCTGGTAAAGACGGCGTAGGTCACATCGGACTCAACGGTAAAGACGGCCGTAGCGCTGATATTTCTGTTGAAAAAGGTGATCCGGACCTCAACGGTAACGAAATCACTCGTATTAAATACACTGATGAAAATGGTAAGACACATCAAGTGGCAACCAAGGATGATGGTATGGCATACGGTGGTGACTCCGGTAATGTGATTAAGAAAAAACTTAATGAACAATTGGACATTAAGGGCGGCGTAACAAACGAAGCTGATTTGACTGAAAACAATATTGGCGTTATCAGCAAAAATAATATCCTCAATGTTCGTTTGGCAAAAGACCTTAAAGACTTGAACTCCATTACTTTCAACAACGGAGCTAACGGTGCAAACGGTAAAACCGTTGTAAACGGCGCAGGCATGACTATCAATGATGCAGCTGGTAATCCGTTGACAGCTGTTACAAAAGACGGCGTGAAGATTACTGATGGTCCATCTATGACGAAGGACGGCATCGATGCAGCAGGCAAGAAGGTTACAAACGTTCAAGACGGTACGGTTGCCAAAGATAGCAAAGACGCTGTTAACGGCGGTCAATTGCATGATGCTGTTGAAAGCCTTAAAACTAAAGGCTTTGGCCTTGAAGCAGAAGACGGTCAATCCGTGAAGAAAGCTCTTGGTGAA
>JAGZKI010000002.1 GCA_018365265.1 Streptococcus parasanguinis | reverse complement strand
TGATTTCATCAGCTTTTACAGCCCTACTCAACTGTGCGGAGGTGGGACGACGAAATCGAATTCTAACGAATTACCGATTTCTGTCCCACTCTCTTTTTTACTTGATGTCGTCTGTTGCTACATCCGTTCCGAACCACTTCTTAGAAATCTTTTGGAATTGGCCCTTTTGATAGAGTTTTACGAAGGCTTCATCAATTTTTTTCTTCAAAGTTTTATCCGCCTTGCGCACTCCTACCGCAAAGGATTCTGTCTCAAACCCGACAGGAAAGACATTGTAGTCTTTTAAAATTCCTTCCGTCTGCAGATAATAGTTGGCATAGACACGGTCGATTAAGAGGCCATCGATCCGATCATTCTGAAGATCGATCAGCGCCTCGTTGAAACTCTGGTATTGGGTAGCCTTTTGATTTTTGATCTTATTTTTCAAGATTTTAGGATTGGCTTCAAAATCCATATAGCCAGACGATCCGGTCTGGGCATCTAATCGTTTCTCTTTGATATTTATAAAAAAAATAGCCTTTCGGCTATTCTTCTACTTTTATAAATCCAAATTTATTGAGAGGATAGAGACGTAGATTCACGACTCCTTCGATCTGATTTTTATGGATATAACCAAACTCACGACTATCTTCTGTATCTCCACGGTTATCATTTAAGACCAGATAAGTATCGGATGGTACACGACCAGCCTTGGTCCCTTTTAACTCTGATAAGAAGAAATCATCCGTATAATACCCATTACTCGTAGGAGCAGCTAAGTGTTTATTCAGCATTTTATTCAGGTAAGGTTCTGGTGTTGCCTGTCCATTCAAATAGAGGACGTCATCTACGTAGCTGACTTCGTCGTTTTCTTTGGCAATGACACGTCCAAGGTATTCTTTTCCACCGACCTTGTATAAGACCAAATCACTGCGATCTACCTGAGCATTTCTAGTCGCTACCACAAGATCTCCAGTTTTTACAGAAGCATTGGCCATTTTATCATTGATACTAAATGGATGAAATACAAAGATTCGAAGCAAAATCAGTGCCAAAACCAGTACACCGACAATGATGACATTTCTAATTAAATCTCTCCTTGGCATGAATGTCTCCCTTCCTTTTTATTTATTATACCATGTTTTTGATCTTTAAAAAAGAGAAAGAAAGCATTAGTGAGAATTCTTGTCATACTAAACAGGAAAAAGAAAAACCTCGCGGTCAATCCTTTCGGACCAACCAGCAAGGCTTTAAGATCAAATTGTCTATTAACGTACTGTACGGATACGCATTGTGTTTGTACGAACAGCTTCTCCAACTGGTACACCAGCAACGATAACGATATCATCACCAGATTTAACAAGACCAGCTTCAACTGCTTTACGTTCAGCAATTTCGAACATATCGTCAGTTGATGAAGGAGCATCTGTCAACATTGGGATAACACCCCAGTTCAACATCAATCCACGTTCAGTCAATTCGTCAAATGTCAATGCCAAGATATCAGCATCTGGACGGTATTTAGAGATCAAACGTGCAGTGTGACCTGTCTTAGTCAATGTTACAACCAATTTGATATCCATTGAGTTTGTAGCATCTTTAACAGCTGAAGCCATAACTTCTGTCTTAGAGTTACGTTCGAATGAAGCTGGGTTCAAACGACCATATTCTTTCAAAAGTGTTTGAGCGTTCATATCGATTTTCGCCATTGTAGCTACAGATTCAAGTGGGTATTTACCGTTTGCTGACTCACCTGAAAGCATTGTAGCATCAGTACCATCGATAACTGCGTTGAAGACGTCAGATACTTCTGAACGAGTAGCACGTGGTTTTTCAGTCATTGTTTCAAGCATGTTTGTTGCAGTAATAACAACTTTACCAGCAGCATTTACTTTAGAAGTAATCATTTTTTGGTAAACTGGAACCATTTCAAATGGTACTTCGATACCCATGTCACCACGAGCGATCATGATACCATCAGTAACTTCGATGATTTCATCCAAGTTTTCGATACCTTGTTGGTTTTCGATTTTCGCAAACAATTGAACGTGGCTGTTACCAGTTTCTTCACAGATAGCACGAACTTCTTGAACGTCTTTTGCAGTACGTACGAATGAGATCGCGATGAAGTTGATACCTTGTTCCAAACCGAAGCGGATATCGTCGTTATCGCGTTCAGCAAGGGCTGGGAAAGGAATCTTCGTATTAGGGATGTTGACACCTTTTTGTTTAGCGATGATACCATCGTTTTCAACTTCAACAACGAATTCACGTTTTGCAGCGTCTTTTTCTACAACGCGAAGACCCAATTTACCATCATCAACCAATACTTGGTGTCCAACTTCAACATCATCAAAGATATCAAGCGCACCAGCAACGTTCAAAGCAATCACTTCACGAGTTGATTTGATACCTTGTTTTGTAGCAACGCGGATACGTTCACCAGTCTTGTATGAATATTCTTTAGCTTCGCCTTCGAACAATTCAGTACGGATTTCAGGACCTTTTGTATCAAGAAGGTAACCAACTTTTTTACCAGCGATTTCTTCTGCACGTTTAACAGTCGCCATACGTTCACCTTGTTCTTGGTGGTCACCGTGTGAGAAGTTGAAACGGAAAGTGTTAGCGCCAGCTTCGATCAATTTAGCAATGTTTTGTGCTGAAGCTTCAACGTCAAGTTTTTCAGCCCAGTATCCATCTTCACCGAATTTTTTACCGCCACGGATTTCTACCGCAGGACCTAAAGTTGCAACGATTTTTACACGTTTGTTCATGATATATATGACTCCTTTTTTAATATATCTGTCTTTTTAAGACAAGGTTAACGAATTAATGAAATAAAATTAGATTGAAGACAAGCTACGGTTCAACTCGGCAAGACCAAGATCAGCTTTATGTGGATTGTTTACCACAATCTTACCATCTTCTGTCAAGCTAAAGAGGGCTCCTTCTTCTGCTTTACCAAGGATTGGGTTTTCAACCATTTTTTCATTACGGATACCAACGGCTACACCACCGATTCCTTGTTTCAACAATTTAACAGCGTGTGCTCCCATACGTGAAGCAAGAACACGGTCACGCGCAGTAGGTGAACCACCACGTTGGATGTGGCCAAGCTCAGTCACACGAAGGTCACTTTCATCACCAGCTTCTTTCAAAGCTTTACCAAATTCATCTGCAGACATCACGCCTTCAGCCAAGATGATGATGTTGTGGGTACGACCTTTTGCGTAACCTTCTTTGATGCTCTCAACAACATCTTCGATCTTGAATCCTTCTTCAGGGATGATGATTTCATCTGCACCAGATGCAATCCCTGCCCAAAGAGCGATATCTCCAGCATTACGTCCCATCACTTCGATAACGAAAGTACGGTGGTGACTAGATGAAGTATCACGGATCTTATCGATCGCGTCCATTGCAGTTGTGACTGCCGTATCAAAACCAATTGTAAAGTCAGTTCCTACGATATCGTTGTCGATCGTACCAGGAAGACCCACAGCTGGGAATCCAAGCTCAGTCAAGCGCATCGCACCATGGTAAGAACCATCTCCACCAATAACGACAACACCTTCGATCCCGTGTTTCTTCAATTGCTCGATCCCTTTTAATTGACCTTCGCGTTGTGCGAATTCAGGGTAACGAGCTGAATGAAGGAAGGTACCACCACGGGAAATAATATCTCCAACAGATGAGGCGTCAAGGGGCTGAATTTTACCAGCAACCATTCCCGCATATCCATCATAGATACCGAAAACTTCCATTCCTTCTGAAATTGCTTGACGAACAACTGCACGGATGGCAGCATTCATACCAGGGGCATCTCCACCACTAGTTAAAACAGCAATACGTTTCATTTCGTTGTTTGCTCCTTTTTTTCTTTTACATTCTAAGTAATTATAACACAAAGAAGACTAAAATTCTCGTATTTTTCGTAGTTTTTACCGATAAATCGTTTTCATAACGAGATTCTTTAATTCATCTTCTAATTCTTTGTTTTTCTGGACTGTATAGCCCTTCAATTGAAGAGTTTTTTTCTCGTCTTCATAGCGTAATATTACAGGATATGGGCCCGGATATTTTTTCAAGATAGAAAGAATCGTTTTATCCTGACGATGATCGAGCAACTGGATCCAGAACTTTTCATTGGTTGCCAGTTGCGCCTCTGCTAGAATCATCTGCAAGCGCCCATCACGCTCTTGTATCTTCCCTGTCAAGTAATAAAAGCCGCCTTCTTTTATCAAGGAGGAAAATCGATTGTAGGTTTCAGGGAAAAGGGTCACATCCAATTTTTTCTTGGTATCACTGACTTGTAAGAAAGCCATGAGATCACCCGACTTGGTTCGAATGGTTCGAATGCTTTGTACCTCAATGAGAATGCGTGCCTGCTCTCCGTATATGAGTTGAGAAATTGGTTGGATCTCGTAGGGACTCGTTTGTCCAATCGCAACCAATGGGTGGGTACTGAGCCCGATGCCAATAATGGCCTCTTCCTTCTCATATTTTTCAGCTTGGCTAAAGTCCTCCGCTTCTGTCCAGGAATAGTTAGAATCCGCAAACAAACTGCCTAGCTCATCAGCAAAGACAAACAAATTCGGCAAATTGTGAAGCACCTTGCGTCTATTTTTTTCAAAAATATCAAACAATCCAAGCTCCACTAAAGGTGTTAACAGAGGTAATTTATGATACTGATTGGGGAGGCGTAAAATAAAATCTTCGACACTTTCAAAGGGACGATTATCAATGATCCAATACGCGAAATCTCTTGGGAGTCCCTTGATATTTTTCATTCCCAAGTAAATTTTTCGATCCTGGAACTTATCTCTGTAAGGGATGGTGTTGATGGATAATGGCGCGACTTTAAAATCAAACTGGAGAGCATCTGTCAGATAATCGCTACTCGAATAATTGAGCATGACATCAAAGAAAACATCTGGATAATGGACCTTGAAATAGGCCATCTGAAAGGCCAAGGCAGAATAGGCGTAGGCATGGGAACGGTTAAACCCATAGCCTGCGAATTTTTCCATGATCGCAAAGACCTCTTTGGCTTTTTCTTCCGTATGCCCAAGTTTAAGAGCACCTGAGACAAAATCGTCTTCCATCTGATGCATTTCAGCTGCATTTTTTTTGCCCATAGCCCTACGTAAAATATCGGCTTTCCCTAGACTAAAGCCTGCAAAACGCTGGGCAACCTGCATGACCTGTTCTTGGTAGAGCATGATCCCATAAGTGGGCCTTAAGATTTCTTCAATAGCTGGATCTAAAATCTCAACTTTTTCTTGGCCGTGCTTTCTTTTGACGAAATTATCAATGTAATCACTAGCCCCTGGACGATTGAGAGAGGTGGTCGCTACCACTTCTTCGAAATGATTGGGTCTCACACGTCTCAAGAGGCGAATGGCTCCAGCCTGTTCAAATTGGAAAATCCCCTTGGTATCCCCTGCAGCAAACAAGGCCAAGGTTTCTGGATCTTCTAAATCAATGGCTTCAATCACGATCTCTTCTTGGTACTTTTCATAGACGGCTTCCTTCATTTTTTGAACAAAGGTTAAGTTTCGCAGACCCAAAAAATCCATCTTCAATAGACCATTGGCTTCAACCGCATGAGCATCGTACTGGGTAACAAACATGTCTTCTCCATACTTGAGAGGAATGTGATCCGTCAAATCCTGGTCACTCATCACAACACCCGCCGCATGGATCGAGGTCTGTCTAGGTTGGCCCTCAATTCTTTTGGCAATTTCAAAGCCACGTTCAAATTCTGTTCGACTATGAATCACTTGTCGAAAAGCTAGATTCTGTTCATACGCTGTCGTCAGTGTATCCCTAAAGCCAATCCGCTTGGTAATGGAGGTTAATTCGTACTCTGGTACCCCAAAACGTTTAAAAACATCTCGAATGGCTTGTTTGGCCCCAAAGGTTGAAAAGGTCACGATCTGAGCCGCATGGTAACTCCCATAACGGTCTCTCACATAACGGATAAATTCTGGACGATAGATATCAGGAATATCAATATCAATATCCGGCATGGTATAGCGCTCCACATTTAAAAAGCGCTCAAACAGGAGGTTCTTCTCCACTGGATCAATCCCTGTAATCTCCAGGGCATAAGCTACCAGTGAGCCGACAGCAGACCCACGTCCCATTCCCATATAATAGCCTTGACTCCGTCCGAAACGAAGAAGATCCCAGACAATTAAGAAATAATCATCAAAGCCCATTTGGTGAATAATGTCTAATTCATGCTCCAAACGTTCTTGATAGACCGGACTAGTCAAGTTCTTTCGAAGAAGACCCGCTTGAGCTAATTCCCTCAATTCCGCAACAGCTGGTTTCTGAGGATTGAAGCGAGGCAATTTCAACTGAGTATCAATGTCGTATTGAATCCCTTGGACAAGTTTTTCAAGATTTGTGATGGCTTGAGGAAATCGCTCAGCAAAATCATTCTGTAAATCCTGAGGAGTTTTTAGGACTGTTCTAGGATCAATTTGTCCTGTTTCTGTCAAGCTTTGATTGTCCTTGATGGCCGCGAGCATCTGCATGGCTTCCATATCTTCCGCCTCAAAAAAACGCACCGTATGAAGAGGGAGCACAGGGTGGCTAAACTCTTGATCCGGCGTATCCGCAAAAACTCCGATGAAGTAATCTAGACCAAGGGGTATGTCTTCACTAGCAAAAGGCGCTGGGACAATGACTGCTACTCCTTCTGTGAGGTGCTTCACATCTTCCCAATTGTTTTTCCCCATCATTTTGACGGTCGACATCTTCATCAGATTCTGGTAGCCTTTCGTTGACAGGGCGATCATCCGAAACGGAATTGTTTCATTGTCTACTTTTAGTCCAATTTCTAAACCGACCAAGGGGCTGAGGTTGTGGGCCTGACAGGCTTCGATAAATTCATAAGCACCATACAAATTATCTACATCCATGATTCCCAATGCGCCATACCCCATGCTTTTAGCTACTTGGACATAGTCTTTTATGGTCACAAGACTTTCCATAAAGGTATAGACTGATTTGGTATCTAGCTGTGTAATCACTTTTTCTCCTTTCTTCATTGTCTATTTTGGTGCCTCCTTTGGTAACTCCTTTTTGTACAAAAAAACACCACTGCTACACAATGATGTCTCAACAACGGAAGACATGGGATTCGAACCCACGCACGCTATTACACGCCTACCGCGTTTCCAACACGGCCTCTTAAGCCTCTTGAGTAATCTTCCATGAATAAAAATATGGAGCCGGTGGGAGTCGAACCCACGTCCAAACACCTGCCAGCATATTTGTCTACAACCATAGGTTATGTCTTCTTTTAACAGCTACATGACACATAACTCAAGCCCTGTACCTGCGAGTCTATCAATCTCTTATCTAACTCCTAGACCAAGCTAGATCGTATCTCGCTATAATTAAGACCTGTCATCAAACACGAGCGATTCGAATCGGGTCACGCCTGCTGGTGTTTAGGCAGCTAAAGCGTAAGAATTATTATTTTTTGCAGTTATATTTAACTGGCGTTTTACATCCGCTAGATGAGTTGCAAAATATGCCTCATAATGCCTGTCGAATCCGTAACGACCCCAAAACGAATACAATTAGTATATCAAAATGTAGCCAAAAATGCAAAAGAAAAAAATTGAACAAGAAGGCTTCCACCGGGAAGCTCCTTGCTCAATTTACTGTTATTATTGAAGATTCAACTTGTACTTGCTGATATAGTGAATCGTGAAGTACATAGAAACAATCTTGATGACTTCATAGATAAGACCTGGGATAAAGTTAGGTCCAAAATCATCAATATTTCCATAAACCAATGCAGACCCGACAGCATATGAATCTTTTAATGGATTAAATGCTGTACCAATGATACTTAAAACAATGCACAAGAGAAAGAAAAACAGAATAGCCTTAAATCCACGACGATTTTGGAAGAGTTGGCCAAGTGCGATCGATACATAAAATAGTAAGATTCCTGAAGCTGTGGTAAAAATCCACCAAACGATAATCCAATAAGCAATAGAATGACTAAAAGCCTCAGCGATAATACTAAATACAGGAGAGAGGTCTTGTCCAATGACAGCACCCATCACAATAATTGTGATAAAACCACTAAAAAATAGAAGGAATAGGCAGTAAAGACTCGCTACTAAAGCTCCCACAAATTTTGACAAAATGATCGCATGGGGGCTAGCTGGAAGAGTCCAGGTCAAGTAACCTTCACGTCCGTATAAGTTGGAATAGAAACGACGGATAATAATATAGTAGTTGCTAAGATAAAGACCAATGACTCCTCCAAAAATGAGAATCCCAAGAGTCCCTGTTATGATTTGCATACTATTGGTTTCCATATCCACAAAACCGTTTGTAGCACTTCCACCAATAACACCTGTAATCACTGACAAACCTAGTGCAATCAGGGTGATCAATAAATACCACTTAGCTGTCGATTTAAATTCATATTTTAATAATTTACCAAACATGGGTTCCTCCTAATAAACACGGAATTGATCACGGAAGATCTCATCGATTGATTTTCCGTGTTGATTGCGCATAACAGTCGTATTTTCATGCAAGAGGATTCTTCCTTGGTTGATGAAAATGGCCTCATCCAAAACTTGCTCAATATCAGCAATCAAGTGAGTAGAAATCAAGACAGAAGAGTTTGGACGTCTGTTTTGAATAATGGTCCGCAAAATATAATCACGCGCCGCTGGGTCAACCCCACCGATTGGTTCATCAAGAACATACAAGTCAGCTTCACGGCTCATCACCAAAATCAATTGCACTTTTTCCTTGTTCCCTTTTGAAAGGCTGTTCAATTTTTGATTTGGATGCAAATGCAAATCGTTGAGCAATTGGTAAGCTCGTTGGACATTAAAATCTGCATAAAAATCTTGGAAATAGTTAATAGCATCAATAATTTTCATATTTTCATTCAGATAAGTTGTATCTGGCAAATAGGAAACCACTTTTTTAGAAGCTGGGGATGGTAATTGCCCATGAATATAGATATTTCCAAGGCTTGGTTGCAACAAACCATTAATCAATTTAATGATGGTTGTTTTCCCACTACCATTGGGACCCAAAAGGCCAATAATACGGCCAGGTTGGATGTTCAAACTAACATCCATGAGAGCAACTTCATGCCCATAATTCTTTGTCACATGGTCCAAGTAGACCAAAGGATACTGATTCATGTAAATCTCCTTTATTTTCTATTTATGCTATTATACCCTGTCCCCTTGATGATTGCAACTTTATCTGAAAATTTGCTAAGAATTTGTAAATGATTGTTCAAAAAAAAGGGTACAAACAAATCAGAGGTTAGGGGAGCCCCAACCTCTGATTTGTTTTGATACATAGAGTGTTTAACTAATTCCAAGTGCGATCCGTGCATAACGGCTCATCTTTTCAACCGTCCAAGCAGGGTACCAGACCAACTTCACATCCACTGATGTCACTTCTTCTACTTCTGCTAAAACATCATGAATTTGATCTGTCAGAAGATCTGCCAATGGACATCCCATGGTCGTTAGGGTCATATCAATGATGGTTGCTCCAGTTTCACCGTCAAAATGGATCTCGTAGACAAGACCTAAATTGACAATATCAATCCCAAGCTCAGGATCGATTACCTCTTCCAAAGCATTTAAGATTTTATTTTTAATTTCTTCAATTTGTTCAGTTGTATATGCCATATGACTTCCTTTTTTGCTATTTTACTCTCGATAGAATTTCTTGGCTCGGGTTAAAAATGTCCACTGGACCTGGGTCGCTTCTTCATTTCTAGGCGACCGTTAAAAAAGGTCCCCCGGACCTTCCTCGCTTCCGAATTTCTGGGCTCGGGTTAAAAAGGTCCCCCGGACCTATTTAATCCTCTATAAAGTCACGCAGTGGTTTGCTTCTACTTGGGTGGCGGAGTTTGCGAAGGGCTTTGGCTTCGATCTGACGGATCCGTTCACGAGTCACGTTGAAGACTTTGCCCACATCTTCCAAGGTCCGCATTTTTCCATCATCGAGACCAAAACGAAGGCGCAAAACATTTTCCTCCCGGTCAGTCAGGGTATCGAGGACTTCATCCAATTGTTCGCGTAGTACCACACGAGTGGTGTAGTCTACTGGATTTTCAATTACTTCATCTTCGATGAAATCGCCCAAGTGACTATCGTCTTCTTCCCCGATTGGCGTTTCCAAAGAAACAGGCTCTTGGGCAATCTTCAAGATTTCACGGACCTTGTCTGGTGTCATATCCATACGTTCAGCGATTTGTTCTGGTGTTGGATCTTGTCCCAATTCTTGCAAGAGATTGCGTTGTTCACGAACCAACTTGTTAATGGTTTCCACCATGTGAACAGGGATCCGAATGGTCCGTGCTTGGTCTGCAATGGCACGAGTGATAGCCTGACGAATCCACCAAGTAGCATAGGTAGAGAACTTGAACCCTTTGGTATAGTCAAACTTATCAACGGCCTTCATCAAGCCCATATTTCCTTCTTGGATCAAATCCAAAAATTGCATTCCACGACCAACGTAACGTTTCGCAATGGATACAACCAAACGAAGGTTGGCTTCTGCAAGACGTTGCTTGGCTTCCAAGTCACCTTGTTCCACTAAGATAGCCAATTCTTGTTCTTCTTCATTGGTCAAAAGAGGAACAACCCCAATTTCTTTCAAGTACATCCGTACTGGGTCGTTGACCTTGGCAGAGTTGCTTCCAAGCAATTCCTCATCTGACAATTCTGGCTCTTCTTCATTGTTCAACACACGCGCACTTGGGTTACCATCTTTATCCGTGATCGAAATTCCTGCATCTTGAATACGTTGCAAAAGATCTTCAATCCCATCTGCATCTAGTGTGAATGGAATAACCAACTTGTCATTAATTTCATCATCTGTTGCAGTTCCACTTTTCTTGTGGCTGCGAATAAACTCTGCAATTTGAACGTCCAATGTTGTAATATCTTTTTGTTCTTTAGCCATTCCTACTCCATTCTTCTTTTTTGAGCGATCAAACGCTCGAGTTCCAATAAAGCTTTTTCCGCATCCCCTGTCGAGGAAGCTTCCTTCACTTTATTTCCAATTTGTTGACTTTCTTTGCGAAGAAGCTCACGATTTCGCGTCTCTTCCACTTCTTCTAATTCACCATCCGCTATCTCTTCTGGCAAATCCTCTTCTACCATCCGGTACCAGGCGTGCTGGACCCCTTCAGGTTGCTCGGACAAATCCTGAGATGTGACTTCTCCATTTTGACAGAGTAATTGGTACAAGATCTGTAACTCCGGTGTGTCGAAGACAAAATCAGGTCGCAAACGGTAATCATTGAGCACCATTGGAAAATCTTTCATCCTACTTAATAAATGATTTTCCGCCTTGATCAAGCGCGTCATCCCACGATTAGGCAGGAGATCGACTGAAAAATTCGACGTTCTTGATCGTCCACCACTTTGATCCTCCTGCCGTTGATGCAAGCGACTATTATTGACAATCTGCTCAATCTGCAAGTAATCAAAGTCCGGCAATAAATCGGCCAACTTATAAATATAGGTGTTTTGCGCTGTAATGGAGCGCGTCTGGGCGATCATCGGTGCCAGCTTTTCGACAAACTCAATTTGCGCCTGCAAGTTCTCAATATACTGGGGTTTCCAGTAGTGCATCAAGAATTCAACCTTACTGATTCGAGAATTCTTCAAGAGGGTAGCTAGATCTTCTGGGGACGTCTTTTGGAGGTATTCATCAGGGTCCATCTGATCAGGGATACGGACGATCTCCAACTCCAGATCCTGCAAGACATCCAAGGCCTTAGCTGTTGCTTCAAGTCCTGCCTTATCCCCATCATAGGTCAAGATGACCTTTTTGGTAAAATGAGACAGGTGCTGGACATGCTCTGGTGTCAAAGCTGTCCCCATAGAGGCGACCGCATTTTCAATCCCAGCTTGATATGCCGCAATGACATCCATAAAGCCTTCCATGATATACATTTCATGTTGCTTTTTGGCGCTCGTCTTGGCTTGATCCAAATGATAGAGTTCATAACTTTTATTAAATAGACGGGTACTACGACTATTCTTGTACTTGGCTTGATGACTACCATCCTCCGTCATTTTCCACAGCCTACCAGAAAAGGCAATGACCCGTCCACTATCATCCGTCAGAGGAAACATGATCCGATCCTGAAAGGCATCAAAAACCGTTCCTGCATCTGAGACTGTAAACAAACCCGAATCGGTAATCACTTTCTCCGAGAATTTCTCAGAGAGATTTCGATAGAGATAATTTCCTTCTGCAGGTGCTAAGCCCAATTGAAAATGTCGGATCACCTCATCCGTCAGACCACGTTCATACAGATAGTGTCGCGCTTCTTCCCCCATCTTAGTCGTCATCAAAATCGCCTGATAAAACTTACTAGCTTCCTGATGAATCTCATAAAGTTCTTGGTTGGGATTGATAGACGTTGGTTGAGCCGGCCTTGCTTGGTACTGAAGCGCAATACCCGCTTTTTCTGCTACGATCTGGACCGCATCCATAAAAGCGACTCCACGGTATTCCTCAATAAACTTAAAGACATCTCCCGAGCGACCACATCCGAAACAATGGTAAAACTGCTTGTCTTCAACGACATTAAAAGAAGGAGTCTTTTCACCATGAAAAGGACAGAGCCCTAAAAAATTACGGCCAGCCTTGGTCAAAGAAACAACTTCTCCAATAACTTCAACAATGTTTACACTGTTTTTAATTTCTGCAATCAGCTCTTTATCAACCATAAACAGTGCCTCCATTTTACCATAGATTATCACTTTATATTTTATACTAAAAGTTAGTAAAAGTAAATTTTTTCCTACCGATTTCACACATAAAAGAAAAGATTTTCAACCTTTATCACTAATTTTAAAAAAATGAGGCATATTCCTTGTCAGTCGAATATTTTTCCGTTATACTATCAAAGTAAAAAATTATTATGAAAGGACATATTTAGGATATGTTAAAAGATTTGAAAGCTTTTCTCCTTCGTGGGAATATTGTTGACCTTGCTGTAGCAGTCGTTATCGGAGCTGCATTTGGAGCTATCGTAACATCACTTGTTAACGATATCATCACTCCACTTATTTTGAAACCAGCTATGAAAGCTGCCGGTGTTGATAAGATTGCTAATTTGTCATGGAACGGTGTTGCATACGGTAGCTTCTTGAGCGCTGTGATCAACTTCCTTGTTGTTGGTACTGTTCTTTTCTTCGTAGTGAAAGCTGCTGAAAAAGCTCAAAACCTTGGTAAAAAAGAAGAAGCTGTCGAAGAAGAAGCTCCTGCTCCTACTCAAGAAGAGTTGCTTGCTGAAATCCGCGACTTGCTTGCAAACAAATAATCAGATAAAAAGATCCGATCTTCTAGCTAGAAGATCGGTTTTTTTGTCTTTAACGGATGATAAAAACAAAAAACAGACCGAAGTCTGTTTCTGTATTCAATTAGAATTTTTTACGTTTACGAGCTGCTTCTGATTTACGTTTACGTTTTACAGAAGGTTTTTCATAGAATTCACGTTTGCGTGTTTCTTGAAGAGTACCAGCTTTAGTAACCGCACGTTTGAAACGACGAAGAGCATCGTCAAGAGATTCATTCTTACGTACTACTGTTTTTGACATATTTTTCACTCCCTTCAAGCCTAAAATCTTAATCATTTTATCACACTTTAAGGACGCTGTCAAGATCTTTTGAAACTTTTCTAGCCCTCCTAGCCTTCATATCATTTCTTTTTCCAACTTTTTCATTCTTCCCATTTTATGATACAATGGAAACAAAGAAAACCCTGAAGGAGATACTATGTCAGAAATTTATGATATTACAATTGTTGGAGGCGGACCAGTTGGTCTGTTTGCTGCTTTTTATGGCAATATGCGCCAAGTAAAAGTCAAACTGATTGATTCCTTACCTCAACTGGGAGGGCAACCAGCTATTCTCTATCCAGAAAAGAGTATCCTCGATGTACCTGGCTTTACCAATTTGACTGGTGAAGAATTGAGCAACCGCTTGATCGAGCAAGTCAAACGGTTTGATACGCCGATCTTCCTCAATGAAACTGTAGAGGATATTCGAAAAGAAGGTGACCTCTTCACCATCACTACTTCTCGCCAAGTGCATCAGTCTAAAGCAGTCATTATTGCCATGGGCGGTGGTGCCTTTAAGCCACGTGCCCTTGACATTGAGGGAGCTGAAGACTTTGATAACGTCCACTATCATGTTTCGAACATCCAACAATATGAAGGACAGCAGGTGACCGTCCTTGGTGGTGGAGACTCTGCTGTAGACTGGGCTCTTGCTTTTGACAAGATTGCTCCAACTACGATCATTCACCGTCGGGACAACTTCCGTGCTTTAGAACATAGTGTAGAAGAACTCAAACAATCTTCTGTTAGCATCAAAACACCATTTATTCCTAGTCGTTTGATTGGGGAAAATGGTCATGCCACTCATCTTGAAATCACAAAAGTTAAATCCGATGAAACCGAACTTATCCCGATTGATCACTTATTTGTCAACTATGGCTTTAAATCTTCAATCGGAAACTTGAAAGAATGGGGTGTAGAATTGCAACGCCATAAAATCAAGGTGAACCAAAAACAAGAAACCAGCCTTCCTGGAATTTATGCCTGTGGAGACTGCTGCTTCTACGAAGGAAAGATTGATCTCATCGCTACAGGTCTGGGGGAAGCTCCAACAGCCGTAAACAATGCCATCAACTACATTTATCCAGATAAGAAAGTCCAACCAACGCACTCAACTAGTTTATAATAAAAAAAGTTAATCGATTCTGCAAGTAAGTAAAAATGAGTTCCTATTTTTAGAATGAATCAAGAAAAAATAAAAACTTTCCGCTGTGAGAAAAGTGCCTGAAACATATTGTTTCAGGCACTCGGAATTATTAAGACCTTAGGCTCAATAATTAGTCATGGAACTTCTACGAAGTTCGCTGACGTCCGTACTCACCTAAGGAAAGTTTTTAAAAAGACTTTATCCTCATTATGAAAGGCCCTTGGCCTTTTTTATTTGTCTAAATCGTCTGCGATCTTATTGATCTTACGCAAGCGGTGATTGACACCGCTTTTTGAAATAGGTTGTTGCAAACTATCCGCAATCTGCTGGATGGAATAATCTGGATGGTTCATCCGGATATAGGCAACTTCTTGCAAGTCACTTGGTAAACTACCTAGGCCGACCGTATCCACAATTTTACTAATATTATTAATGGTTTTCATGCTAGCTGTGACTGTGCGCTGGATATTGGCCATCTCAGCATTATTGGCCCGGTTGAGGTCATTGCGCGTCTCTCTCATGACCTTGATAGACTCAAATTCCTGCATGGCTTGCATGGCCTCTACCACAATTAGAAAATCAATAATATCTTCCGCTCGTTGCAGATAGGTCACCACTCCTTTTTTCCGCTCGATGGTTTTCGCATCTAGTAAAAATCCTTGCATGAGAAGGGCAATTCCTTCCGCGTGGTCTGTATAAACAGAATGAATTTCCAGCTGGTACTTCCCTTTTTCAGGATCCTTGATGGAACCACTCGACAGAAAAGCCCCCCGGAGATAAGCACGACTAGCTGCTTCATCTTCTAAAACACTAGCATCAATGCCTGTCTCAATCCCAAAGAAGGCATCTGCCAAATGCAAGTCAGCTAAAATTTCTTCTACCTTTTCATCCAAGAATACTGTGTAGACACGATTCTTTTTCAAATTGGTTTTTTGATGGTGGCGAATATCTGATTTGGCCTCATAAAAATGATGCAATAATTCATAGATATGGCGAGCGATCTTGGCATTTTCTGTCGTTACCGAGAGCGTCAAGCCGCCCATTGATATGCCGAGGCTCCCAGACATCTTGATAATAGCAGCTAATTCACTCTTTTCAAATCGCTTGAGAGACAATAATTCTTCTTTGACACGAACCGTAAAACTCATTTTCTCACCTGCACGATCTGCATCAGCTCTTCGACCACTTTTTCACCATCATGAAAAGCTCCCCCGTTGACCAGCTTTAAGAAATCGGAAGAAATCACTTGAGGCACTTGCGATCGCAAGCCCTTAAAATCGTGCTCTACCTGGACCAAGTATTCATCAAATTTATTGCTGTTCATATAAGCTGTGGGAACCTGATTGATATTGACAAGGACGGTGTCGATGAACTTTTCTCCCAAATGTTTGTGGAGCACGGCCACGTGGTCACTATCTGTGAAATGTTCGGTTTCTCCTCTTTGGGTCATGATATTGCAAACATAGGCTACTTGGGCTTTGGTTTCAAGGATGGCTTTCCCAATCTCATCGATCATCAAATTAGGAAGGATCGAGGTAAAGAGCGAACCAGGACCCAAGACGACCATATCACTTTCAAGAATCGCTTCCACCACTTTCTTACTAGCCTTTGGACGCTCTTGATCATAGGTATTGGTCACATAAACATGATCAATCATGCCGGTATAGTTGGCAATGTGGCTTTCTCCTACTATTTCTTTTCCATCTTGAAAGACAGCATGAAGGGTCAAGGGACTATCACTCGACGGATAGATCTTACCGGTTGTATGGAAAAATTTCGTCAACAACTGCATGGCATTATAGGTCGAGCCTTGCATCTCTGAAATCCCTGCAATAATTAAGTTTCCCAAAGGGTGCCCAGCCAAAGGACCATCATCGTCTGCAAAGCGGTATTGAAAGACTTTCTCATAAAAACGAGGCATATCTGACATGGCAACCAAGACATTTCGAAGATCCCCAGGTGGTGTCAATTTTTGGATGTTCTTCCGCAATTCACCTGAGCTACCGCCATCATCTGCAACAGTTACAATGGCAGTGATCTCGACCGGTTTCTTTCTTAGACTATCGAGAATAACAGAAATCCCTGTCCCTCCTCCAATAACGGTTACTTTAGGTTTTCTCATGAGCGATTCACCGTTTCTTTCCGTCTGTCCTTGTCTCTATGACTGCAATTGACCTGCCAATTTTTTTCTAAATCATGCGCTAAGCGCTCTGCAAAGGCTACTGAACGGTGTTGACCTCCAGTACAGCCCATGGCGATGGTGAGAACGGATTTACCTTCTCGTTTATAAGACGGTAAAATAGGAACGATTAAGTCATGGAGATGACGGTAAAAGTCCTCTGATTCAGGGTGATCCATGACATAATCATAGACAGCTGGATCTTGACCGGTTAAATTCCGAAGCTCCAATTTATAGTAGGGATTTGGAAGAAAACGCACGTCAAAGACGAGGTCAGCATCGATCGGAAGGCCGTATTTGAAACCAAATGACATGACCTCAACCCGAAAATCTGGCTGATTATCTTGACTGGCAAATTGCTCTGCAATCGTTTTTCTCAGATTACGGGGCGTCAACTCAGTCGTGTCCACCACATTTTGACTGATATTTTTTAAAGGAGACAAGAGCTCGCGCTCTAGGGTAATCCCATCTAAAACACGGCCATCTGCTGCTAGTGGGTGGCTACGACGTGTTTCCTTGTATCGTGCTACCAACTCACTGTCAGTAGCATCCAAGAACAGAACCTTGAAATCGAGGTCTTCTTGGTTGTCCAATTCATCCAAAATGGTGCGAATTTCATTGAAAAAAGAACGGCTCCGCATGTCCACAACAACGGCTAATTTATTGTTATCCGGGCTATGACGCATGAGCTCAATAAATTTCAGCAAGAGCGCCGGTGGCATATTATCGATGGTAAAGTAACCCAAATCCTCAAACGATTGGATGGCGACGGTCTTTCCAGCACCGCTCATCCCGGTTACCATGACCAGTTGAATCTTACTTTCTGTCATTTTCTCCTCCCATAAATAAAACAGAGTGGCCTACAGTTTCCTGCTCTCCACTCTGTCTTTTTGTCTTTGAATGGTTATTAGGCTTTGATTTCCGCAATAACTTCAATTTCAACCTTCACATCACGTGGCAGGCGTGCTACTTCAACAGCAGATCGAGCTGGAAACTCTGTAGTAAAGACTGTTTTATAGACCTCATTAAAAGGTACAAAGTCATTCATATCACTTAAGAAACAAGTGGTTTTCACCACGTGGTCAAAGTCTGTTCCAGCCTCTTCCAAAATAGCCCCAATGTTCTTTAAGACTTGCTCTGTTTGTTCTTGGATGGTTTCTCCAATGATTTCACCTGTTTCAGGTGACAAGGGAACTTGTCCACTTGCAAAGAGAAGATTCCCTACGATTTTCCCTTGAACATAAGGTCCAATTGCTGCAGGTGCTTTATCTGTATGAATTGTTTTTGCCATAGTATTCTCCAAGTCTTTTTACTTCTGCTGGTTTTCTTTTGCTAATTTTTCCCTTTGTAAGCGCAATTTGCGCTTAGGATTTAGCGTATTAAAGAGTTCTTCTAGTTTTTCAGCATTCCAAACATCGGCTGCTGAAACAAAATTTCCATTTTCATCTCGAAAAGATATTGGTTTATCTCCCACTGAAAAAGCCTCACTTCTTATTTGGAATCCTTGATCCGCTGGGGATCTATCTTAATCTACAAACTCAAATTCAAATTTACCGATCCGGACGATATCGCCATCTTTTGCCCCACGCGCACGGAGAGCTTCATCAACACCCATGCCACGCAATTGACGAGCAAATTTCATGACCGCTTCATCACGATCGAAATTCGTCATATTAAAGAGTTTTTCAAGTTTTTCACCAGACAAGACCCAAGCGGCATCGTCATCCCGACTGATGTCAAAGGCTGGCTGGTCTTCATCAAAGCCATAGTAGACTTCTTCTTGGGCCATTTCGTCTTCTGAATACAAGAGGAATTCTGGTGTTTTGTCTAACAATTCTGCCGTTGCTTCTAACAAATTGTCTAAACCTTGATGTGCCAAACTAGAGATCGGGAAGATCTGTGGCAATTCATCAAACTCATCGTAATTGGCTGCCAATTTCTTCTTGAACTCTTTCAAGTTTTCTTGGCTCTCTGGCATATCCATCTTATTTGCCACGATAATCTGAGGACGTTCCATCAAACGAAGATTATAGGTTTCAAGTTCTTTATTGATTTGAACATAATCTTCGTAAGGATCGCGTCCTTCGCTGGCTGACATATCAATAACATGCAAGATAACCCGGGTGCGCTCGATGTGACGAAGGAACTGGGTTCCGAGTCCGACACCTTGGCTAGCTCCTTCAATCAATCCAGGAAGGTCTGCGACTGCAAAGGATTCACCTGACGGTGTCCGAACCATGCCCAAGTTTGGAACGATGGTTGTGAAATGATAAGCTCCAATCTTTGGTTTGGCTGAAGTGATGACACTAAGAAGAGTTGATTTCCCTACTGATGGGAAGCCAACCAAACCAACGTCTGCCAAGACCTTGAGCTCTAATTCAAGTTCGCGTTCCTGACCAGGTTCCCCGTTCTCAGAAATCTCTGGAGCTGGATTTTTAGGAGTAGCAAAACGAATGTTTCCACGTCCGCCACGGCCACCGTGGGCGACAATGTACTCTTGTCCATTCTCGACTAGGTCCGTAATGACCTTGCCAGTCTCGGCATCTCGGACGGTCGTTCCTTGCGGTACTCGCACATAGAGATCTTCTGCTCCCCGTCCGTGCATCCCTTTGGTCATTCCTTTTTCCCCATTTTGGGCTTTGAAATGCCGGTTATAACGGAAATCCATCAAGGTACGCAAGCCTTCGTCTACTACGAAGATGACATTGCCACCACGACCTCCATCACCACCCCAAGGTCCGCCATTAGGGACATATTTTTCGCGACGAAAAGCCACCATGCCATCGCCACCATTACCAGCCTTGACCTTAATCTTGGCTGTATCTAAAAACATACTCATAAATAGATGATTTCCTTTATTTCTGTGTGCGTCTTAGTAAGAAAGAGCACCAATTGCGGTTGCAAAGATTGCACCAACCGTTACAATCAACATAATCACAATAACAACCATCGTGATCATTTCAAATGGTGTTTTTTTACGTTTTCCGTTATCTCCAAAAGCCACTTCTAATACCTCGATTACTATAAATTCATTAGCCCTATTTTACCACGAAATAGGGGATTTTTCAAATCGAGCCTACACAAAAAGACCAGACAGAAGTCTGATCTTTCATTGATCATTTTAAGAATCTTTTCTTACACGTAAAATTCCAACCGATAGAACTGCTAGGAAGACACCCATGACAAGAACCACCGGTGTCATCTTTTCACCTGTACTTGGAAGAACTTTTTTCTTACCAGGTTTTGGGGCTTCTTCTTTAACAGAAGATGAAGATGATTTCAATGAAGAACTTGATGTGGATGTTGAGTTCGATGTAGAACCAGAACTCGTTGAAGATGATGAACTTGATGATGAACTAGAACTCGTTGAAGATGATGAACTTGATGATGAACTAGAACTTGATGAGGATGATGAGCTTGATGATGAACTAGAACTTGATGAGGAGGTTGAGCTAGGTGTCGGTGGTGTTTGTTCTTTCTCACCTAATCCCTCTCCGGTTCCTGATTCCAATCTCAATTCACGGGTTAAACTACGCGGTGCTGGGAAATTGGTTGCCTTCCATGTTAATGTATTATGGACAATATCACCGACTTTCGTTCCAGGAGCTACTTTTGTAGAATATTCAATATACATTGGCCAATTGTAATTATCACCAAATTCAATTGTAAAACCAGTGATCTTTCCATCTGCATTCTTATCGAAAACAGCTTTTTTAGTAAAGTTATCTAGAACTGGGAGACTCAAGATCTGAGCTTCGTTCTTGATCCCACCTTCTACAGGAGCATAGCGAACCGCACGTAAGCTCCCTTCAACCAATGTTAAACCATCTCCGAATTGGTCTTTAATGACCATTCCTCGCAGCATATCTTGACGGGCATTTAAGAGAATCCGCCATTTGATTATGGTTGGATCAGACTTATCTTGATAGCCGTATTTCATTTCATAGTCCCCAGCTTCCCCAGCTGTTTTTTCATAATTCAAGGAAAAGTTCGTATTCCCTAATTTAAATTGAATTGGGGATGTTTTTGTAACTACTTCTGAGTCTACTTTTACATCAAAATGAAGAGCAACTCGTTTGTTGAGTGGATGAGATGCGAAATAATCATTAAAGGTGACAGTTACTGTTTTCTTTGCTGTATCAACGACAGCTTTCCCCACATTTTGACCATTTGATTGACCTTCTTCGAGAACATTGAATTCCAGTGCTGTGTAGAGGGTTAATTCTTTTGGCAAACTAAGAGTTAAGGTATCACCAGCTTGAATAGTTTGCGAATCTGGAAAGGCTAAATAAATACTTGCTGACAATTTTTCATTTGTCAACACCTTGCTCCCATTTGTTAGCGTGTTACCATCTTTCGTTAGACGTGCTGTCTGTGTATATGATGAGACTTCTGCAGCATGTATTGTTTTAGTCAAACCAGCTGTGAATAGAATCGTTAGCACTAAGGCAAGTGCCCATACAATTTGACGAACCTGTTTCATATATACCTCCTCTGCTCGCCTATTTGCGAGCCATGTTTTTTACAAGGTTAAAGTCCGATTTCTGCTTGAACAACTGCAGCAATGGTATCCACATAGTAGTCTACTTCTTCATGGGTAGGTGCTTCTGCCATCACACGAAGGAGGGGTTCAGTTCCACTTGGACGCACGAGGATGCGTCCATTTCCTGCCATTTCCGCTTCCATTTTTTCAATGATTTCGCGAATAGCTGGAACTTCCATCGCCTTGTCTTTCATGCTATTTTCAACCCGGATATTGACCAGTTTTTGTGGATAGATGGTTACTTCAGCAGCCAATTCAGATAATTTCTTGCCAGTTTCTTGCATGATTTTAGTCAATTGAACGCCTGTTAATTGACCATCACCAGTTGTATTGTAATCCATGATGACGACGTGACCGGATTGTTCACCACCAAGGTTGTATCCATACTTGCGCATTTCTTCAACCACATAACGGTCTCCAACAGCTGTGATTTCTTTTTGAATCCCCTTCGCATCTAATGCCTTGTGGAATCCGAGATTGGACATGACGGTTGTGACGATCGTATTTTTTTCGAGCAAGCCCTTGCTTGAAAGATAAGAACCGATGATGTACATGATCTTATCTCCGTCAACGATCTCTCCATTTTCATCAACAGCAATCAAGCGATCACTGTCTCCGTCAAAGGCAAGACCAATCGCTGCGCCTACTTCTTTGACTTTCTCTTGCAAATGCTCTGGGTGAGTAGAACCAACCCCATCATTGATGTTCAAACCATCTGGGTTTTCACCGATGACGGTCAATTGAGCTCCCAAATCTGCAAAGATTTGACGGGCACTAGTAGAGGCTGCACCATTTGCTGTATCTAAGACTACGTGCATACCCTCGAGTTGGATACCTGTCGATACAAGGAATTCTTGATACTTACGCAAGCCTTCCGGATATTCCATGACCGTTCCTAAACCTTGGGCACTTGGACGTGGAAGCGTATCTTCAGCCGCATCAAGCAAGGCTTCAATTTCAAGTTCGCGATCGTCATCCAATTTGAAACCATCACCACCAAAGAATTTGATGCCATTGTCCAAGGCTGGATTGTGGCTAGCAGAAATCATCACTCCAGCGCTGGCTTTTTCCGTACGAACTAGATAAGCGACACCTGGTGTTGCAATCACACCCAACTTGTAGACGCGAATTCCAACAGATAAGAGGCCAGCAATTAAGGCATGCTCCAACATTTCACCAGAAATACGTGTATCACGTCCAACAAATACCAAGGGCGTTTCTTCTTCGTGTTGGCTCAAGACATAGCCACCGAAACGGCCTAGTTTAAAAGCCAATTCTGGCGTTAATTCTACATTTGCTTCTCCACGGACACCGTCCGTTCCAAAATATTTACCCATTCTTTATTACCTTTTTTACTTTCTAATTACTTGAACTGGAGGAAGTCGACGACGAACTGCTTGAGCTTGACGTAGACGAGCTACTCTTTGTGGTCACTTGAATCCGTGTTTCACTCGGCTTGACCAAACCTGGTAGAACATTTCCTTGAGCATCTACTGCATTTAAGGAAATAGTTCCGCTATAATTTCCACTAATGATCTCACTGGATGGGAAGACCGCTTGGACATGATCAATGCGACTCAAGGTTTCTTGATCGCTGGTCACTTCTACTTTGGTGGTTTCAAGAGAAATATTCGAAACCGTTATTCCATCTACAATTTGATTGTCTGGAATCGTTGCTCTAACAGCAAACGATTTTTTCGCTTTCTTCCCGATTTTTACAGAAACTTTCTGAGGCTCTACGGTTGCGGTCAAACCAGCCGGAAGATCTTCCACAATCAACGGCACTTCAACGGTACCTTCCTTGGCCTTACGAATATCCGCTACCACGCGAAACTTCCGAGTTCCCGGCTGCATTTCGCTTGCTAGAGCGACCCGGTTTGAACCCTTTAGAAAGACTGTTACTTCCGATGTTAACCCACTGACAAAGTATGTCTTGTCATTGTACTTGGCATCAATCGGAATATTGGTCAAGGTATTGGTGTAGGTCTCTGAACTCACTTGTCTAGCGCTGCTATTATTTTGAAAATTAAAGGAAGATGCATTGATAAACAAGATAAAGGACAATAAGACGGAAGAGAAAACATAAAGAAATTCTTTTTTCGATCTCATTTTGTCACCCTCCCAAATAGACGCTCTTTCCAACTAGTCGTTTTATTCTCTTCAGGAACCAAGAAGGCTCTCAATTCTACCTCGAACTCGTCTAAGGTTAAATCGTGTCGGAAAGTTCCATTGTAAGTCACAGAGATCCCGCCCGTTTCTTCTGATACCACAAAGGTAAAAGCATCAGAGACTTCAGACAAACCAATGGCTGCGCGGTGACGCGTTCCGAACTCTTTTGAAATTCCAGTGTTTTCGGTCAAGGGCAGGTAGGCACAAGAAACAGCGATTTTATCATTGCGAACAATGACCGCTCCATCATGCAAAGGAGTATTAGGAATGAAGATATTAATCAGCAATTCTCCTGAAATATCTGCATCTAGAGGAATCCCTGTGGAAATATATTCCTGAAGGGTTCTAGCTCCTTGAATAGCTACCAAGGCACCAATCTTACGTGGGCTCATATAAGCTACTGCCTTAACGTAGGCCTGCACCATCTTCTCTTCCTGACTGACTTCACTAGTCGTAAAGAATTCTGTCGCCCGACCCAGACGCTCTAAACCAATCCGAATCTCAGGGGAGAAAATCACAACCAGGGCGATAACCCCATAAGTAATCACTTGATTGATCAGCCATGAAATAGTCGTGAGCCCTAAGAAATTGGCTAAAAACTGCACCAAGAAAAAGATAATAACTCCACGAACCAAAATCATGATCTTAGTCCCTACGATGGCCTTGATCAAAAAATACAACAACCAAGCCACCAGGGCAATATCGATGATATTGATAATAATACTCCACCAATTCGGGAACAAACTGGTCCAAAATTGTGGATTTGTAAACTGTTGAATATTCATATTCTCATACCTACCACTTCTCTAAAAGACATCACCTTATTATAACATGTTTCAACAGATTTTTCTGTAACCTTCTGATGCTTTTTATGATAAAATATGATTTATGAAGATAAATACAACCTTGGGCCTTCTGGCAGGAAAGCTTTCCGGCTCTATTCTAGAAAAAATGGGGCGGGGATCAACCCTACCAGGTAAAGTAGCCCTCAAATTTGATAAAGATATTCTCAGTCAACTGGCCAAAAACTATGAGATTGTTGTGATTACAGGGACAAATGGGAAAACCCTGACCACTGCACTAACCGTAGGTATTCTCCAAGAAGCGTTTGGACCGATTTTGACCAATCCAAGCGGGGCCAATATGATCTCTGGGATTACAACGACCTTCTTACGGGCTAAGCATTCGAAATCAAATCGACCGATTGCGGTACTTGAAATTGACGAGGCCAGCCTCTCTCGGATTTGTGATTATATTAAGCCCAGCCTTTTTGTGGTCACCAATATTTTCCGGGATCAGATGGACCGCTACGGTGAGATCTATACGACCTACCAAATGATTTTGGATGCCATTCACAAGGTCCCAACTGCGACGGTTCTGTTAAATGGAGATAGTCCGCTCTTTAATAGTCAGACCTTGTCCAATCCGATCCAATATTATGGATTTGATACAGACAAATCAGAGCCACAACTAGCTCATTACAATACAGAAGGAATCCTGTGCCCGCATTGCCACAACATCCTCAAGTACAAGCTCAATACCTATGCTAACCTGGGAGATTATATCTGTGAGCACTGTGGTTTCCACCGGCCACCTCTGACCTATGCCGTATCGGACCTCCTCTCTTTAACCCATCGATCTTCCAACTTCCGGATCCAAGGGCAAGATTACCACATCAATATCGGTGGTCTTTACAACATCTACAATGCCTTAGCAGCTGTCTCTGTTGCTGGATTCTTTGGAGTGCAACCTGAAGTGATTAAGCAAGGATTTGATCGCAGTCGCGCTGTCTTTGGTCGCCAGGAAACCTTTAAGATTGGGGATAAGGAATGTACCTTGGTTTTGATTAAGAATCCAGTTGGTGCGACCCAAGCTATTGAAATGATCAAACTAGCTCCTTATTCCTTTAGCTTATCAGCCCTCCTCAATGCGAATTATGCGGATGGGATCGACACCAGCTGGATTTGGGATGCGGACTTTGAGCAAATCACCCAGATGGATATTCCAGAAATCAATGCTGGTGGGGTGCGCCACTCTGAGATTGCTCGGCGACTTCGGGTCACTGGCTATCCGGCTGAAAAGATCACAGAAATGGCTGAATTAAAAGAGGTCTTCCAACGCATCCAGCAACAGGAAACCCCTCACGCCTATATCTTAGCCACTTATACGGCCATGCTTGAATTCCGTGAACTCTTGGTCCAAGAACACCTGATTGAAAAGGAGATGCACTAATGACTTATACTTCTCTAGAATCTTCTGATCAGGCACAGTATCCATACAGCCTGCGCATTGCCCATCTCTACGGCAACTTAATGAATACCTACGGAGACAATGGAAATATCCTCATGCTCAAGTACGTTGCTGAAAAACTTGGAGCCCATGTCACAGTGGATATCGTCTCTCTCAAAGACCGGTTCGACCCTGATGCCTATGATATCACCTTTTTCGGTGGCGGCCAAGACTACGAACAGACCATTGTATCAGAAGATCTACCAGATAAAAAAGAAGATCTTGAACGCTTCATTCATGACGATGGTGTGGTCCTTGCTATCTGTGGTGGCTTTCAGCTTCTGGGTCAGTACTACATTGAAGCTTCTGGCAAACGCATTGAAGGGCTCGGTATTATGGGCCACTATACGCTCAACCAAGTCAACAACCGCTATATCGGTGATATCAAGATCCATAACGAAGAATTTAACGAAACCTATTATGGTTTTGAAAACCACCAAGGTCGGACCTTCTTGGCAGAGGATGAAAAACCGCTGGGCAAGGTTGTCTATGGAAATGGGAACAACAAAGAAGATGGTTGCGAAGGGGTTCATTACAAGAACGTCTTTGGGAGCTACTTCCACGGTCCTATCTTGTCCCGAAATGCCAATTTGGCCTATCGCTTGGTGAGCACTGCCTTAAAAAATAAATATGGCACGGACCTTTCCCTACCGGCTTATGAGGAGATTCTAAGCCTAGAGCAGCCGGAAGAATACGCTGATGTGAAAAGCAAGGCACCGACTGAACAATAAGGAGATAATGATGAACAAAAATAATCTACACTACATTGCTTTATTACTTTTAATTTTATTGATTGCTGGTATTTCCCTTGCAAACATGCAATCAGTCACTGTGAATTTCCTCTTGGTCCAATTTAAATTGCCCTTGATCATTCTGATCTTGCTCTGTGTCCTCTTGGGTGCATTTGTCATGACCTTGGTTAATTTTTCAAAGGGCTTCTCCCTAAAAAAAGAACTCAAGAGCACTCAAAAGCAACTGGAGGAAGAAAAGAAAGAAGTTAAAATAGAAGAAAAAAATAACAACTAAAAAAGCACCATTCGGTGCTTTTTTTATGCTGATGTACCTTCTTTTGCTTGTATTTTCTTGGCGACTACTTGTGCTAGGAGTGAAAAGAGAATGACGCCTGCTCCAATCAGGAGAAAGGATTCTACTCGAACGCTTGGTAACCAGGTCATCAAGCCTTTAGCCACCGGCATAAAGAGAATGGCTAGGGTAAAAATAGTGCTTAAGACCCTGCCCAGGTAGTCTCCTTCTACCTTGGTTTGCACTTGGGTAAAAAAGTGAATATTAAAAATCGTCATAAAGAGTTCACAGACTAAATTTCCAGAAAAGGATAGAAGAGGAGGAAGGGGCAAGCCCATCATGAAGACTCCTACTCCTGTTAAAATCAATAAGAAAAGAAGCATCTCCATGCTTGATTTAAATTTATTGGCGATCAAAGCTCCGATAATGGAGCCGATAGCACCCAAGGTTAAGATGGTCGCATAGGCTCCTTTGACCCCGTAAAGGCGATTGGAAAAGGGGAGTAAAAACTCAAAAGCTGCAAAAAAGAAATTGACGCTGGAAGCCACCAACAAGAGAAAGAAAATCTCTTTCTGATGCCAGATGTAGTCTAGTCCATCTTTCATATCCGAAAAAATATCTTTTCCCGAAAAAGGCTTCTTCACTTGAGCTTTGGCTTCTTCTTTCGGAAGGAATGCCACTAGGACAAAGGCGATGAAAAAGGTCAGTGCATCCAGTAAGAGGGTCGCATGGAGACTGGCAAATTGTAAAACAAGGAAAGAGAACACAGGAGAGCTGACACCAACTATTTGTAAGACCAACTCCAAGTGGGCATTATAGGTCACAATCTCATCTTTCTCTACGACTTCTGTGATAATGGCTTTATTAGCTGTACGAGAGAAAGCGAAGGCAATGGCCTGGACAATATTGGCAACAATCAGGGCTACAATCATCCAACGATCATTCCTGATAAACGAAATCGCTAAACAAAGGAGACCACAAACCAAGTCGGTCGTCATCAAAATCTTACGACGAGAAAACCGGTCTGAGATCACGCCACCAAATGGATTGACTAGAATGGAGGTGACAAGTTCAGAAATCTGATAAATCCCTAATACCGTCTTTCCCACCGTCCCCATCGAGGCCAGCCAAACACTATTCCCATAGTCATAGAGCATATTTCCCATTCGATTGATTGCCCCACGAGCAATCAGCTGGATAGCATGTCGATTCATAAAAAAACCTCCTTCATTTTCTGAAACTATTGTATCAGTTCATGAAAGAGGTTTTCATTTTGTCCCTTATTTGGGAAAAATAATGGTTTACAAATTTATCAAAGGATCCTTACTGTTCTTTTGATTAAAGCTGCTTAGCTACTAGCTGAGCCAAGAGTGAAAAGAGAATAACCCCAGCTCCAATAAAAAGAAATGATTCCATGCGGACACTTGGCAACCAAGTCATCAACCCTTTGGCGATGGGCATAAAGAGAACAGCCAAAGTATAAATTGTGCTCAAGACTCTACCTAGATAATCATCTTCCACCTTGGTTTGTACTTGAGTAAAAACGTGGATGTCGAAAATGGTCACAAAAAATTCACAGATCAGATTTCCTGAAAAGGAAAGATAAGGCGGAAGGGGCAAGCCCATTATGAACACTCCGACCCCTGCCATGAGCAGTAAAAACAGGAGAATTTTCATACTTGATTTCATTTTATTGGCAACAAGCGCTCCTAGAATAGATCCAATAGCTCCCAGCGTTAAAATAGTCGCATAAGCTCCTTTAACCTCGTATAGACGATTCGAGAAGGGAAGTAAAAACTCAAAAGCTGCAAAAAAGAAATTGACGCTAGAAGCCACTAATAAGAGAAAGAAAATCTCTTTCTGATGCCAGATATAGTCTAACCCATCCTTGATATCAGAAAAAATATCTTTCCCGGTAAACTGTTTCCTCTCTTGAACCTTAGCTTCTTCTTTCGGAAGGAAAGCCACTAGGACAAAAGCAATGAAAAAGGTCAGTGCATCTAATAAGAGGGTCATATAAAGACTGGCAAATTGTAGAACTAGGAAAGAAAAAACAGGTGAACAGACACTAACAACCTGTAAGACTAACTCCAAGTGGGCGTTATAGGTCACAATCTCGTCTTTCTCTACTACCTCGGTAATAATGGCTTTATTGGCAGGGCGAGAAAAACCAAAGGCAATGGCCTGAACAATATTGGCAAAAATAAGAGCCCCAATCATCCAACGATCATTTCTGATAAAAGAAATCGCCAAACACAGGAGACCACACACCAAGTCGGTCGTCATCAAAATCTTGCGACGAGAAAAACGGTCTGAAATCACCCCTCCAAAAGGATTCACGAGGATCCCTGTCACTAACTCAGAAATCTGATAGATTCCTAATACCGTCTTTCCTATAGTCCCCATTGAGGCCAGCCAGACACTATTCCCATAATCATAGAGCATATTTCCAATTTTGGTAATCGCTCCACGACTAATTAATTGGACCGCATGTCGGTTCATAAAATCTCCTTTATCTCTCTCCTATTTAGGAACATTCATCTATTACAAATTTATCAAAGTGTTCTTGATAGTAAGCTACCTGCTCTGGAAGACCTAGCACATCAAAAATATGCATAGCCTCTTGCATTTGCTGACTCCCTTCTTCTGTTTGCCCCTTCTGATAGAGGGCAAATCCCTTGAGGTAATGAAAGACATTGCGCTCGTAGAGTTTGATGCTCTTGCCGATAATCTTTTCCACAGAGGCTTCAAAATAACTAGCACTTTCAAAAGAACGGTGTTCTAAACAATGCTGGTAACAATTCAGAGCTAGAATCAAGACCAGTTTTCGATGGCGACCAATTTCCTTGTAGAAATCTTCCCGCTCCATCACTTCTCTCCCAAGCCGAGTGACATAATCCACATCATAAAAGCTATAAAGATTGCCAAAGAGGATCAACTCATACATGGTCCATTCTTCCGTTTGAAAGAGATAATCTGCCACCTTTTCCAGATCACTTTGCTTCATCGTGTAGCTGGCATCTCTCTGGCAAATCAAGCCTTGTAGCAGGATCCAGTTCAATTCAAAATAGAGGGGATTGGTCGAACTCTTAGCTTTTTCAAGTTCCTCCTCTTGAAGCCTTTGAAAACCCGCAATATCGTTTGCATAATAAAGAGGAACCAACTGAGCAATTAAGGACACATGCTCATGGTGTTGAAAATTTCTGGCCTTATCCATAAAATTTTCAATCGTCACATGGATATTGTCTAATATCTCAAAGAAGCGCGACGTAGCTAGATCCGACTCCCCCAATTCAAAACGGGATAACTGGGAGGTCGAGCAAGCTTCTCCTGCAGCTTCTTTTAACGAATAATTCTTACTGATTCGAAATTCACGAAAAACTTTGCCTAAATCTTCCATCTATTCCACCTGCTCTGACAGTTCTTCCCACTCTTCCATGACCGCTTCCTGCTGGACAGTCAGTTGGTCCAGCTCGCTTTGCAGTTGGACCAAGTCGTCTGCATCGTTGGTGCTATGCATGGTTTCGGTGATGTCTTGGATTTTCTGATCCAGCTCTTCCATCTCTGCTTCCAATTGCTCAATGCGGCGGGTGATTTTGCGGAGTTCCTTTTGATTTTGCTTTTGCAGGTGATAGTCATTGCCAGTGACTTCTTCCGTTGAAGAAACAGGCACTGCTTCTGCTTGCGCTGCAGCAAGGGCCTCTAACTCTGCTTTTTTCTCCAGATAATAATCATAGTCTCCCAGATAAAGGGTCGAGCCCTCTTCTGAGAGTTCTAAGACTTGGGTCGCTACCCGATTGATAAAGTAGCGGTCGTGGCTGACAAAAAGCAGGGTCCCATCAAAATCAATCAAGGCATTTTCCAGTACTTCCTTGCTATCGATGTCCAAGTGGTTGGTCGGCTCGTCGAGAATCAAAAAATTGTTATTTTCCATGGACAGCTTAGCTAGAAGCAAGCGGGCCCGCTCTCCACCCGACAGCATGCCGACGGTTTTCTTGACATCATCCCCAGAGAAAAGAAAGGCTCCCAGGCGATTGCGTATTTCTACTTCTGGTGTCAGTTTAAAGTCATTCCAGAGCTCATCCAAGACACTGTTGTGAGGCGTTAGTTTACTTTGGGTCTGATCATAGTAACCCACCTCGACATTGGCCCCAAAACGAGCTTCCCCCTTGATAAAAGGAATCTGCCCGACGATGGACTTTATAAGAGTAGATTTCCCGATCCCATTTGGTCCCACAATGGCGACTGCATTCATCTTGCGGATATCCAAATTAATAGGCTCTGAGAGGATTTGATCGTCATAGCCGACGGCTGCCTCTTCTACAGTCAAGACGACATTGCCCGATGTCTTATCGGCATGGAAGGTCATATGGGCAGACTTAGTCCCAGCTTCCGGCTTGTCTAGACGCTCCATTTTTTCCAACTGCTTGCGCCGAGACTGGGCCCGTTTGGTGGTCGACGCCCTCACCAAATTGCGATTAACAAAGTCTTCCAGCGCCGCAATTTCTTTTTGTTGCTTCTCGTAGTTCTTGGCTTCGGTCAGCAGTTTTTGCTCCTTTTGCTCCACAAAGCTGGAGTAATTGCCGACATAGCGGTCCAAGGAATGCTTGGTCAAGTCCAGTGTAATGGTTGCGACCTTATCTAGGAAATAGCGGTCGTGGCTGACAATGAGAAGAGCTCCGCTATAATTAACCAGATAGTTTTCCAACCAGGCGATGGTCTCAATATCCAAGTGGTTGGTCGGCTCGTCCAGTACCAGGAGATTTGGTTTTTCTAAGAGCATCTTGGCCAGAGCTAGACGGGTATTTTGCCCACCAGACAGCTCTTCAATCTTCATCTGCCACATGGACTCATCGAACTTGAAGCCGTTTAAAATGGCGCGGATATCTGCTTCATAGGTGAAGCCACCAGCCTGACGGAATTCTTCCGAGAGACGGTCATAGTCCTGCATGAGTTTTTCTAAGTCAGCCCCAGTTTTTTCCCCCATCTCAAGCTCCATCTGCCGCAAAGTTTTCTCCGTTTTACGGAGATCGTCAAAGACGTGGAGCATCTCATCGTAGATAGTATTGGACGACTCAAAGCGACTATCCTGGGCTAAATAAGAGAGAGAAAGATCCCGCTTTTTATTGATTTCTCCTGAAGTTGGTTCTTCTTCTCCCACCAAGATTTTTAAGAGGGTAGACTTGCCGGCTCCGTTCTTTCCGACCAGGGCAATCCGGTCCCTTTCATCCACCTGCAGGCTGATATTATCAAAAAGAACCTCCCCTGCAAAAGAGCGTTCAATTTTGTTGGCTTGTAAAATAATCATGTCCCTATTTTACTATCTTTTTACGGATTAAACAAGAAAAGACGAGCCATCAAAAAAATCCTGAGCCCCTTGAGGCTCAGAACTTTTAGAAAGTATTTTAAAACTTATTCTTCCTTATACAATTGTCGAACTGCTTCCACATCTGTATCCTGAATACTGTAGAAGGAACCAGCCGGTTGCATGACCGATTCTCCATCAGTGTGGTCCAGCCCTATCGCATGGCCTAGCTCATGCTCAGCTGTATTGACAATCCGATCATAACTATAGTTATAGACATAATTTAAAAGATAATGGCGATTGAGACGCACTGTGATGTGGGTGAACCGGTTGGTTAAGAGGTTAGTCTGAGAGGCAGTCTCTCCAGCAGCAGAAACCGATGCGTTATCCAGTTCCGTCAAGACCACATTAGCTTCTTTTTCATTTGTAACCAGCTTGAAGGTAAAGGCGCCTGTTTGGTTCCAAGCCTCAATAGCATCCCGATAAGCTTTTATAAAGGTTTGATTGATATTGGGATCCAAATAGACCGTGGCTTCCGCTTTTTCCCAGCGAGCGCCACTATGCTCATGATTGTCCGTCTGCGTGGTCTGTGAGCTAGGTGTCATCCCAAAGCGCGATGCAAAGCCCTGATCACCAAATAAATTGCCGACTTGATAGACAACCTTTTGGGCAGCTCGTCCAAATCCATCCATACCAGAACTAGGAGAATCTGTGAAATAGATGATCCCCACTAGGACGAGAAAACTGATGGCAATGGTCCAGAAAAATCCCCAAAAAAGACTCCAAGCCATGCGAAGGATTCCTCTGAAAAATCGAAAAATGGTTCTCATACATTCTCCTTTCTCTTAAAGAAGGTATGCCATTGTAACACTCCATTCTTAAAAAAAACTTAAATAGCTATGCTTTCTGGCTTATTGATGAACGGTTACTTTTCCTGTCTGGTAATCCAGGCTCATTCCACTTTGAACATTAGGAACAAAGACATTGAACTCAAGAGTCCCGTCACTCGATTTGGCTTCGATCTGAGAACCTAAAGGAATCAGATCTTCCGGCTGATTGTAGATCAAAGTGACCCGATAGCGGACCTGCTTGTTCTTATCTAGGGCTTTTCGAACCAGGGTCTCATAGTAGTTTTGACCAGTGGAATGAGGATCATTGGCTTGATTGGACCAAGCCGTTTGCACGGCGATATTTTTGGGATTGCTAGTAGAAGCGTCAAAGCCTTTGAGATTGCCAATCAAGGCGTAACCCAATAGATGACCTCTATCCACAGCATGGTCGTACTCGCCTGACAGATTATGAATCTGATGCCAACCTGCAGGTTTCCAATCGGTTAGGCCACTTCCTGTTGCATCGCGATCTCTGTACTGACGAGTCGCCTTGGTCATAATAGCGTTCGCAACCGTCGGTACGGTCTTTCCATTCACTTCTTTTGTCTTGTTATCCGCATAGGGTTGACTAGCCACACTGGCATCCAGATCTGTTCGATTTCCCTTAACGACAAATGCTCCAGCACCATTCCATTCCAAGTCATTTCCTAATTGTGAACGGGCAGATTTCGTTAGTACAGAGCTAGCTAACTCTTTACTAGGTGTTTCTTGTTGGCTACTAGTCACCACCGAAACAACCTGATCTGTCGCTTCTTTAACCGTCGGTTGATTAAAATAATAACCCCCAATAGCTAGGGCCGTTGCCACCACAAAACCGGCTAGGGTTTGTTTGGTTCTTTTGCTTACTGTTTGTTTTGCCATATCTCTCTCCAAAAAAGAGCAGCGCTAGATGGGTCATTGACTCGATTCGCTGCTCTCCTTTTTACTCAATTTTAGTTAAAAGCTTATTTGCCTGTTAGCTTTCCAATGATCTCTGACCAAGTGTCCGGAGAGAGAATGGACCATGGATTTTTTCCATCTCCAATCACTCCATAGCCAATGACCAAACCAACTGCAAAAATGATGATTCCAATCACAGCCAACAGGAGGACAATTCCTAGCTGTTTTCCAACATAGCGAAGATTAGTTTTCATCGTCTTCTTCCTCTACACGTTTCACGTCTGCACCTAGTGCCACCAATTTCTCATGGAATTGATAATAACCACGATCTAAGTGACTTAATTTGCTGACTTTCGTCTCTCCTTCTGCTACCAAGCCCATCAAGACCAAGGTTGCACTTGCTCGTAAATCGGTCGACATGACCTCTGCACCTTGGAAGCTTTCCCCTCCAACGATACGAGCTGTATCCCGCATAATGTCTGAGTGAACGCCCATCCGACGCATTTCTTCCAAATGCTGGAAGCGATTCTCAAAAACCGTTTCAATCATGGTAGACTCACCTTTAGCCATGGCCATCAAGGCTGTGAATTGAGCCTGCATATCGGTTGGGAATCCTGGATAGGGAAGGGTTTTAACCGTCACTGGACGGAGCTTACTGATATCCGATTGAATCCGAATTCCATTTTCTTCTTCGGTTACCGTTACACCCATCTCCTGCATCTTAGATAGAAGCGGACGGTTGTGTTCCCAAATGGCATCTTCGATCAAGACATCTCCACCAGTCATGGCTGCCCCAATCATAAAGGTTCCGGCCTCGATGCGGTCTTGCACAACATTGTGGTTTGCCCCATGCAAGCTCTCCACACCAACAATGGTCAAGGTCTCAGTTCCTGCCCCCTTAACATTAGCCCCCATTTTATTCAGCAAGAGTGCTAGGTCAACAATTTCAGGTTCCCGAGCTGCATTTTCAATCACAGTAACTCCATCTGCCAAGGTTGCCGCCATTATAATATTTTGTGTCGCCCCTACTGATGGGAAGTCCATATAGATGTGTGCTCCCTTGAGACGATCTGCTTTTGCTTCAATATAGCCGGCTGTTTGGGTAATTTCAGCTCCCATAGCTTCCAGACCTTTCAGGTGGAGGTCAATCGGACGACTACCGATCGTACAGCCTCCAGGCATGGAAACTTTAGCATGGCCATTGCGTGCCAAGACAGGACCTAGGACAACGATAGAAGCACGCATCTTGCTCACATACTTATAAGGTGCTTCCTCTGATAATTTTGCTTGCGCATCTACGACAACCGTATTGTCTTCTTCATTGAAGGTTACTTGTGCATTCAACCCACGAACAACATTGTTCATTGTAAAGACATCTGATAAAACAGGTACATTTTTCAAGGTTGTCACGCCCTCGCTTGCTAGAACTGTTGCAGCAAGAAGAGGAAGGACAGCATTTTTTGCTCCTTCGATTTTGACGGTTCCAACCAGTCGATTATGACCACCATTAACGATTATTTTTTCCATACGGGATTGTTCTCCAATTTCTTAAAGTCACGCTTTCTATCATACCATATTTTTTATAAAATGTGGCTAGAATTGGCCAATAAAAATCTGCCGACTCATCTCATAGACACTGATAAAAAATGAGCTTGCTAGATAGCCTATTCCAACGCTGATCATCAAGATCAAAAAACGGATTTTAACTGCATTTTCAGCACTTACTTTTAAAAACTTTTCCCATTGAACCAAGTTCATCAATAGGTAATAGGCAAAAAAGATAAACAATAGATGGCTTGAAAGATTAAAAATCATTTGAATCATACAGCTATTATACCATATTTGGTCCGTACTTTCTTCTTTTGATTCTCTCCCAACAAAAATAAGGTGAGGACAAAACCTCCACCTTATTTTGAATATCTTATAAACGATTTCCGACATTAATCCGGTTAATGGCGCGTTGAAGAGCAATTTTAGCACGACGTTCCATATCAACCGAATGCTGATCTTTGGCTTCTTCAATCGCTTTTTCAGCTCGCAGTTTGGCACGTTCTGCACGACTAATGTCGATATCTCGAGCACGTTCGGCAGAATCGGCAACAATGGTAATGACATTATCAGCTACTTCGATAATCCCCCCATTGACTGCAATCCAATCAATATGTTTGTCATCGTCGACACGACGAACCTTTACTTGGTCTACAGCCAAAACCGCAATGGTATTGATATGATGAGGTAAAATCCCTAATTCACCATCAATTGTCTTGACAGATACAAATGCGGCATGATGATCATAAACCAGTCCATCCGGTGTAACGATTTGGACGTTCATTTGACTCATCTTTCACCTCTTCTTAGAATCCCATTTTTTCAGCTTTGGCGATCACATCTTCGATCGATCCAACACCACGGAAGGCATCTTCAGGAAGATGGTCATATTTCCCATCCAAAATTTCTTTAAAGCCACGAACAGTTTCTCCAACTGGTACATAAGAACCAGGTTGACCTGTAAATTGTTCCGCAACGTTGAAGTTTTGTGACAAGAAGAATTGGATCCGGCGAGCACGAGCAACCAAGGTCTTTTCTTCGTCAGACAATTCATCCATCCCCAAGATAGCAATGATATCTTGCAATTCATGGTAACGTTGAAGGACGCGTTTGACTTCAGAAGCTACTGCATAGTGTTCTTCTCCTACGATTTCTGGAGAAAGGGCACGTGAGCTTGATGCCAATGGATCCACCGCAGGGTAGATCCCCAATTGTACCAATTTACGTTCCAAGTTGGTGGTTGAATCCAAGTGAGCAAAAGCGGTTGCTGGCGCTGGGTCTGTATAGTCATCGGCTGGCACATAGATGGCTTGGATCGATGTAACAGAACCTTTCTTCGTTGACGTAATACGTTCTTGCAATTGACCCATTTCAGTTGCCAAAGTAGGTTGGTAACCAACTGCTGATGGCATCCGTCCCAAAAGGGCTGATACTTCAGATCCGGCTTGAGTGAAACGGAAGATATTGTCGATAAACAAGAGAACGTCCTGACCTTCGACATCACGGAAGTATTCCGCAATGGTCAAACCAGTCAAAGCAACACGCATCCGTGCTCCAGGTGGCTCATTCATTTGTCCAAAGACCATGGCTGTTTTTTCAATAACGCCAGATTCTTTCATTTCCCAGTAAAGGTCATTCCCTTCACGTGTCCGTTCCCCAACACCGGTAAATACAGAAATACCACCGTGTTCTTGGGCAATATTATGGATTAATTCTTGAATCAAGACGGTCTTCCCAACTCCGGCACCACCGAAGAGTCCGACCTTCCCACCTTTCAAATAAGGGGCTAAGAGGTCAATAACCTTGATCCCTGTTTCAAGAATTTCTTCTGAAGTAGAGAGCTCGTCAAAGGATGGAGCTTTTTTGTGGATGGAGTCACGAGGAGCATCCTCAGGAAAAGGTTGATCCAAGTCAATGGTATCTCCAAGAACATTGAAGACACGTCCCAAGGTTTCTTTTCCGACAGGAACAGAGATTGGACGACCAGTGTCCAAGACTTCCATTCCACGTGTTAAACCATCAGTTGATTCCATGGCGATGGTCCGTACGACCCCATCACCAAGTTCCAAAGCTACTTCAAGAACGACTTTTGATTTTTGTTGGTCATTTTTATAGACTACAAGCGCATTATTGATCTCAGGAAGTTTATCTCCAACGGAAAAGGCAACGTCTACGACGGGACCTACGACCTGAGAAATTTTGCCTAAACTCATGTCATTCTCCTATTCTAAGTAATTTCTACTGCTCAAAAATTCTCTTTCGAGCATCTGTTTTTGTATTTAAAATTGTATCCGACAACTATTCAAGGGCGCTAGCACCTGCAACGATTTCGGTAATTTCTTGCGTAATCGCTGCTTGACGAGCACGGTTGTATTGAATCGTTAATTCATCAATGACTTTCTTGGCATTGTCTGTTGCAGTTTGCATGGCCATCATCCCCGCAGCATTTTCAGCTGTTTTAGCATCAATAATGGCACCATAGATCATGCTTTCAGCAAATTGAGGGAGCAATTGATCCAAAATGGCATCTCGACTAGATTCCAATTCTAGATTCAATACATAATCCTCATCTGCTTCATTGGGGTCCAAATCAATAATCGGAAGCATCTGTTCTACCCGCATTTGACTAGTCAAACTGTTGACGTGATGGTTGTAACAGACGTACAACTCATCAAACAAGCCTTCCTGATACATTTGGACTGTTTTCGAAATGATCGTACGAACTTCCTTAAAGCTAGGTTGATCAGGCAAACCACGCAATTCATAAACCGGCTGAATCCCACGGGCACGGAAGAAATCCGCCCCGACACTTCCAATACAGATCACTTCAAAGTCATCTCCAGTTGGATGGTATTCTGCCTTCATTTCCATCATGGTTTTAAGGATGGAGGCATTGTAGCCTCCGACCAAACCACGATCGGATGTAATCACGATATAAGCTGTCTTTTTTACCGGCCGACTCACCAACATGGGATGGGACTTAGCATTTTCTGTTTCATGTCCATGGAGCAAGTCTGTTAGTAACTTACGTACCTTAGCGGCATAAACCTGAAAATCCTTGGCTGCTTGCTCAGATTTTCCGAGTTTAGCAGCAGACACCATCTGCATGGCATTGGTAATTTGACTAGTATTTTTAGTGGATGCAATTTTATTTTTTATATCATTTAATGAAACTGCCATCTTCCACTCCTATTTCTATTTGAAATTTGACTGGTTGACAAATTCTGTAAGGGCTGCATCCAGTTCTTCTTCTGCTGGAAGATCATGTGTCGAACGAATCGTCTCAAAGATTTGATTAAAATGTGCTTCAAAGTAATCAAACAACTCTTCTTGGAAACGAAGAATATCGTCTACTGGAACACTATCTAAGAAACCATGAGTCAAGGCATACAAGATCACGACTTGTTTTTCAACTGTCAATGGTTCATGAACGGGTTGTTTCAAGACTTCAACTGTTCGGCGACCACGGTTCAATTTCGCTTGAGTCGCAGCATCCAAGTCACTACCAAATTTCGTGAAGGCTTCCAATTCACGGTAGGAAGCAAGGTCGATACGAAGGGTACCCGCAACTTTCTTCATAGCCTTGATTTGGGCAGCTCCCCCTACACGGGATACAGAAGAACCTGCATCAATGGCTGGACGAATACCAGCATTGAACAAACTATCTTGCAAGAAGATTTGTCCGTCTGTGATCGAAATCACGTTGGTTGCGATATAAGCAGAGATATCTCCTGCTTGGGTTTCAATAATTGGAAGGGCAGTAATAGAGCCACCACCCAATTCATCTGAAACTTTAGCTGAACGTTCCAACAAACGGCTGTGGAGATAGAAGACATCCCCTGGGAAGGCTTCACGTCCTGGTGGACGACGAAGAAGAAGGGACAATTCACGGTAGGCTACGGCTTGTTTTGACAAATCATCATAGACGATCAAAACGTGTTTACCGTTATACATGAACTCTTCTGCCATGGCAACCCCGGCATAAGGTGCCAAGTAGAGCAATGGAGACGGTTGGGAAGCCGAAGCGGTTACCACAATCGTATAATCCATGGCTCCGTATTTACGAAGAGTTTCTACCTGCGTACGAACTGTTGATTCTTTTTGACCAATCGCCACATAGATACAGATCATGTCTTGACCCTTTTGGTTCAAGATGGTATCAATGGCAATCGAAGTTTTCCCTGTTTGACGGTCCCCGATAATCAATTCCCGTTGGCCACGTCCGATTGGAACGAGGGCATCAATGGCTTTCAAACCAGTTTGTAGGGGTTCTGAGACAGATTTCCGTTGCATAACACCAGGAGCTGGTGTTTCGACTGGACGGAATTTATCTGTCACAATCTCACCCAAACCATCTACTGGTTGGCCAAGTGGGTTGACAACCCGACCAATCAAGGCATCCCCTGCAGGGACTTCCATGATTTTACCTGTACGACGGACAGAGTCTCCTTCACGAATATCCGTGAAATCACCCAAGATGATGATACCGACATCCGTTGTCTCTAAGTTTTGGGCCATCCCGTATGAGCCATTTTCAAAGATCAACAACTCACCACTCATGGCATTTTCAAGACCATGAGCACGGGCAATCCCGTCACCAATGTAGGTTACAACACCTGTCTCAGTGACGTCAAAGTTTGGCTTGAAATTTTCAATTTGTTGCTTAATTAAAGCGCTGATTTCTTGTGCGTTAATCGCCAAAATTCACACCACTTTCTATTTCAATTTAGATTTTATAACTTGCAATTGGTGTTTGAGACTGGTATCCAACGTTTTATGATTGGCTGTCACGACAAAGCCACCAATTAAATCTGGATCGATCTTTTGTTGGATTGAGCGAACTTGAATCCCAAATTTTCTTTCGATAATGGGGATTAGCTTTTGCTCTTGAACAGGATCCAAACCAGCAACCGTCGTAACAGTGACGACAAAAGCGTTGCTCAACAGTTGAATCTGATCCAAACAAATCGTTACAATGTCATAAAATAAGGCTTCACGATGATTGAGAATAACCACTTCAATCAAATGGTCGAGTAATTGTGAATCAGAGGGTTGAAAAAGTCTGAGACTTTTTGCTTTCTCTTCATCCTCTACACCGATATGAGCTAAGAAGTTAGCAAGTCCAGTCTCTTCAAAAATCCCCTTGATTTGGATCAATTTTTCAAAGACTAGGTCTTGTTCTCCTTTTTCAAAGACCAATTGAACAAAAGGCTGGGTATATTTCTCAATCACCATCAGTTGCTTTTTGTCCATTAGGCTTCTCCTAATTCATCAAGATAGCGATCGATCAGTTGGCGTTGACCTTCAGCATCCAGCTGTTGGCTCAACAATTTGCTGGCAAGATTGACAGTGAGATCTGCCACATCACCTTTGATACTGTTCAATGCTTCTTCTTTGTTATGCGCAATTTCTTGTTGTGCTTTTTCTTTCAAACGTACTGCTTCTTGAGTGGCTTCTGAAAGGATCTGAGATTTATTCTTTTCTGCAGTTTCCTTTGCATTTTCGACGATAGACGCAGCTTCTTTGCGGCTACCTACCAACTCTTCTTCACGTTTACTTGCTAGTTCCTCAGCTTTTTGACGAGCTGATTCTGCTCCATCAATATCATCTGTAATCTTTTTGGCACGCGCTTCTAAAATTCCATTGATATTGTTCCATGCAAATTTCTTTATTAAAAAGATTAATAATAGGAAGGAACCAGCAATGAGAATAAAGTTACCAATAATTTCACTCATTGATACATGCATTCTTCTACTCCTCCTCTACTTACTCTTCACCATTAATTTTCTTACCAATATAAATTGATGACAACATGGTAAACACATAGGCTTGGATACATGAAATGAAAATCGAAAACGCTGTCCACGCCATGCTTCCAATAAAGGCAAATGGATACCAATAAACAGCTTGATGCGACAAAGTCACAAGCAAGCTTGCTAGTACCTCACCCGCAAAGATATTTCCGAAGATCCGAAGTGCCAAGGAGGCAAAGTTCGTTAATTCTTCCAAAATATTCATGGGGGTCATAAATCCGGGTGTCACAAAAGCCTTTAAATATTCCTTCACACCACGTCTGCGAATTCCTTCTACATGGGCGATTAAGGTGATCAAAAATGAAAAGGCAAAGTCATAACCCAGGTTAGCGGTTGGTGATGTCCACAAATTGTAACCATTGGTCGTTTCGATTTTAGCCATCAATCCAATGTTATTGGCTACTAAAAGAAAGAGGAAAAGAACAAACAAGAACAAGGAATAGTCCTTTATGTAATGTTCCCCAATATTTCCTTTTGTAAAGCCTACGACAAAGTCATATGCGTATTCCAGCACATTTTGTTTGCCTTTTGGTCGGATCGACATTTTTCGACTGGCCCAATAAATGAAGCCAAAAACGGCGAAAACAGAAATCAGGGTCATAGCAAGTAGGGTCAAATTAAAAGTTACAGGTCCAAGAGTTATCGTTGGAGTGATACTTTCTTCCAAGTTTTGACACCTCCTTTTCTAAAATAGAAGTGCTTATTTGATAATGAAGGCCATAACCAAGGTTACGAAGAAAGTACCTTCGACAAAGGCAACACCAAGAATCAAGAGGCTACGCAATTGACCAATAATTTCTGGTTGACGAGACGCAGATTTCAATAGGCTGCTCATCATCAAACCTTCTGCCAGTGATACACCAAAGCAGGCTAAACAAAGACCTAAAAATGTTAAATTCATGATGAATTCTCCTTTTATAAATTTTACCTCCTTAGTTTACTCCTAAAAGATATAATAGTCAAATATTTCCTATAAAAGTAAGCGTTTTAGTGAAATTACGTTATTTTTTTAATATGATAATTTTTCCTATCTACGATTGATTTCTTTTAATTTTTAGACGCTTTGTCCACCTCTATTCATTTTTTCTTCTAAAAAACTCTCACCTGCTCAGCAGATGAGAGAATTCGATTATTTAAAGATAGACGTTTTGAAACTGTCTGTTTGTTGCAGTAATTTCTTAAAGATTTTTTCTTTCAAGGCAAGGGTATTGTCAAATTTGACAGAACCATTCTTCAAGCTGGCCTGATCTTTTTCAACCGCAGTTGCAAAGGCTTGTTTTAAGTCATCATAAGTGCTATAAGTAGTCCCATCAACTTCAATAGCCTGAAGTCCATTTTTAGCACTGGTCACCACTTCGTTGAAGTATGCTTTCTTCCAGTCTTCAAGGGTACTGAATGTTCCATCAGAAATCTTTTGAATGATGTAATCATCCCCTAAAGTCGCATGACCTGCTTGTTTGGATTCTTGTTTATACTTGTTTGAAGCATAGCCTAAGAAGCCTTTTTCATAACCATAGTAGCCCCAGATTCTAAAGGTATTGTGTTTGAAGGACATGGCTCCAGGAGCCCCTTCACTGGTGTTTCCACCATAGATCCCTGTCATCATCGGCACCGTCACATAGGCTGAGCCAAAGTCTGATGGATTATAGACACCATTTCCAGGACCACGATTGGTCATGAAGTTGTTGGTGATGAGATCATCTACTGAATGTAAGGTGATGGCTTTTTCCTCATCACTCAAAGGACGCACCTTATCAAATTGATTCTTGGTATTAGCCCCTCGGTATTGTTTATCAACCTTCTTGAACCATGCATTGTTCAAGTCTTGACTGCCTTTATTGAGGACGGCTTCTCCTTCTAGGTAATCCAGAAGCATGAGAGTGTCATTATAGCCTTTCATATACCGATCAATTTCGTCACGTGAGGTGAGATCATTTGGATTGGTATTGTACCATTGGTTTCCATCATTAGGACGTTCATAGGCCATGTTGAGACCTAAGGCCTTGTATTCCCCATTTGGATTTGATACGGATGGTGTTTGCAACATTCCTTGGGCAAAGGCTTCAATATCAGTTCCTTCGCGGTGTCTCCAACCACCTAAGTAAACCATACGGTCATTGACGTGCGTTGTTTCGTGCGTGAAGGCAGAGACCCCAAAGTCACTGATCATATCGGTCACCATGAAGAAGACAGAGTCGTCTTTATATGGATTTCCGTAAATTCGCGCCACTGCTCCCATCCGCCAATCTGTCGCATGATAACGATCGGTTGGGCCATACAATTCACGGATTGGAGCCACATCTTTACCACTGTTGGTGTGGCCATAACGGTCTGTACTAATACCCTTGTAGTTTTGGTTATCAAGGACAGGGGTCGGAACCATATTATTGCTCTTCAAGAGTTGATTGCGAACCTTATCTGTTGCTAGACGTGACCAGAAATCGAGATAATTCTGTTGGCCTTTCGCCACCTTATCAATTTCGGCTTTGAAGGCATTGCGTTCCGCTTCGGTGTTCTTACCATATTTCTCGAAGGAACTATAGGCCATGGTGTTGTAAGTTGAAATCAAGAACATATGGGCATCTTTTAAGTTCAAGAGTGGCAAAATCATTTTACCGTGAACATCATTGTTTAAGCCCTCATAGGCTCTATGCTTAGCAGATGCGAAAGCTGGATTGGTCGTCTCAGGCTCCACAATATAGATATTGTCTTTGGTTGCTTTGATGAACCAATCATTCAAGTCTCTATCACTTGTAAAGAGCTCCATATTGTACTTCAGGAAGTCATTGAGGTTCCCAGAAAGAGTCGATTTAGCCACGACTTCACGGAAGGCATCGTGGGTACGAGTCCCTTTGATGTAGTCTTCTTTTGAGCCGATTTCAATCAAGCGGTCTAAAACATCGACATTCTTCCCATAGAAATCTGGCTTGAACAACATGAGCTGCTTGAGATTGACATCATCGAACTTCACTCCATAATAGCGATTGAGGTAAGAAAGCCCCAAAAGAACAGCAGCCTTGTTGTCATCAACTTTCTTGATAAGGGCCCGTTTGGCAGCCTCATCTGTATTTAATTGATGATCTTGGTTTTCAACCAGTTGTTTGACAAAGTGAGTCAGATTGTCCTTGACTGCTTGGAAACTTTCTTCGAGGTAAAGGTTCTTAATAGCATTGACCTTGTTTGGACCGGTTCGACCAAGATGTGTGTAGATTGGATCTGATTGCAATTCGACTGGACTTAATTTTTCAACAATGGCACTAATGAGATCGCTCCGGTCTTTGTCCACCATATTTGGAGTGTAGACCACTTCACCGAGCTCCGCCACACTGTACTCTTTGACTTGTTTAACTTTAGACTCTTTCGGTGAAATGCTAAAGATATCTTTTGTCTTATCGGCATAATGGATCAGGATGTGATCCGCATCAGCTAGTTCAGTAACAAAATCATTGCCCTTCATAGCGGTCACAGACAAGACTTCCTTGGTCAAGAGAGGACTCGTTGCAGCCAGTTTATTCCCTTGGTCGACAATCCATTCTTTGTTGTAGAAAGGTTGCAATTTAGCGATATTGCGGTAAGCTAGCTCACGAGTCGCATCGTAACCAGTGATGGCCTTGTATTGATCGTCTTTGCTAACAAGGTGATTGAGCGTATCTTCAATCGGCTTACTGCTGGTATATTTATCAGCAGTGATTCCCATTGCTTCGATTTTCTGCTCAGCTTCTGCCAGCGAGATGCTTGGGATTTTACGGGAATTGTTAAAGGATTTTTTCCCTTCACTCACGCCGTCCACACTATAATTGCGCTTGGTTCTTGAATAGGTGAAGTAATCATCTGCGTCGATATCTGAGTGTCCGAAGACCATTTCACCCGTTTTGACTTTCATCATGGTGATGTTGTCTTCGATAGTCCCCAAGGCCCAGTTGGTCCCTAGTAATCCACCAGATTGCACCGCTTCTTTGAGTTCAATTGAACCTTTAGCAACTGAATTTCTGAGAACCCCTTCTTTGCCTACTGTATGGTTATTTGCTCCATTTTGAGAGGAATAGACAAGACCTGCCGCTTTGGCTTTGTTCCCAGTGATTTCAGCATCAACGTAAGCTTTTTCTACGATACCTTTCCAGTTCTCACCAACAACACCCGCTAGATAGCCACCTTTGTTCCCAGCAGCGTGCAGTTTCCCGATAAAGGCAACATTGCTGACCTTCCCACTGCCATCAATTTTATTGACGATCCCTGCTACGTCATTGTTCCCAACAACACTTCCTGTTACTTTAACATTTTCAACAGTTGCATTATTTTTGATAACACCTGCGATTGGTGCCACTCGATCTGTCCCAGGTAGGTCAATATTGACATTTTCAAGCAAGAGATTCTTAACCGAGCCACCTTCGATGTTTCCAAATAATGGTCTTGTAATGTTATGAATGGCAAATGTATTCCCATCCGTACTTTCCAAAATTCCCTTGAAGGCATTGGTAACATAGGATTTTCCTGCTGCTGGTACATTGGTCGCATTCATATTGCTACCAAGCTTAAAGGTGCCAGTCGGATTGGCTTGTATGGCTTTTACAAGTTCGTTAAAATTGTAGTAGACATCACCTTCATGTGCTTTGGGTTTCGCAATATAGTGGACATAGTCCTCACTGAACTGGTTGTCTGCCGTTCGTTGAACCAGATCTGGAGCTTTGGCTGTTACTTTGTAGAGGGTCGTGCCATCTACCGTTACTTCTTCAATTTTATCAACGGCTAGTTTTGTAACCTTATTATCATGGGTAGTGACCTTTAAGTAGTAAGGCTTCACATCTGATGGTGTTTCAGACAAGAGGCTGCTATCGGTCTCAAGACCTTGGTCATCCACGCTAATCAGACTGGTTTCCTTGATATTTTTGATTTCAACTTTTTTAAGATCAATTCTCAGTGGTTCTTCCTTGAGAACTTCTTCTTCATCCCCATTTCCACGGTCATAGACCATGATCGTTGCGAGCGTATAATCCTTGTAGTAGTCCAAGTCCGCTAAGGCTGCTGCTAAATCAGCCTCTGAAAGGGCAAAAGTATTCACCACTTGATCGCCCTTCTTCAACACCGCCTGGATGGACTTGATGGTCACACCCTCTGGTTTGTCTAAATGATAGGAAGCCCTAGCACTGCGCTTCAATTCTTCCTTATCGACCTGGGTCAAGGTCAAGGTTGGCTTGTCTAGTTCTTTGGTCCCTTTTTTAATGATCCGATCTTGGGCTTGTTCAACTACTTCTTCCGAAACCGTTGGAGCATCCGCAGTTTTTACACCTTTAATGGTCTTATAGACTTTGCTGATTTTCTTCTTCCCATTTTTTCCTGCTTGAGAAACCGTTTCGCTTCCTTTTAACAAGGTGGTATCTTGTTCGGTTACCGTCTTAAATGGAATTTCCTCAAAAGCAACTTCCTCTGTTTGGCCTTCAATCGCCTTGGTCCCACGACTAATTTTTTCTGTCACAGGAGCTTTTACCGTTTCAGTTGTCGTGCTGAGAGGCTCAACTTTCTCACCATTGACCGTTTTATAGACACGACGAATTTCCTGGCTACCTGCCTCTCCTTTTTGAAGGATCCTTTCTTCATCAGTATAGCGGTCCGCATCTGGTACATATTCAGTTTCATACGGAAGGATTACCGTTTCTGTTTCTGTAACTGTTCCTTCCGTTAGTTGGTAAACTGGGTTTTCTGGCTGAATTGGGGCTTCACCAACATGGCCTTCCTCTTGCGTTCCCTTGGCTTCGATGACACCGGTATAGGCTGGGTTCTCTGGCTGTACAGAAGCTTCGCCAACATGGCCTTCCTCTTGCGTTCCTTTGGCTTCGATGACACCGGTATAAGCTGGGTTCTCTGGCTGTACAGGAGCTTCGCCAACATGGCCTTCCTCTTGCGTTCCTTTGGCTTCGATGACACCGGTATAGGCTGGATTCTCTGGCTGTACAGGAGCTTCACCAACATGGCCTTCCTCTTGTGTTCCCTTGGCTTCAACAACACCGGTATAGGCTGGATTCTCTGGCTGTACAGGAGCTTCGCCAACATGGCCATCTTCCTGTGTTCCCTTAGCTGTTACAACTGGAGAAGGGCTTGGTTGAGGGATTGGTTGGGCATCTTCTTTTGTCCCGACGGCAAGAATTTGTGAAACTGGTTCTTTAGTGACCTTGCTTTCAACTACTCTGCGAACTTCTTGTCCATCTACCACACTCACTTCCGTCAAGATAGTCCGCTCTCCATTTTGGCCAGCTGTCAGCACCTTGGTTTGCCCTTTGGCTAATGTAGGATCAGCTTGGTTGACAGTTTCAAATGGCACAGGCTCAGTAGAGACTTCCAGGCTTGGTTTTTCAACTTGAGGAAAGGCTGGTGCGACTTCTGGGGTCACACGCGCTTGTGCTTCCACTTGTGGAATCCCTGTACTTGTTTTGATCGTTCCTTCTACAGAAGGTTTCGTTTCCTGCATAGCCTTTGGCTCTTGTAAGCTCGTCTGTTGGACTGACGGGTAGCGCAGATAACCAATATAGTCATAGCCGTCAATTTGAATCACGCCATTTGCCAGATCTTTGCTCGATGCGATCGAAAGATTCTGATTATAAGCGCGTAAAACTTGGTTTTGCAAAGCTGCAACTTCAATTGGTAGCAGAAGACTTTGGCCCATAGCTCCAATCAAAAGGACAGCCATGACTTTCTTTCTGTGCTTTTTAGAAAGTAAAAGCACAGCAAAAGAAGCAGTGGCTATACTTAGACCAAAGAAGGCGACTTCCTGACTTCCTGTTTGGGGAAGCACTGGCTGAGTTGCCTCCTTCTTCTTATAGACTAGAAAGAAGGTATCTTCATTTTGATAGTCTTCAGGAATTGCATGAATCACCTGTGCTTTTTCTTCAGCGGTTAGCTCTTCTTCTGTCACATAACCTAAGTGCACATTAGCAGGTAAGGTCACCTGATCTGCTTGTACAGGACGAGCTCCTAAGAGAGTCCCCCCTAATAAAAAGGCTCCAATGGCAACAGGACCAACCCCGACAGATAATTTCCGAATCGAATATTTGGTCATTTTTTCAAAAGTTTGTTTAGCTTTTTTCATCCTAAAATTCCTATATAGTAATATTTGAACCACATGTAGGCCCTTATTGATGAAAGAGGATGGGACCATCTCCAAAAATAAGGACCTTCCCGGGATTTTTTACCTTTACCTATCTTATCTTTTTTCTTCTATTTTAGCAAGCTCTAAAACTCAAAAATATAAACCGTTTTCTTTATAGGAAGAAAGCAACACAAAAAAACGCCTCGAAAGGCGTTTGTATCATAGATCTATTTATAAAGATTGGTACAAATCATTGTATCGTTGACTAGCCGTATCCCATGAGAAGTCACGCGTCATAGCTTGCTCTTGGAGACCATACCAAGCCTGTTTGTCATTGTAGTAGACAGCCAAGGCTTCATCAACTGCCCAGTTGAACCAATAGCCAGACAAATTATTGAAGCTAAAGCCTGTTCCACTTCCATCAACAACATTATACGGTTGAACTGTATCACGAAGTCCGCCGACTTCATGCACCAAAGGAAGGGTTCCATAACGCATGGCCATCATTTGAGAAAGGCCACATGGTTCAAAGCGGCTTGGCATCAAGAAGACATCTGATGCTGCATAGATTTCTTGAGCCAATTGGACATCAAATGTGATATTCGCTGAAAGTTTGTCTGGGTAGGCTTGACCAAACCAAGCAAAGGCATTTTCAAATCCAGGATCTCCTGTACCGAGCAAGACAATCTGAATATCCTTTTGCAAGAGTTGATGCAACTCTTCTACCACAACGTCAAAGCCTTTTTGGCGTGTCAAACGAGAGACGATCCCAAACAAAGGTACATCATCGCGGACGGGTAGACCGACACGTTCTTGAAGAGCTCGTTTATTAGCTGCTTTACCTGAAAGATCTGAGAGACTGAAGTGATGAGTCAAGAGTGGATCCGTTTCAGGATTATACAGATCCGCATCAATCCCGTTAACAATACCGGTCACCTTGCCAGACTCCATCCGAAGGATCTGATCCAAGCCACAACCATATTCAGCAGTCATAATCTCTTGCGCATAGCTAGGAGAAACCGTTGTTACACGGTCAGCATATAGAATGCCGGCTTTCATCCAGTTCAGGCAATCATTCCACCGAAGCGTTCCATCTGCATAGCGTTCAAATCCAACTCCGAATAGGTCCCACAACATTCCTGGGTCGAACTGACCTTGGAATTCCAAATTATGGATAGTTAATACTGTTTTAATTCCATGATAGGCTTGAATCCAACGGTATTTTTCCTTCAGCAAGAAAGGAATCATCGCCGTATGGTAATCATGGGCATGAAGAACATCTGGAATGAAGTCAACTCGTTCCATCGTTTCTAAGGCCGCAAGCTGGAAGAAGGCAAAGCGTTCGCCATCATCGAAGTCACCATACACATGACCTCTAAAGAAATAATGTTGGTTATCAATAAAGTAAAAGGTGACTCCATCGCGCACAATGCGTTTCACACCTACATATTGACTTCTCCAGCCAACCTTGGTCTCAAAATGCAAGACATCTTCGATTTGATCTCCAAACTTGGCCTCTACCATATCATAGTAAGGGAGGATCACGCGCACATCATGACCACTTTTCGCTAAGGATTTAGGAAGAGCGCCAATAACGTCTCCCAAACCACCTGTTTTAGAAAACGGTGCTCCTTCAGCTGCAACAAATAAAAGTTTCATTAGACAATATCCTCTGTAACAATCGTTCCTTTTTTAACCACGACAGGTGATTCTTCTGTCCCACGAATCGTCACACCAGCAGCCACTTCGACACCCTTATCCAGGATGGCATGTTCGACGATTGCATTGTCATGAATCACAACACCAGGGAAGAGAAGACTACTGCGGACCTCTGAACCTTGATGAAGGTGTACCCGACGTGAAACAACGGAGCGTTCAACGGTTCCTTCTACAATACTACCCGAAGCAAATTGAGACGATTTAATATGTGAAGTCTTGGAATAATACGTTGGTTCTTCATTCTTCACTTTCGTATACACTTTTTGATTTGGTGAAAAGAGCTTCATGAATTTTTGGTTTTCCAACATATCCAAGTTTGCATGGTAGTAGGATTCCACTGAATGAATATTGGCAAGGTAGCCTGTATATTCAAAGGCAAACGCATTGTATTCCACTGCCAAATCACGCAAGATATAGCGCAATTTTTGTGGGTATTCTTTCTTGGCTTCTTCTTCAATTTTTTCAATCAACCAAGGAGTGTCCACAATAAAGACATCTGTTGACATGTTGTAGACTTCGTCAGGATCCTTGCCATCAAAAAGTCTTTGCTCTGTAACATGGTCTGTTTCATCAATTTTCAAGACAGCATTGACTTCAGAAATGTTTTGCAGATGCAACTTTTTATAAACCACTGTAATCGGACGATCAATGGTATTATGAAGGTGGAAAATCTGATTGAGATCAATATTCATTAATACATCACAGTTCAAAGCAACTGTTTGATTAGAACCAGACCGTTTCAAATAGGTCAATAATTGTTGGTAGTATTCTGGCCCTACCGTTGTATTTTCAACTGGAGTATTATAGATTCCGAGGTAATAGTGGCTCAATAAAGTAGACAAGCCCCACTCACGACCTGAACGAATATGGTCAAAGACCGAACTAATATTTTCTTGTTGGAAAATCCCAAAAACACTACGAATACCAGCATTTGCAAGACTAGACAATGGGAAGTCGATTAAGCGGTATTTCCCATCAAACGGTAGTGATGCTACCGGACGATGGCTGGTCAAAGTGGACATATCATGATACCCAACTGTATTTCCTAAAATGGCTGAATATTTATCAATCTTCATCTGTTGCTACCCCCACTTTTTCATTGTAACCGACAACTTGTACTTCCTCTGTTCCATCAATCACGACACCTTCTGCAATGACTGCGCCTTCTCCGATAATCGCGCGTTTCACGACAGCTCCTTTACCGATAATGGCATTGCTCATCACGACAGCATCTTCGACAACTGCTCCTTCACGAACTTGAGCTTCTGTTGATAAGATGGAGTGTTTGACTGTACCGTCTACCGAACAACCGTCGACGACAAGAGAATCTTCGATGTGGCCATGTTCCCCAAAGAAGTTTGGTGGAGAAATGAGGTTGCGTGAATAGATTTTCCAGTGACGATCGCGACTATCCAAGGCATTATTCGGATCGATATATTCCATATTGGCTTCCCAAAGAGACTCAATCGTACCAACGTCTTTCCAATAACCATTGAATTCATAAGCATAAACACTTTCGCCTGATTCTAGATAAGTTGGAATGACATTTTTACCGAAGTCTGACATATCGATATCGCTCTTTTCAGCAGCAACCAACATATTGCGTAGACGAGCCCAGTCAAAGATGTAAATCCCCATGGAAGCCTTGGTAGATTTCGGTTCAGCTGGTTTTTCTTCAAATTCAACAATCCGATTATTAGCATCGGTATTCATGATTCCAAAACGACTCGCTTCCTTCAAAGGTACATCTAGGACGGCAACAGTCAAGCTCGCATTATTATCCTTGTGAGATTGAAGCATATCATCATAGTCCATCTTGTAGATATGGTCACCAGAAAGAATCAAGACATATTCAGGATTGATGCTGTCGATATAATCGATGTTTTGGAGGATGGCATGACTAGTTCCTTCGAACCAACGATTTCCTTCACTAGCTGAATAAGGTTGCAAAATAGAAACACCTGTGTTGATTCCATCCAAGCCCCAGCTTGAACCATTTCCGATATGACTATTGAGGGCCAGTGGTTGGTACTGTGTGATCACACCAACATTGTGAATCCCTGAGTTGGCACAGTTTGATAGCGCAAAATCGATAATCCGATAGCGCCCACCAAATTGAACCGCAGGTTTTGCGATGTTTTTGGTTAATTTACCAAGACGTGTTCCTTGCCCCCCGGCAAGAATTAAAGCGAGCATTTCATTCTTCATTGACTACTTCCTCTTTTTAAAGCTTGGACTCCCATAGAGTCAACCGATCGTCATTTCTTATCTGATGTTTTAGATTTTGTCTTACGCACCTTGCGTTTTACCTTCCAAATGCTAGCTCCTAAAGCCGGCAAAGTAAAGGTCAAGGTTTGTTCATAATCCTTCCACAGTCCATCTTTAGACTGAACTGTCGGATTGTGCTCTTTCCAGACACCTCCCCATTCTTCTAATTCTGTATTCCAAATTTCTTCATAGACCGCTGATACAGGCACACCAATCGTAAAGTCCTTGCGTTCTACTGGTGCCATATTGAAGACACATACTAGAAGCTCACCTTTACGATTCTTCCGGACCATAGACAAGACGCTCTGATCTCGGTTATCTGCATCAATAATCTCTAAGCCATCAAAGCTATCATCAATCTCCCACAATTCTTTGTGTTCTTTATAGAAATGATTGAGCTGAGAAGTGAAACGACGCATCTTAGCATTCATTTCATCCTCTAGATTGCCCCATTCCAGTTGCTCCTCTGACTTCCATTCCAAAAATTGACCAAATTCTGACCCCATAAAGAGCAATTTCTTACCTGGATGGCAGATCTGATAGGTTAAAAGATTACGGAGTCCAGCAAATTGATTGTAACGATCTCCCCACATCTTGTGCATCAAACTCTTCTTACCGTGCACCACTTCATCATGTGAAAATGGTAGTAAGAAATTCTCAGAAAATGCATACATGTAACTAAAGGTTACCAGATTAAAGTCAAATTTCCTGTAGACCGGGTCTTCCTCATAGAATCGTAGAATATCATTCATCCAACCCATATTCCATTTATAGTCAAAGCCTAGACCACCTTCTTCTTCAGGGCCTGTGATCTTTTGACCAGCAGAACTTTCTTCAGCAATCATCATGACATCTGGGTGTTCGTTCTTAATAATCGCATTCAAACGTCTAAGGAAATGAACGCCTTCGTAGTTGAGGTTTCCACCATCAATATTTGGTGTCCATGGACCACTATCGTAGTCAAGATAGAGCATATTGCTCACAGCATCGACCCGAATCCCATCTAAATGATAGGTATCAATCCAAAACTTCAAACTAGAAATCAAGAATGACTGGACTTGATTCTTTCCTAAGTCGAAGTTCAAAGCTCCCCATCCGTAGTTATGGGCACGATGTTCATCCTGGTATTCAAAGGTTGGTGTTCCATCATAATAAGCCAAGGCATCATCATTGATAATGAAATGTCCTGGTACCCAATCCACGATCACTCCGATATTGTTGAGGTGGCATTCTTCCACGAAGTCTTGAAACTCTTCTGGGCTACCATAAGTCTGCTCGAGTGCAAAATATCCCATAAGCTGATAGCCCCAACTCAAGCCCAATGGATGGGCCATCACTGGCATAAATTCCACGTGGGTGTAGTTCATCTCCACCAAATATGGAATCAATTCTTCTTTTAGTTGTTTGAAGGTATAGGAACTGTGATCCTCATTACGTTTCCACGATCCTGCGTGAACTTCATAAATATTAACAGGTCGTTCCTTAAAACCAAGTTTTTTGCGGCGTGCTCTCCAGAGACCATCTTTCCAGTTTTTCTCTGGAATGGTCTTAATAATAGATCCTGTATTGGGTCTCTTTTCCATCCATAACGCTAGAGGATCAATTTTTTGCACCTGATGACCATTTTGTCGAGTCACCAAATACTTGTAAATATCCCCCTCTTTTGCATCGGAACAGAAGACTTCCCAGACGCCTCCTTCATTACGAACCATTGGAATTTTATGAGCTTCCCAATCAGTGAAATCACCAATCAGATCCACAGCCTGAGCATTGGGAGCCCAAACGCGGAAGGTAAAGCCTTCTAGTTCTCCCCTTGTTTCCTTATGAGCTCCTAAGTACTCTTGAAGATGGAAATTATCCCCTCTTCCAAATGTCCATAAGTCTGTGCTTCTATCCATATACTCACCTCTTTATTTTTTTGAAAGCGTTTTCTACTTGTTTTTATTTTACTATAAAATCACTTAATTTTCAAGTTGATTCCTGTAAAATCATGTAAATTTATCAGGAAAAGTTTTTCCATTTTCTTTCCCGAACCTTTTACTTCATTCCTTCGCTTTCCTCCTAATCTTACTTACGATTATACTATATATACGAGGAAAAATAAACAAAAAACCGAACATTCAAATCGCTATTTTTATTACTAACTAGTTTATTACGAATAAAATGAACATTTTTATGAACAATGTAAAAAAATCAAAAAAAGACTAAGACGGATTTGTCTTAGTCTTGTTAAATTCTTAGTCTACGTTCACGTATTCTTTTGAAAGTTCAAGAACTTCTTCCATTGTTGAACATTCAGTAAGAGCACGGTTAGCATATTCTTGCATTTTAGCTGTGTCGAGTTTCTTCATCAAGCTACGTGTACGAAGGACAGATGTCGCTGACATAGAGAACTCATCCAAGCCCATTCCGACAAGAAGTGGAACAGCAGTTTGGTCACCGGCCATTTCACCACACATACCTGCCCATTTGCCTTCAGCGTGCGCCGCTTTGATCACGTTGTTGATCAAACGAAGGATAGATGGGTTATATGGTTGGTAAAGGTATGAAACTTGTTCGTTCATACGGTCAGCAGCCATTGTGTATTGGATCAAGTCGTTTGTACCAATTGAGAAGAAATCAACTTCTTTGGCAAATTGGTCAGCCAACATCGCTGCAGCTGGGATTTCAATCATGATCCCTACTTCGATGTCGTCAGCAACGGCAACACCTTCAGCAACCAATTTCGCTTTTTCTTCTTCCAGAATACCTTTAGCTGTACGGAACTCAGTCAACAAAGCAACCATTGGGAACATGATCCGCAATTTACCGTGAACAGATGCACGAAGCAAAGCACGCAATTGTGTACGGAACATTTGATTACCAGTTTCAGAGATAGAAATACGCAAAGCACGGAAACCTAAGAATGGGTTCATTTCTTTAGGAAGGTCGAAGTAAGGAAGTTCTTTATCCCCACCGATATCCATTGTACGAACAACCACAGGTTTACCGTTCATACCTTCAAGAACTGCTTTGTAGGCTTCGTATTGGTCATCTTCTGTTGGGAAGTCTTGAGAATCCATGTACAAGAATTCTGTACGATAGAGACCAACAGCTTCTGCACCATTATCGTTTACACCTTCAACGTCTTTAGGTGTACCGATGTTGGCAGCCAACTCGAAGTGTTTTCCATCAGCAGTCACTGTTTTCGCATCTTTAAGGAGAGCCCATTCAGCTTTTTGTTTAGCATAAGCTTCACCAGCTGCTTTGAACTCTGCAATTTGTTCTTCAGTAGGGTTGATCACCACTTCACCAGTGATCCCTGAAACAGCCAAAACATCACCATCTTTGACAAGTTCTGTAATGTTATTTGTACCAAGAACAGCTGCGATTTCAAGTGTACGAGCCATGATAGCTGAGTGACTTGTACGTCCACCAATATTTGTAACAAAAGCTTTTACATACTTTTTGTTCAACTGTGCTGTATCAGATGGAGTCAAGTCATGCGCAACCACGATTGCTTCTTCATTGATAGAAGCAGGGTTTGGCAATTTTTTACCAAGCAAGTTGGCAAGGACACGTTTGGTAACGTCACGAATATCTGCTGCACGTTCTTGCATGTAAGGATTGTCTTCCATTCCTTCAAAGATCGCAATGAACATGTCAGTGACTTCTTTCAAGCCAGCTTCTGCATTGATTTTTTTCGTACGAATTGTTTCTTTGATCTGACCAATCATTTCAGGGTCAGCAAGAACCATCATATGCGCATCAAAAACTTGCGCTGCTTCTTCACCAAGGCTTGCTACTGCATTCTCCCGAATAAGAGAAAGCTCGTTTTGTGAAGCTTCAAGAGCTGCATCCAAACGAGCTTCTTCTGCACTTGTATCTTCGACTGAAACAGTCTCAAATGATAAGTCTGGTTGAATGAGCAAATATGCCTTAGCAACGGCAACACCGTCAGATGCTGCAATTCCTTTTAGCATTTTTGTCATATTTTTAAGCCAATCCTTCTTTAGTCATTGTTTCTGAGATAGCTGCGATAGCATCATCAGCGTCAGCACCTTCTGCAGAGATTACAACGTCTGCTCCTTGACCAACACCAAGGCTCATAACACCCATGATTGATTTCAAGTTAACTGATTTACCTTTGTATTCAAGAGTAATATCTGAAGCAAATTTGCTAGCAGTTTGAACCAACAAAGTTGCTGGACGTGCGTGGATACCTGTTTCTGCCACGATGTGGAAATCTTTAGAAGCCATAGTTTGACTCTCCTTTTTAAAAATAGTTTTTGAGTTACCTTTTGATAACCCTTACAATTTGGTATTATATCATCTTTTGAAATTTTTTTCAAGATTTTTATCACTGACTTACAGAAAAAGACTGCGAAAAATCCCAATTTAGATACATTTTAAGAAGCACTTGAAGAACAGAGGAAATATCTTTTCAATTTTCTACTATATTATAACTAACATTTTCCTCCGCTTTCAATGAAAAGAAGCTCTTGAACCACAGGATATTGATTCACCAAAAAATTATAACTAATTAAAGATGCTTTAAAGCCTATTCCTATCCCATTTCTTCGATTTTCACACTTTTCACTCACCACAATATATTGTGGTTTGAAAACTCCATTTCATATCTTTGCACAATATTTAGTTTTATTTTGTTGACAAGTTGCTGGATTTTGTTTATACTGTTTACAGATTTATATTTCGATAGGAGAACGGAAAAGAAATGGTAACCATTTATTCAAAAAATAATTGTGTTCAATGCAAAATGACCAAGCGATTCCTCGATAGCAATCATGTGGAATACCGCGAAATTAACTTAGATGAACAGCCAGAATTTGTAGAGCATGTTAAGAACCTTGGCTTCAATGCTGCTCCAGTAATTCAAACACCGGATGAAGTATTTTCTGGTTTTCAACCAGCTAAGTTGAAGAAACTTTCTTAATAAACACAGTATTTTGCTTAAATAGGGTCTAGCGTTAGCAACCTAACACTAGACTTTTTACTTGTAAAGAGAGGACTTCTCCTCTTCATTTTTTTGAACTAGAAAAGGATTATTATGGGATTAAAATCTCTTGAAGATGTGACGTATTTTCGTCTTAACAATGAAATCAACCGTCCAGTAAACGGCCAAATCATGCTTCATAAAGATAAAGAAGCTTTGGATGCGTTCTTTAAAGAAAATGTTGTACCAAATACTAAAGCCTTTGACTCGATTACAGACAAGATTCAGTACCTTCTCGAGCACAATTACATTGAGAGAGCTTTTATCGAGAAATACCGTCCTGAATTTTTAGAGGAATTGGCCCAATTTATCAAAGACCAAAACTTCCAATTCAAGTCCTTCATGGCAGCCTACAAATTCTATAACCAATACGCTTTGAAAACAAATGATGGAGAATACTATCTTGAAAGCATGGAAGACCGTGTCTTCTTCAATGCTCTCTATTTTGCAGATGGAAATGAAGCTATCGCGCGAGACATCGCAAACGAAATTATCCACCAACGCTACCAACCAGCGACTCCTTCTTTCTTAAACGCTGGACGTGCCCGCCGTGGAGAATTGGTTTCATGTTTCTTGATCCAAGTAACTGATGATATGAATGCGATCGGACGTTCCATCAACTCTGCCCTTCAACTTTCACGTATCGGTGGTGGGGTTGGGATTTCCCTCAGCAACCTTCGTGAAGCTGGAGCACCAATCAAAGGGTATGAAGGAGCCGCTTCTGGGGTCGTACCTGTTATGAAACTCTTTGAAGATAGCTTCTCTTACTCTAACCAATTGGGACAACGCCAAGGGGCTGGTGTGGTTTACCTCAACGTCTTCCACCCAGACATCATCGCCTTCCTTTCTACTAAGAAGGAAAATGCCGATGAAAAAGTTCGGGTGAAGACTCTCTCACTTGGTGTAGTCGTACCAGACAAGTTCTACGAGTTGGCTCGTAAGAATGAAGAAATGTACCTCTTCAGCCCATACTCTGTGGAACGTGAATACGGAGTACCATTCAACTACATCGACATCACTGAAAAATACGATGAGTTGGTTGCTAATCCAAACATCCGCAAGACAAAAATTAAGGCACGTGATTTGGAAACTGAAATTTCTAAATTGCAACAAGAATCTGGCTATCCATATGTAGTCAACATCGATACTGCTAACCGGGCAAACCCTGTTGATGGAAAAATCATCATGAGTAACTTGTGTTCAGAGATCCTTCAAGTTCAAGAACCAAGCTTGATCAACGATGCCCAAGAATTTGTTCAAATGGGAACAGACGTCTCATGTAACCTTGGTTCAACCAACGTAGTTAACATGATGACTTCACCTGATTTTGGTCGTTCGATTCGTGCCATGGTTCGTGCTTTGACTTTCGTTACAGATAGCTCTCATATCGTGGCCGTTCCAACTATTGACCACGGAAATAAACTGGCGCATTCGTTCGGACTTGGAGCAATGGGACTTCACAGCTACCTTGCGCAACAATTGATTGAATACGGATCACCTGAGTCTGTTGAGTTTACAAGTATCTACTTCATGCTCATGAACTACTGGACTCTCGTAGAATCAAATAACATTGCGCGCGAACGTGGTGTTACCTTCCACAACTTCGAAAAATCTGATTATGCCAACGGTAGATACTTTGATAAGTACACGACTGGAGAATTTGTACCAAAATCTGATCGCGTCAAAGAACTCTTTAAAGATATCTTTATCCCAAGTGCAGAGGATTGGGCAGAACTGCGTGCTAAAGTTCAAGCAGATGGTCTTTACCACCAAAACCGCTTGGCTGTCGCACCAAATGGATCTATCAGCTACATCAATGACGTATCTGCTTCTATCCACCCAATTACACAACGGATTGAAGAACGCCAAGAGAAAAAAATCGGTAAGATCTACTACCCTGCAGCAGGATTGTCAACGGAAACGATTCCTTACTACACTTCTGCCTACGACATGGATATGCGAAAAGTCATCGATGTCTATGCTGCCGCAACTGAACACGTAGACCAAGGTCTTTCACTGACTCTCTTTATGCGTAGCGATATTCCAAAGGGTCTTTACGAATGGAAAACTGAAAACAAACAAACCACTCGTGACTTGTCTATCCTTCGGAACTACGCCTTTAACAAGGGTATCAAGTCTATCTACTACGTCCGTACCTTTACAGATGATGGTGGAGAAGTTGGCGCCAACCAATGTGAAAGCTGTGTCATCTAATCCGCTATCCTAGATAGCTATCAAAAGTCGGTTCGCCGACTTTTTGTGCGGTATTCTATCAATTTATGGTAGAATAGTAACGATTGAATGAATAGAAAAAGAAAGTGATGCAAATGGAAACATACTACAAAGCCATTAACTGGAATGCGATCGAAGATGTCATCGATAAATCGACCTGGGAAAAACTGACAGAGCAATTCTGGTTGGATACACGTATCCCTTTGTCAAACGACTTGGATGACTGGAGAAAGTTGTCGAATAAAGAAAAAGACCTAGTGGGTAAAGTCTTTGGGGGATTGACCCTTCTAGATACCATGCAATCTGAAACAGGTGTTCAGGCTCTTCGTGCGGATATTCGTACTCCCCATGAAGAAGCTGTCTTTAACAACATCCAATTTATGGAATCTGTCCATGCTAAGTCATACTCTTCTATCTTTTCTACTTTGAATACTAAGTCAGAAATCGAAGAGATTTTCGAATGGACCAACACCAATCCTTTCCTTCAAAAGAAGGCAGAAATCATCAACGAAATCTATCTCAATGGGACCCCTCTTGAAAAGAAAGTCGCCAGCGTTTTCCTTGAAACCTTCCTCTTCTACTCTGGTTTCTTCACACCTCTCTACTATCTTGGAAACAACAAATTGGCCAACGTAGCTGAGATCATCAAGTTGATCATTCGGGACGAATCAGTTCACGGAACCTATATCGGCTACAAGTTCCAACTTGGATTTAACGAATTACCAGAAGAAGAACAAGAAAAACTCAAAGAGTGGATGTACGATCTGCTCTACACCCTCTATGAGAATGAAGAAGGCTACACAGAGAGCCTCTATGACGGTGTGGGCTGGACAGAAGAAGTCAAGACCTTCCTTCGCTACAACGCCAATAAAGCCCTCATGAACTTGGGACAAGATCCGCTCTTCCCAGACTCAGCAGATGACGTTAACCCAATCGTCATGAACGGAATCTCAACCGGTACCTCTAACCACGATTTCTTTTCTCAAGTCGGAAATGGTTACCTTCTCGGTGAAGTAGAAGCCATGCAGGATGACGATTACAATTACGGTTTATAAGAAGAAAAACCTTTCCAGACGGAAAGGTTTTTTTGTTGATATTTTTTGGGAATGATCGCTTAGGGCTTGTAAAGACCGTAAAAATAAGAATTAAAAGTATTCCTGAAAAAATATAATTGACATCTAATTTTCAGAAACATTCAAATAGATACTGGAAATTTCCGCCGTGAGAAAAGTGCCTGAGACTTAATAGTCTCAGGCACTCGGAATTCTTGAGACCTTAGTCTCAAGAATTAGTCATGGAACTTCGTAGAAGTTCGCTGACGTCCGTACTCACCTAAGGAAATTTTATGAGTAGTCTTTTAAATTCAATCTGATACTTACCCTAAGGTATTTCTCTTCTTTCTTACAATTTACCTGCTACGGCATCCAACAATTCTTGGATCTTCGCTTGGTTGCTTCCTCCTGCCATGGCCATGTCTGGTTTACCACCACCACGTCCATCGACGATTGGAGCTAATTCTTTGATCACATTACCTGCATGCACATCTTTTGTCTTGCTGGCTACAAGGACATTGACCTTGTCACCGATGGCTGCGACAAGAACAAGCACATCAGAGTAGTCTTTTTGTTTCCAGTTATCCGCAAAGGTACGAAGGGCACCTGCATCTGATACAGAAACTTGGCTTGCGATAAAGCTGTGACCATTTGCTTCTTGAACATGTTTGAAGACATCACCTGCTGCTGCAGCCGCTGCTTTTTCCTTCAATTCTGCATTTTCTTTTTGCAATTGACGAAGTTGCTCTTGAAGGCCTTCCACCTTGTGAGGGACTTCTTTGAGTTGAGGAGCTTTCAAGGTTGCTGCGACTGCTTTCAGTGCATCTTCTTGTTCACGATAAGCTTCAAAGGCTTCCTTACCAGTCACTGCCAAGATACGACGAGTTCCTGATCCGATCCCTTCTTCTTTAACAATCTTGAAGAGACCGATTTCAGAAGTATTGCCTACATGGGTACCACCACAGAGTTCCACTGAGTAGTCACCGATGGTGACAACACGGACTTCTTTACCGTATTTCTCACCAAAGAGGGCCATCGCTCCCATTTCTTTAGCAGTATCGATATCTGTTTCAATTGTTTCTACTGCGATTGCTTCCCAGATCTTCTCATTGACTTGTTGCTCAATAGCGCGTAATTCTTCAGGAGTTACGGCTTGGAAGTGGGTAAAGTCAAAGCGAAGGAATTCTACTTCGTTGAGAGATCCTGCTTGGGTTGCGTGGTTACCAAGAATATTGTGAAGAGCCGCATGGAGCAAGTGAGTTGCTGTGTGGTTCTTCATAACACGGTGACGACGATTAGTGTCAATGGCCAAGGTGTATTCTTGGTTCAAGGCAAGAGGAGCAAGGACTTCAACAGTATGGAGTGCTTGTCCATTTGGTGCTTTTTGAACGTCTGTTACAGTCGCTACGACATTTCCTGCCGCATCCAAGATTTGACCGTGGTCAGCTACTTGTCCACCCATTTCAGCGTAGAAAGGTGTTTCTGCAAAGATCAGTGATGCAGTTCCTTCTGAAACAGCTTCTACTTCAGCATTGTCCGCTACGATAGCTACCAACTTAGAAGGCAATTGACTGGCATTATAGTTAAAGACACTTTCAACTGTGATGTTTTGAAGGGTTTCATTTTGCATTCCCATAGATCCGCCTTTAACAGCTGATGCACGCGCACGTTCTTGTTGTTCCTTCATTGCTGCTTCAAAGCCTTCACGGTCGACTGTCATTCCAGCTTCTTCGGCAATTTCTTCTGTCAATTCTACTGGGAATCCGTATGTATCATAGAGTTTGAAGACATCTTGACCAGCGATAACCGTTTGGCCTTTTTCTTTCAAGTCTTCAACGATGGTTTGGGCAAAGTGTTGACCAGAGTTCAAGGTACGAGCAAAAGATTCTTCTTCACTCTTGATGATTTTTTCAATGAACTCTTGTTTTTCAAGTACTTCTGGGTAGTAGCTTTCCATGATCTTCCCAACGGTTGGAACCAATTTATACAAGAAGGTTCCTTCGATCCCCAATTTTTGACCATGCATAGAAGCACGACGGAGGAGACGACGAAGAACGTAACCACGACCTTCATTACCAGGAAGAGCCCCATCCCCAATCGCAAATGAAAGCGAACGGATGTGGTCTGCAATCACCTTGAAGCTCATGTTGTCTCCATCTGGATCATAGGTTTTACCAGACATCTTTTCAACTTCACGGATAATCGGCATGAAGAGGTCTGTTTCAAAGTTGGTCTTCGCTCCTTGGATAACGGCTACCAAACGCTCTAAACCAGCGCCCGTATCAATGTTCTTGTGAGGCAATTCCTTATATTCGCTACGAGGAACAGCAGGGTCTGCGTTAAATTGTGACAAGACAATGTTCCAGATTTCGATGTAACGGTCGTTTTCGATATCTTCTGCAAGCAAGCGAAGGCCAATATTTTCAGGGTCAAAAGCTTCACCACGGTCAAAGAAGATTTCAGTATCTGGTCCAGAAGGTCCCGCACCAATTTCCCAGAAGTTGTCTTCGATTGGAATCAAGTGACTTGGATCCACACCAACAGCGATCCAACGGTTGTATGAATCCTTATCATCTGGATAATAGGTCATGTAAAGTTTGTCTTTGGGGAAGTCGAACCATTCAGGACTTGTCAAAAGCTCATAAGCCCAAGTAATGGCTTCATCACGGAAGTAATCCCCGATGGAGAAGTTCCCCAACATTTCAAACATAGTATGGTGACGCGCTGTCTTCCCTACGTTTTCAATATCATTGGTACGGATGGCTTTTTGAGCATTTGTAATCCGTGGATTTTCAGGTTTGATGGTTCCATCGAAGTATTTCTTAAGAGTGGCAACCCCTGAGTTAATCCACAAAAGTGTAGGGTCGTTTACAGGAACCAAGCTAACAGATGGTTCTACAGAGTGGCCTTTGCTTGCCCAGAAATCAAGCCACATTTGACGAACTTGTGCACTAGATAATTGTTTCATATTTGTCTCCTAATTTTTTTAAGATTAATTTGCGCCAGCTTCTAACATTTCGACATAATCGATGGCGACACAAAGTGAGATGACTAAATCAGCGTATTCATCCTCATACACCGATACTTGGTAGGTAGAGGTTAGATGAAAGAGTTCCTTGCTAATCTCAGCGACGATTTGATCCCGATCATCAAACAATTTGAATTCTAGGTCCCAGATATTTCCCTGTACCCGCAGTCCCAAATCTTCGATATCGTATTTATCCCTGAAGAGCGTCAGCTTTTTATGGATAAAAAAGCGATCCCCATCCTTCAACTCAACCACAAACTTGGGAAGAAAGCTGATTGTTTTTTTGGTGATATGGCTCACTTCTTGTCCATTCTTATCGTAGATGGTAAAAGTCTTGGGAATCTTAAGAAAAGATCCCTCAACCTGGTACTCAACATTTCCCAACTCATCTTTGATATCGAACCGCTCGCCACCCAATCGAAATTTTTGTTTCACTTGATAGGTTCGCATCTTTTGATCTCCTTTAAAAAGCTCCAGACAACTGCCCATAAACAAAAGACAAGCCACTAAACGAAGGGCGAAAAACCGCGGTACCACCTTCATTCAATGAACTTGTCATTCTTCATTTTGTATGCAATTGTCTCAGCCGAGTAGCAAAATCATTTCTCTTCCATGGCTCGCACCCCCGCCACTTCTCTGATTCCGAGTAACAATGATTTATTCTCAACTATTTCATTATACAAGTTCCAAAAGGAACCGTCAACTATTTTTTAGATGATGAACTGCTATCGCTCGTTTGAACACCGATATTTTGCAAATATTGGTTGAAGGTTGATTTGAAGGCATCATCTTTGACCTTGATATTGGCATTGGTCATCGCTTTTGCAATAATGCTACGGATGTAGTTGGTATCTTGCTTACGACCGTTAACAATGATCTCTTTCAAACGTTTTTCGTATTTCTTCCAGTCAGAGCCTTTTTCTGTCTTCTTATTCAATTTGACAATATAGTAGCTAGCAGAATAGTTTTGACCTGCTGAAACTGTGATCACATCTGAAATCCCATTTTCATCCAACTTAAAGGCAGCTTCTTTGACTTGAGATGGAATATCTGCTGTTCCTGAATCAAACTTGACTTCGCCACCTTTGTCTTTTGTAGCAGTATCTGTTGAATTGTCTTTGGCGATTTGGGCAAAGTCTGCACCTTCCGCTTTAGCTGCTTCCAAGACTTCTTTTGCTTTATCTTCTGCATCTAACTTGATAATTTGTGCTGTTACTTCTGGTGTGTAAGATTCAAAAGCCGCCTTGTAGTCAGAATCTTTGATATCTTTCTTAGCAGCTTGGTTGACTGCATATTCCAACAACATATTGCTACGGATTTGTTTCTTCGCTGTTTCTTCCGTCAAGCCTTGTTGCGCCAAGTAAGCATCGAATTGCTTGCCTAATTGTTTCTTTTGTTTAGCCAATTCTTTATCGACTTCTTTATCAGAAACTTTTGATCCATATTCTTTTTCAAAGACTTTATTGATGGTCATTTGGAAAAGAACTTGTTGAGCACCTTGGTTGTTTTTGATTTCATTATAGAAATCAGAAACTGTAATCGTGTCCCCTTTCATGGTCACGATATCTTTGTTTGTGCCATTGGCACACGCTGCTAGTGTTACGACTGATAGCAAGGTCACAGCACCTGCTACAAGTTTTTTCTTCATGAAAATTATTCTCCGTTCCTTTTTAAACTTCTTCTATTTTACCACAAATTAGAGAGAATACCTTAAATTTACCTAAAAAGAGCTAGGATCTGGCAAGGTTACAGTCTCTGTATTTTTCCGAATCATCAAAATACCATCTCCAAGTGGCACCAAACTAGCGGTCAAATCTGGATGATTGAGAGTCGCATGAAAGAGGTTCTGAAGCCCCCGGTAAATGGTTCGTTGCCCACGACGCACTTCCATGATGTCCTTGGCAACATCTCCTCCTTGGAAAATATCATCCAATACCACGACTCCCCCAACCTCTAAGAGTTCGAGAATTCGTGGCAAAAAGACGATGTACTTAGACTTAGCAGAGTCCATAAAGACAAAGTCATAGGTCTCTGTTAAATCCTGCAAGACATCTACTGCATCTCCTTCAAGCAAGGTGATTTGTTTTCTCTGATCGTATTTAGCCAGATTTTCCTTGGCAAAGCCAATCATCTCTTCATTCCGATCAATAGTGGTAATTTGTGCATCGGGAGCATTTTCAGCCATTAAGAGCGCTGAAAATCCAATTGCTGTCCCAATTTCCAGGATTTTCTTTGGTTGTAGGGCTTGCAGGAGTAGTCTAAAGTAAGCTACCGTTTCATGCGGAATAATCGGAATATTTTCCTTGCGGGCGAATGCTTCTAACTCCTCCAAGGCACCTGCTACCGGTTTTTGACGCGTGCGCATAAAGTCAACGATCTCGTCTTTAACCACTGGCCGGCGCATATTGTGGTTGGCATTTTTACTATAAGACTCTACCATCTTATGCGAGTCCTAATTTTTCTACTAGGGCTTCAAATTCATTCAACCGACGTTCGAAGACCGCAAAGGCTGCGTCCAAGTAGTCTTCTTTTTCCATATCCACACCTGCTTTGCGGATGACATTGAGTGGATAATCAGAATTTCCAGCTTTCAAGTAGTCGATATATTTATCACGATCTTCTTGTGTTCCATGAACAATCTTTTCAGCTAAGGCTGAAGCTGCTGCAAAACCTGTTGAATATTGGAAGACATAGTAGTTATAGTAGAAGTGAGGAATCCGAGCCCATTCATATTGGATCTCAGGGTTGTCTTCTTTTGAAAGACCATAGTATTTTTCATTGAGCTCTGCATAAAGGTTGTTCAAGAACTCACTAGTCAAAACGGTACCTTCTTGGTCTGCTTTATGGATGGCATGCTCAAATTCAGCAAACTGCGTTTGACGGAAGACGGTTCCACGGAAGCCATCCAAGAAGTGATTCAAAATAGCAAAACGAGTTGCATCGTCTTCTACTTCTTCTAACAGACGTTCGGTCAGGATATTTTCATTGGTTGTAGAGGCGATTTCGGCAAGGAAGATGGAATAGTCCCCATAGACATAAGGCTGGGTTTCACGGGTATAGCTAGAATGCATACTGTGACCAGTTTCATGGACCAAGGTGAAGAGATTATCCAATGTATCTTGCCAGTTCAACAACATGAAGGCATTGGTATCATAAGAACCACCTGAATAGGCACCTGAGCGTTTTCCTTGGTTGACATGCACATCAATCCACCGTTCGCTAAAGGCACGTTTCACACGAGAAAGGTACTCCTCACCCAAAACAGCCAAGACTTCTTCTGCTTTGGCCAACGATTCTTCATAGGTAAACTTGTAGTCTGTATCGGATAATGGCGTATACATATCGTACATCTTCAAGTCTGAGATTCCTAGAATTTTTGAACGCAATTGCACATAGCGTTGCAAGAGTGGCAAGTGTTTGTTGACCGCTGCCACCAAGCTATCATAAACACTTTCTGGTACAAAGTTTTCAGAAAGGGCCGCTTCACGGGCAGATGAGAATTTGCGAACTTTGGCATTAAAGTTGTGAACTTTCACATTGGTTTGCAAGGTTTTAGCATAGGTATGTTGGTACTGTTCATAAACCTTGTAGAGGCCTTCGTAAGCTTCTTTACGAACGGCACGATCTTTTGATTCTACCAAAGAAATATAGTTTCCATGGGTTAATTGAACCTCTTCGCCCTTGTCATCATGCACAGTTGGGAAAACAATATCTGCATTGTCCAAGATTTCAAAGGTTTCACCCCCAGCCGCAAAGATCTCACCAGCTCCTGCAAGTAATTCCTCTTCTTTTTGAGACAAGACATGTTCTTTTTTCTCTAGCAAACGATCAAAATAATGACCATATTGTTCCAAGGCTGGAACTTCACTCACAAAGGTCTTGTATTGCTCATCCGTAATGGCCATGAATTCAGGCTCATAGAATGCAAAGGTTTCACCTAACAAGCTATAAAGAGACATCCCTTTTGATTGGTACTCTTGGTATTTAGCCACTCGTGTGTCTTGGTCATTTTTCATATGGGCATAGACGTAGACCTTTTCTAAACGACGACTCAATTCCAAATATGCATTGGTTGCATCCAACAGTGTTTGCGCTGAATCCAACAAATGGCCAGCATAGTGGCTTGCTGCTTTAATATCTGTAGCTAAGCTTGCTGCTTCTTCTTCCCAAGCTTGATCTGTCGCAAAAATTGTCGACAAATCCCATTGGTATTTTTCATCAATTTCATTACGTTGTTTTACCATTTCGATTAATCCTCCAATGGTACTATTTTAGCATAAAAATGAACATTTCGGGAGGTTTTCTATCTTAGAAAGTTAGCTTTTCTGTTGAGCATAAAAACGTGGGGGATAAAGGATCTGAACGGGTTGGATCCCTTGCGACTGATAATAGGTCATAAATTGCTGGTAGTAACCTTCTACATCCTCTTTAATTTGGAGCAAGTTCTGTGAAAGGATCGGACGACAAAGAGGATAAAAGAAATCCAGCCCCAGTTCCATCAGATGGTTTCCCTGCAAATAGAGTTCTTCCTGAAGCTTCAGCCACTTTGGATGACGATAAAAGAGTTGCTGCTGTATATAGGTTAAAAATGTACGATCAAGCTCGACTGCCATTTGCTGCATGGGTTGCGAAAGATAAGGGGTCCGTAAAACTTCCAGTAAAGACCTTTGACCAAAAGGGAAAATTTCTGTTTGATAATGCAATCGCCCTCGTAAATCCTCATGGATGAGGTATTGCAAGCGTAGCTCTTTCTTTGTCAGATCCAATTCCCAAAGATGGAACCCGCGATTCTGACTAAAATAAAGAAAACCAGCCTGTAGCTTTGTCAGTCTTTCCTTGAGCCACAACTTTTTACCAAGTAACCAATAGACCTGGTAACCATGGGATCGATAAGCATCGCTTCTCTCCTTCAAACGTTCTAAAGATAGGGAGCTACACTGCACTTCCAAAGCTAAGTTCTTGTCTACTACCAAAAGATCGGCAATTTGTTGAAAATCTGCTAAATAACTTTCTACTTCTGTATTAGACTCCTTAGAGGCCCAGTCATAAAGACTGGCTTTCAATTCCAGATGTTCAAAACTCTCCGCTTCGTGATGATAGGGACAATGCTGTAATTCTACATGAGCAAAATGAGCCCGCATTACCGTGCCATTTTTTAGACGCACTGGACTATGACATGCTAGACAATAGAAGGGCCCTTCTGTCACAGCTGGGATCTCTTCCATACAGTTCCACCGCTTTTGATTGTTATCCATGGCAATAAACATAGGCCCACCTCCTCATCTATATCATTCGAAAAAAAAATAGGAAAAAGGCTGGAAATTCCAACCTTTTCTTCCTTTTATTCTTCAGAATCTGAATCTGAATCATCACTAGAATCATCAGCAACAGGAGATTTACTCAATTCTTTCTGCATATCTTTCATTTCTTTACGAGTACTTTCCAACTCTTCACGAGCATCTTTCAAGATTTCGATCAAAGCTTCACGGTCTTCTTTAGGAACGACTGTACTATCTGAACCGATGCTTTCCAAGCCTTCATTAAAGATATCTTTTTGGTTTTCTAATCCTTGCTTTAAGGTACTAATCATTGCATCGTATTGTTCTTTTGCAGAACCTGTCACAGAAGTGCCTGCTTCTTCAGTAATAGAAACAGATTGATCTATTAATTTTGCAAACAACTTTTTGAAGTCTCCAACTGTCTTAGCCTTGTTGATTTCAGCATCTGTTAAGAGGCTAGAAGATGACGTATCTTCTGAATCTGTTGAATTATCCTTACTTTTTGAAGTGTTGGCAGATTTGCTCGTCACTTTAGTCGTTGATTGACTGTTTGAAGTTTCCTTCTTTGTGTCTTGTTTGTTTGAACAAGCAGCTAGGGAAAAGATCGTCAAAAGAGCAGCTGTCGATAAGATCATTTTTTTCATAAAATGGTCTCCTTTATATTTATTTTACCTCATTCTACCATCGAATACTTTGACCGTCAAATTAATCACTAGTTCTTAATATTAGCAAAAAAGTTGGACAAAACACTGTGAAATCAGTGTTTCTGTCCAACTCCTCGATGATTAGTCATACAATTGTAACAATTTCATTAGTCTACTTTGCCACCAAAAAGGCCGTGAGCCTTCCCTTGGGGCATTTTTAAGGCAAAGCTCAGCAAAAAGACGATCCCTACAACCCCTGCTAAAAAGAAACTCATGACTTGGTAACCACCTCTTTCAATACAGAGGGCTGCGAGAGGTTGTAAAAGAATGGTTCCTAAATAACGAGCTCCTTGGACAATAGCCATGGCAAGAACCAAGTCTTTGCCATTCACCTGTTGGGCAATAAACCGTAAGGAGACCATAATCAAAACCATCCCTGTTGTATGCTTGGCTAAAAGAGTCAAAAGCACTTTTAAGAAGACAGGACTTGGAAGAGCGTAGACAACATATTGAGCAAAAATAATCCCGATTGGAAGAGCGATCAAAACCCGTAAAGGCCAGTGGTCCATGAATCGATCAGAGAAAAAGATCAAGGGAGCTTCCACTACGACGGAGATAGCCACAACTGTTGAGGCAATATGAACTGGTAGACCACTATCCATGAGTAGCTCAGGAATATAGGTATGACCAATATTTCCAACCCCTGAAGCCAAGCCAATCAAAATGATAAAGAAGAGGTAAGGTCCATTGTGAAGAAGGGGACGAATAGAAACTGGCTCTTTAACCTTTTCTTCTTTTTTCTCTCTTGTCTTCATCCGAACGGCACTTAGACAGAAAATGCTGAGTACAATGGTGATCAAAACCGTATAATAGACAGCTTGGGGGCTAAACTGATGATAGACCCAGCCGGCTATTTGAACACCGACCGAGTAGCCAATGGTTCCCCAAACGCGAATCTTCCCAAAAGCGTATGGACTTTGCGTTGCAAAAACTTCCATCATGGGAGCTGTCCCATTCAAACAGACTAGAACAATTCCGTAAAAAACGGTCAGCCAAAAGAGATTGGGGGCCCAAAGAAAACCGAAGACACCACCAATGATCACACTCAGACTGAGGGTCGTCATTTTTACGATTCCAAATCGCTCATTGATATAACCAAAGAAGGGTTGGGCTACCATGGATAAGAAAAAAGCAACCGATACCAAGGTCGACACTTGGGTTGCACTATAGTGCTTTCCCATCAAATAGACGGAAATGAGGGTCGTAAAGAGAGATGTGGACATAAAATAAAAACTATAGAGCAGCATATACGCTGCATAAGAATTTCGGAATTTTTTCATATGAATCCTTTCTAAAAATATCGGAATGAGACAATGACAAAACCCAACTGACAATCAGTTAGGTTTTATTTTATTCTTTATTATAGCGCTTTTGAGCATCTTTTTTGCGTCTCTCACGACTTTGTTTTTCAATCGAGAGAATGATGACAAGAATAAGAATGGGAATCAAGATCAGGAAGTGATCTAGCGATAGCCATTTACTGTGCTTAGCCGTTGTCTTTTTCCCACTTGCTGTTTCTTTGACAAGCTCTGGCTTGGCTCCTTCTTCCACCTTCATATCATCTCGGATACCTTCAGACAACGTGTAGAGATCATTATCTACTGTCAGATAACCATCTTTTACCGCAAGGGTCGGTTCTTTAGCACCTTTTTTGACCGTTGCATAGAAGGGCTTTTCGAGTGTATAGGTCTTGCCGTCAATCTTCTGGACACCTGCATCTAACAATTTTTTATAGCCAAAATCTTTATAAGCTTTTTCGATCAAAGCATTGCCAAACGGATGGCGGTAATATTCCCCATCTTGGTCTGCCCAATCTCCTACGCCCATAATGACAGCAATTAAGCGCTGATTGCCCCGTTTGATGGTCGCGATATAGTTGAAAGCTCCACGAGGACTTGAACCAGTTTTTAAACCATCCACACCTTTCAAGGCATACTTGGCTCCTGGCAATGAATAATTGTAGGTATCAAAGGTTTCCTCATATGGAGTCCCTTTTTTGACCGTGACTTGTGCTTGATTGGTATAGTTTAAAATATCTGGGTATTGATTGATAAAATGATAGACCAAAATCCCTAAATCACGCGCAGTTGTCTGATTGGCCGCATCGTTTGGATAATTGTTTACCTGATAGTAGCCTTGCAAGGTGGAGATGGCCGCCCCACTCGGGTTATTCCAGACCGTGTTGGTCATCCCTAATTCCTTAGCCTTGGCATTCATGCGCTCGATAAAGGCATCTGGATCATTGTTGGACATAAGATTGGCCAACATGAGGGTCGATACATTTGAGGATGGAACCACTGTCATGGTAATCAACTCAGGAATTGTGTAGTCTACCCCAGCAACAATATTATTGTTGGAGATCTCATAGATCTTTCCGATCGCTTGGTCTGAAGCGGTCGCCTTGATCACTGTATCCTTACTGATCTTGCCATTTGCCATATCTTCAAACAAGAGATAGAGCGTCATGAGCTTACTCATGCTGGCAGGATCTCTGACTTCATCGATATTGTCTTTCCAAAGAACATTGCCCGTATTTCCGTCAATAATAAGCGAAGAATGTGGACGGTTAATGGCTTGGACATTGTCATTTGGATACATCTTTTGCGCCATATCCACCAATTCATCCGCACTCGCTAGAATTGGCTGGCATAAAAGACTCAGAAGGAGGCAAATATGGATCAAATATTTTTTTATCATAGACTTTTCCTTTATAACAGACTAATCCGCTGGAGGCTAAAACAAGCTTCTAGCCCTCATGCCCTTTCCTCTTGTCTCCCAGTAGATGAAAAGAGCTAATCACAGCAGATAATTACTTGTATTGTACCATACTTTGAAGCAGAAAAAAACCTATCTGGCCTGAATAAATCGGCGATAGGTCCTGTTTTTTATCGACTTAACAAGCTCAAAGCTTCCTTATCCGCAATAATGGTCACATTTGGATGTCCTTGAAGGGCACTAGCTGGCACTTTTTCTGTCCTTTCACCCTCTACTGTACCTTTGATTGCTTGGGCTTTCGATTCCCCATAGGCAAACAAGACAATTGATTTAGCTGCTAAGATATTGGCAATCCCCATCGAAATGGCTTGGGTTGGTACATCTTCGATCTTATCAAAGAAACGAGAATTGGCTTCAATCGTAGAGACATCCAACTGAACTAAGTGGGTCTGACTATTAAAGGATGTCCCTGGCTCATTAAAACCGATATGCCCATTGCGTCCGATTCCCAAGATTTGAAGGTCCACTGGATGGTCTTCGAGTATTTTGTTATAACGGATCACTTCTTGATCGGCAGATTCTTCTACACCTGATGGGAGATAACTTTCTTTGAATGGTTTGGCATCAAAGAGGTTTTTCTCCATGAAATACCGATAAGATTGAGGATCATCTCCCGTCAACCCTACGTATTCATCTAAGTTCACACTGATTAGATTAGACAGATCCAAATCACTTTCACGAATTTGTTTATAAAACTCAAGGGGACTGCTTCCAGTCGCAAGACCTAAGGTTTGAGCACCTTCCTTTAAAGTTTCTTTCAATATATCAAAGGCAACTTTTCCACCCTCAATTTGGTCCTTTACTTCAATAATTTTCATTGGATAGACCTCCTATTTCTCTATGCTTTTATTATATGGTATAGACCAATTTTTGTCAAGTGAAACCGCTATCTTTTTCTGGCATTTTTTTCTTTTTCAAGTCGATTCGTGATATAATGAAAGGTATGATTGTATCACTATTATTCATCATTTTTTTGATCGGACTCCTTGTCTTTCTCTTATCTTTCTTGATTCATCAAAGAAAGATTCTCAAGGTCCTGATCTTTTTGATGGGAATCAGCCTGATGCTCTTAGCTGTCGGGACTACCATCTATCTACTCACAAATTTATTATAAAAGGAGCGCAAATGAATACTAACGACTTTGACTTTGATTTGCCTGAAGAACTGATTGCTCAAACCCCTCTTGAAAAACGAGATGCCTCTAAACTCTTGATCCTCGATCGAAAAACAGGGCAATTCCAAGACCGTCATTTTGATGCAATTTTGGATGAATTGGAGCCAGGAGATGCTCTTGTCATGAACAATACGCGCGTTCTACCAGCCCGCCTTCATGGAGTCAAACTAGAAACAGGTGGTCACGTCGAATTCCTTCTCCTTAAAAATACGCAAGATGACTGTTGGGAAGTCTTAGCAAAACCTGCAAAACGCTTAAAGGTAGGGGCCACAGTCAGCTTCGGAGATGGTCGTTTGACCGCAACCGTTGAGGAAGAATTAGAGCACGGAGGCCGTATCGTTCGCTTCCACTACCAAGGGATCTTTTTAGAAGTTCTAGAAAGCCTTGGTGAAATGCCACTTCCTCCCTATATTCACGAAAAACTTGCTGACCGCGAGCGCTACCAAACCGTTTACGCCAAAGAAAATGGTTCTGCAGCAGCTCCAACGGCAGGTCTTCATTTCACCAAAGAATTGCTCCAAAAGATTGAAGCAAAAGGGGTTCACCTGGTCTATTTGACCCTTCATGTGGGCCTGGGAACCTTCCGTCCAGTATCCGTGGACAATCTTGAAGACCATGAGATGCACTCTGAATTTTACCAACTTTCTGAAGAGGCTGCTGCTACCCTTCGTCAGGTAAAATCTGCAGGAAAACGCATCGTAGCTGTTGGAACGACTTCTATTCGAACCCTTGAAACAATTGGCAATAAATTTGATGGAGACATCCAAGCCGATTCAGGTTGGACCAATATCTTTATCAAACCAGGTTATGAATGGAAAGTCGTCGACGCCTTTTCAACCAACTTCCACCTTCCAAAATCAACTCTGGTCATGTTGGTTTCTGCCTTTGCTGGCCGCGAATTAACCCTCGAAGCCTACCACCATGCGATTCAAGAACGCTACCGCTTCTTCAGCTTTGGGGATGCTATGTTCATCAAGTAAAGGAGTCTCTCATGAATAAAATTGAAAGCCGCCATCGCTTGATCCGCTCGATCATTTCTGAGCGTAGGATTCATACCCAACAAGAACTCCAGGAAGCCTTAGAAGCCAATGGTGTTCTCGTTACCCAGTCCACCCTTTCACGGGATGTCAAATCCTTGAATCTAGTAAAAATTAACGAGGGGGATAGTTCCTACTATGCCATGAACACCATCGCTCCTTCCCGTTGGGAAAAGCGCCTGCGGATGTATATGGAAGATGCCTTAGTCATGTTGCGGCCCGTTCAAAACCAGGTTGTTGTAAAAACTCTTCCAGGCCTTGCCCAATCCTTTGGTGCGATCTTAGATGCACTGGAACTGGATCAAATCGTAGCCACCATCTGTGGAGACGATGTCTGTTTAGTCATCTGCGAAGACAACCAAGGAGCTTTGGATTGCTTTGAAAAATTAAAAGAATTCACCCCACCCTTCTTCTTTAGTAAATAAAAAGAGAGTGGGACAGAAATCGGTAATTCGTTAGAATTCGATTTCGTCGTCCCACCTCCGCACAGTTGAGTAGGGCTGTAAAAGCTGATGAAATCAG
>JAGZKI010000079.1 GCA_018365265.1 Streptococcus parasanguinis | reverse complement strand
CTGATGAAATCAGCGTAGTAGAGCCCACTCAACCACTGCGTCTTGCTCGACAATCCAAAAATAATTGAGAGGCTAGGACTTTTGTCCCAGCCTCTTTTTATCGTGCTTTGGAATTTTCATGTGTTATGGAATAATATTTTTATTTTAAATTTTGTAACAGAAATGATAAATACTAGTTAAAGAGGACTTGCGTAGATGCTTGGGAATCAAGCGTTTGTTGTGTTTTCAGGCAGAGGGATATTTGCCAACAAATTGCAATACAAATTAACTGATTTTGTAATAATTCTAGTGTATACTATTAAGAGTAGATCACAGGTCTACATTGTTGCAAGGGGAGAACTTCCCACATACATGTCTATTGACAATAAAACTTGATCGTAATATCGCTGTTAGTAAAATGAGAGTTTGAACATAGCATAGATTTTATCGACCTTTTTCATATTAAAAAATATTTTTCAAATTCCCCTTGCGCAAGCTCTTCCGGATTCCTCCGGGAGAGTTTTTTTGTTAAGGAGAAAAAGATAGAATGCCTTTTGAGTCTACTTTGAAAGAGTGGCTCAGCAGCTATTATTTATGGTAAAATAGAACATATTCGTCGAGGGGAAGGAGTGAAGACTTTGTTGAAGATTTTTGTGTTAGAAGATGAGTGGATCCAGCAATCACGAATCGAATCGGTCTTGCAGGAACTTATCGCTCAGAAGTCCTTGCAATGCAAAGCGCCAGAAGTGTTTGGGAAATCAAGCCAGTTGCTAGATGCTATCACAGAGAGAGGCGCCCATCACCTATTCTTTTTAGATATCGAGATTAAAGGTGAGGAGAAAAAAGGTCTGGAGATTGCAAAAGAGATTCGTAAGAAAGACCCCCATGCGACCATTGTCTTTGTCACCACTCACTCTGAATTCATGCCCATTACCTTTCAGTACAAAGTAGCCGCCTTGGATTTTATCGATAAAACGCTGGGTGAGGAAGAGTTCAGAGAGAGAATCAGCTCACCCATCGATTATACCTTGGAGCAAGCTGGGACCACGATTGCACAAGATGCTTTTACATTTGAGAGTGCGATGGCGCGTGTACAAGTTCCCTTTAATAAGATTTTGTATGTTGAAACGTCTCCAACTATTCACAAGGTCATTTTACACACCCAGGATGAGCGCTTGGAATTTTACGCTAGTATTGCCGATATCGAAAAAGCAGATCCCCGCTTGTATCGGTGCCACCGCTCCTTTGTGGTGAATCCACAAAATATTACGAAGATTGATAAGGAAGCCAAGAAAGCTTTTTTTGAAAATGGGGACAATTGCTTGATCTCACGGACCAAGTATAGAGGCTTACTGGAAGCTTTGAAAAAATAGAAGGGAGAAGGAATTGCTGTTAGATATTCTAATGTCTTACCTAAAGTTCTTCGTCAGCATGCTGATCTATCGTCATATCAGTAGACAAGAGTTCGCTTGGCGCTGGCTCTTTTTGTGCCCTTTCTTCTTTGCAGTCGTCTTTACCCTTGTGCCACCGGTAGGCTTTTTTGGCTATTTCTTAGTATTTATTGCCTATAGTTTCTATCGAAATCGTAACATACGACACCTCTTGAACATTTTTTATGGGCTCTACCCGGTTGTCATGGAGAGTCTCATTGGGCGTCTCTTAGCCTTTTATGTCTTTCCAATGCTAGGGATTGTACTTGTTCATGAGGCATCTGTCAGCTGGTATGATGCTCTACTTGAATTGCTGGTCTTTCCTGTCTATTTAGGGCTCACTAGATTGTTAAAACTAGATTTTACAGATTTAAAAGTAGGGTTTCAACGGCAGTATTTTAATCGTTTCTTACTCCCAATGGATCTTTCTATGTTTGTGTATTTAGTCAGTGTTGTAGGTCTGGTGGTTTTTGAGGATGCTATTCCGCATGCAGATGCTTTACGGGAACATTTAAATAGTATTTATTTGATCTTATTTTTTATGATGCTCTTGTATTTCAATGCAGTGTCCAAAGAACGATTGAAACAAGAGATTCTAGAGCAAAAAGATAGGCAACTGCAGGAGTTAGCCACCTATAGCCAACACGTCGAAATGCTCTATGGGGAGATTCGTGCCTTTCGTCATGATTACCTGAATATTTTAACCAGTCTCAAGTTAAGTATTGAGCATGAAGATCTCAAGGGGGTCAGGGAAGTCTATGAGAACGTTCTTCGAGAGAGTGGCCAACAATTTTACGATAGCAAGTTTGATATTGCCAAACTCAGTCACATCGAAAATCCAGCTGTAAAAAGTGTTCTGTCCGCAAAATTGTTGGAAGCTCAAAATAAAGGGATTGGGATCTCTGTCGAGATCGATGAACCTGTGCGTGATTTATTCATCGAGGTTTTAGATTTCATCACCTTCTTATCTATCCTTTGTGACAATGCTATCGAAGCGAGTCTTGAATCAGATAACCCACAGCTGACTCTTGCCATGCTTCAGGAGGAAAACTCCCTCATCTTAATAGTTGAAAATAGTACAAAAGCTGAAAAAATAGATCTGGCGAGAATTTTTGAAAAGGACTACTCAAGTAAAGGAGATGGCCGCGGTCTTGGCTTGTACAAGATCCAACAATTACTGGAAAAATACCCCAAAACGACAGTGTCTACCAAGAGTTCAAACTACCGATTTACCCAGAGTCTGACCTTTTGGAAGGAATAATAGAAGAGAGAGTGGGACAGAAATCGGTCATTCGTTAGAATTCGATTTCGTCGTCCCACCTCCGCACAGTTGAGTAGGGCTGTAAAAGCTGATGAAATCAGCGTA
>JAGZKI010000078.1 GCA_018365265.1 Streptococcus parasanguinis | reverse complement strand
TATATCGATCGTATGCTGAATAAAGGGGCGAAAGTTATGGGATTTTCTGCAGGAGCCCTATTATTAGGAGAAAAAGTCTATGTTTCACCTAATGATAATACAGATCATCAGATAAAGATAAAAAATGGATTAGGAGTCTTTAGTCAGTTTTTAATTAGTGTCCATTATGATTCCTGGAATGATAAAGCTAATAAGGATAGAGCTGAAGAACTTGTTGATGTTCCCATAATTCCACTAAATGATCCTTCATGTCTTATATTGGATAAACTTGGAAATATCATAGAGAAAATTGACTAGTTTACATTATCTAAATCTTGATTTAGGTAACTAAAGTGTAGACGAACATTTAGATGAAAGGTTTAGAGTAAACATGAGTCTCTTATTTGAAGAATTTAAAACCATTTGTTTCCATTTAAATCGAGTCGGAATTACACCGACACTGATGGGTTCTTTGGGATTGGAGTTTAGAACGAAAGAAAATTGGGGGCCGTCTGACATTGACATTCATGTACCTGGTGACCCTAGAGGTTGGGAAGCACCTGACCATCTCAGAATTTATGACTGGGACAAGATAATGAAAGTGATGAAAGACTTAGGCTACGTCTTAATAGATATTCATGAGCATGAATTCCAAAAGGATAGAGAGAGTGTTGAATTTGGAAGTATCGATTCCTTACTTGATTTTGCAGGAGTTTCGGAATCGGATATAGAGCTTATTCACATTGAAGGCATCACTTTTCGTCTTCCAAGTCTGGAGCAGTATCTAAGTATTTACAAAGCTTCTTCTAAAGACTCCTATCGAAATGATCACAATAACAATAAGGATTTTAAAAAGATCGAGTGGCTGGAAAGACATTTGTAAATTATCATATGAAAAGTAGTAAGTTGTAGGAATGGCTGCTATGTTATTTTATCTTCAATTTTATTGGTCATTTAATTTATACTATATTGGCTAGTAATAGAATTAGTAAAGAAAAGGAATTTAAATTATAGAATGGATGTCGTTTCTTTTGGAAGTGGTGATAATCTTTCCATTCTACAGTATCATTTTAAAATGATTTTCATTGCCTTTTGTTTATTAGTATAAAAGCAGAATATTACCACACGTTGAGTGTGTGGCATTGCTTGTGAGAGCTGAGGCATCAGCGAAGTAGAAATAGATGTTCGGCCCATGAATTGTACACCCAAGAAAACGAGTAAGGTGAAGTGTGATTAGCTGCGTGCTAGTGCAAAAGGAATGCCCAACATATTAATCTAATATAAGTATTAAAACGGTGTAGACAAATGCAAATTTTGGAGGTATAGATTATGGCTTCAAGTAAAGAGTATTTAGATTTCATTTTAGAACAACTATCTGAGTTGGAAGAAATAACATATAAAGCAATGATGGGTGAATATATTATTTATTATCGCGGGAAAATTGTTGGTGGGATTTATGATGATAGGTTTTTAGTGAAGCCTGTTAAATCTGCAATAGCATATATGCCAAATGCAAAATATGAGTTGCCGTATGATGGAGCAAAGGAAATGCTATTGGTAGATGATGTTGACAACAAAGAATTTTTAACCGGCTTATTCAATTCAATTTATGATGAGTTACCTGCACCAAAACCGAAGAAAAAGAAATAATCAAATTCGAATTTGTGGAGAGGATTTGAATGAAAAATGCCGTTATATATGTTCATGGTAAGGGTGGTAATGCAGAAGAAGCTAATCACTATAAACAATTTTTGATGACAGCTTTGAAATCATTGGATTTGATTACAAATCATTGAACCCGTGGGATGCTAAAATCGAGTTTATAAATTATTTGCGAAACAATAATAACAATAAATATTTTAAGAAGTGGGTTGTTGATGGAAATACTAGAGGTTATGGAAAACAGGAAAAATTATATTGAGTTGCTATTATTGGCAGATGAGCAGGAGGATATGATAGACCGTTATATTGATAAGGGTAAAATGTATGTACTTGATGATAATGGTATTAAATGTGAGTGTGTTGTAATCGATGTGGGAAATGGCGTACTTGAAATTAAGAATATTGCGACAGTGCCGGAATATCAAGGCAAAGGTTACGCGAAAGCCATGATTGATTTTATTATCACGAAATACAGAGAAGAGTATTCTACTCTGCAGGTAGGAACGGGCGATAGTCCAATGACGATTCCGTTTTATGAAAAGTGTGGGTTTGTGCGATCACATATCGCCCCGAACTTCTTTACAGACAATTATGACCATCCAATATATGAAGGTGGCATTCAGTTGGTAGACATGGTTTATTTGCGGAGATCTTTCTAAATCCCAGTTTGTCTAACTGAATATTAAACTGTTTAAGACACTTACTTATTTCGAAGACGGGAAATGCTAAGGATGTGGATATGTTTCCAATGACTGCGCATGTTGAGGCGGTAAGTTTGCTAGTCAAGGAGTAAAACGACGAAGATTAGCATTTACTTCCGCCCATGCGATAGCTGTCCGTGATTGACAAGTGCTAGCACGCAGACAGAACGGAGATAGCGAACCGCTGAGTGTGTCGCTCTGCTCGTAAAAGCTTAGAAACCTTTGAACGAAAGGGATAATGAAAGCCTTGATTGCAAGGCTTTTTGCTTTATGGTGGGTAAGTATCAGAGTGAGAAAATTTTTGGAATGAGTAGAAGTGATAGCTAGAAATTATCAGTTTCTATTTCCATTTACCCTGTGGGTACGTGTTTGTTTCCATTGACAAGGAGTTTGTGGGAATAGAAATGTACCCACCTTGTTTGAATCAAGTGAAGTGT
>JAGZKI010000077.1 GCA_018365265.1 Streptococcus parasanguinis | reverse complement strand
GGGCTGGCAACAGAACGTCTGCCGCTGCTCTGCCCGATGGCGCCCAATCTGACCTGGTCAATGGATTTCGTCATGGACGCACTGGCCACAGGTCGCAGGATCAAGTGCCTGACCTGCGTGGATGATTTCACAAAGGAATGCCTGACGGTCACTGTTGCCTTCGGGATTTCAGGCGTGCAGGTCATGCGAATTCTGGACAGCATTGCACTGTTTCGCGGCTATCCGGCTACGATAAGAACTGACCAGGGGCCGGAGTTTACCTGCAGAGCACTTGACCAGTGGGCTTATGAGCATGGGGTGGAGCTGCCGCTTATCCAGCCGGACAGGCCAACGCAGAACGGATTTATTGAAAGTTTTAACGGACGCTTTCGTGATGAATGCCTGAATGAGCACTGGTTCAGCGATATTGTTCACGCCAGGAAGATCATTAATGACTTGCGACTGGATTATAACGAGTGTCGACCACATTCATGACTGAATTACCTGACGCCGGCTGAATTTGCAGCGGGCTGGCGAAACGGGAAATATGAAGAAAAACCAACCGACATTACTAACTGAAGGTTGTATCTAACTCTGGGGGCAGGTCAACTCAACATATCGTTTGGTTTTTATTTCTTTATCTTTTAATCCCTGTACTGCCGCTTCTTTTTTTAATTCGTGCTTTTGTGTTAGCTTAAGAGTCAACCACCCCCTAAAATAGTCAACAATGAACCCAAACCTATTTTTACGGCATTATCAGCCACATCCACCCACGCAGTTGCCATCTGTTACTCGTTCTTCCTGTGATGATCATGGTTGCCAGTATAATTCCAGCACAGACTGGACATACAGCATTTTCTGTCCAAGATTAATAACCTCGAACTGCAACTACAATGCCGCAGATGATGCAAAGGACAATTATCCAAAGAATGGCTGGCATTGGATTGCCATTTTTAGCTTCAGATGCCAAATACGCATTAAATTCTTTTTTACTTTGTCTTCGATCATGAGATGTAGAGAAATTGTGCTGCCTTAGCGGAACAGTACCAGACTCAACATATTCCTTAGCTGCTGCTAATGTGGGGACAGGTCCAAAATCATGAGCGCCATTAGCATCGACAATAAGCCACCCAGAGTTATTTTTTATAATGCAACGCCCATCATCGACTGCGTATCTTCCGGCCTGAATTCTGGTTACCTTAGCCAAGGTTTGCTCCATGTTGTCTTATGCCCAACGGGCTACTTTGTTCATCAGTAAAAGTTTACAGCTTTATCCCTGCGCCGCAATGGGTTGGACACTCAGGTAATTCTATCCAAGTAAAGAAGCTGGCCGAAGCCAGCTCAGTGCGATCACTGGTTCTTGAGCGCAAGGATAAGAAGCCCAAGAAACAGGATAGTAGCCCCCTGACTCAGAAGAGGGGCATTCATGAACGTGTCGAGCAATGGCAACATAATTGTACCTCCGATAACGGCTTTGGGATTGTTACCGCAGGCATTCGGTTGACGTAGATTGAATAGTTTTCTATTATCTTCATCACTTGAGGAAATGCCTTTGGTGTGTTTTGAATTGGATTTGATGGCCGTCATTTCCAATCCAGTAATAAAGCTCTGATTATTCAGGGCTTTTTTGCTTTTAGACGTTGTGTAACGTGTCTCTGTCACTGCATTTTCACTCCTGATTTATTTTCCCAATATTTTAACTGCGCCCGAGGGTCAGACTGAAGACAGCCACTGAATACATGGTGATTCTTCTGGATAGCTATTCTAGTAATGATTTATTTTAGTGCAACGGTTGATTTTGACGTAAAATTAAGAATGCAGTTGATGTAGAATACTCTATCCCGATGATTCATCTGCATTAATTTTTTTAAGCATCATGAATAAAATTTTGAAAATTTTATTCAGTGCTGATTTCTTCAACTGAATCGCCACGGGTTTAACAGACACCTCAGAGTCATTTAAGATGACTTAAAGAGAGGTGCCCATGAGCGGTAAGCGTTATCCCGAAGAGTTTAAAATTGAAGCAGTCAAACAGGTTGTTGATCGCGGTTATTCTGTTGCCAGCGTTGCAACGCGTCTCGATATCACCACCCACAGCCTTTACGCCTGGATAAAGAACTACGGTCCGGATTCTTCCACTAATAAAGAACAGTCATATGCTCAGGCCGAGATCCGCCGTCTTCAGAAAGAGCTGAAGCGGGTTACCGACGAACGGGACATATTAAAAAAAGCCGCTGTAGATTCAATCTGTCAATGCAACACCCCTTTCAATTATCTCTTTCGGTGTTTTGAACTTCAGTGTCTTTCTCGGTCTGTTGTTTAGCTGAGCAGCAACCAGATCTAGTTCATGTTGAGTATATTGGGCAAGACATGTCTTTTTAGGAAAGTACTGCCGAATTAGCCCATTTGTGTTCTCATTTGTTCCCCGCTGCCAAGGACTCTGAGGATCGCAGAAGTAAACTTTAACGCCGGTGCTGATAGTAAATTCTAGATGTCTGGCCAGTTCCATTCCTCTGTCCCATGTCAGTGATTTTCTGAGTTCTGACGGTAAACTCAGGAATTTGTCGGTAAGAGCCTGATTTACTGAGACAGAATCTTTGCCCCTGAGTCTAAGGATGATCGTATAACGTGATTTTCGGTCTACAAGTGTGGCTATATGAGAGTTTTTTGTACCTGAGACTAAATCGCCCTCCCAATGCCCCAGAGAGCGTCTGTTATCGATATTTCGGGAACGTTCGTGAATTGGTGTTCCGTTCACTATGTTAATCGTACCTCTTTCGCCTTTGCGGGTATGACGCCTGCCATGGCGAAGGCTATGCGACCGTCGCAGATGCTGTATATTCAGGTGGTGTAGCGCTTCACGGCTACGAAAGTACAGCGTTTTATAAATTGTCTCAGGTGATATTCGCAGCGTTTTTTGACGTGGTTTTGTTCGCCTTAACCATCCTGATATTTGCTCTGGAGACCATTTCATCTCCAGCTTTTCCAGAACAAGCTTTCGCAATGGTAAATTTTGATCCAGT
>JAGZKI010000076.1 GCA_018365265.1 Streptococcus parasanguinis | reverse complement strand
GCTTGAACAAAGTGAAAGCCAGCGTCTTTAGGCGCTGGCTAGTTATCTGGGCTTATAGCCCTGCTACAAACCACCCGTTTGACGGGTGGTCATGATTTTATTTGATAAAGGTGGTGTAGATCAAATTGAAATTTAAGACCGTTAAGACGATGGCGACCAGATAGCCTAATAAGGTATTCCATTTGGCGTTGACATGTTCTCCCATGATTTCTTTATTAGAGGTAAAGTATACCAGAGGAAAGATGGAGAACGGTAGGGCAAGCGATAGGAAGACTTGGGAATAGACCAAGAGGTCATCCAAGACATGCTCTTGATCTCCAAATAAAATAGCTACAGTAATCACAGGAATAAGAGCGAAAATCCGGGTTATAAGCCGTCTCATCCACTGCGGTAGACGGAATTTCAAGAAGCCTTCCATAACGATTTGACCGGTCAACGTTCCCGTAATGGTCGAGTTTTGACCACTAGCCAACAAGGCTATGGCAAAGAGGGTCGACAAGAATGGACTGGCAATTGCCCCTGCGATTTGGTTGTCCTTGAGAGCATTGTACATGCTGGAGAAGGCATCGATCTTATCACCATGTCCAAAGAAGAGAGCAGCCCCAAGGATGAGGAGTAGAGAATTGACGACAAAGGCCAAGCCCAACTCAATATTGGAGTCCCAGGTCATAAAGCGTACGGCACGCTTGATATCAGCTTGGTCCTTGTAGTCCACTCGACGGGTTTGAGAGATGGATGAGTGAAGGTAGAGATTGTGGGGCATGACAGTAGCTCCGATAATCCCAAGAGCCAAGGTCAAGGCTTCATTTCCTTTTGGAAGCCCGATCCCTAGTACTTCTTTTTGAGGTAGATAGCCGGAAAAGATCCCACCGATATCTGGTTTCGATAGAAAGACCAGATAGGCAAAGATGACTAGAATCGTTAAGATCAGAGTCAAAACGATGGCTTCAATTTTCCGAAAACCAAGGTGCATCAATCCCAATAAGAGGAAGACGTCAAAAATGGTGATCAGAATGGAAAAGAGCAAGGGCCATCCAAAAAGGAGGTGGAGAGCGATCCCAGATCCGATAACTTCGGCTAAGTCTGTAGCCATAAGGGCTAATTCAATAACGACCCATAAGGTATAGCGAAGCCATTTAGAGAGGTGATGAGCGGTTGTTTGAGCTAGATCCTTACGATGAACAATCCCTAATTTCCCAGCCATTTGTTGCAATTGCATGGCAATCAAAGAAGAGAGGAGAACGATCGATAAGAGAAGGTAGCGATATTGGGCACCGCCGACCACACTGGTAATCCAGTTACCAGGGTCCATATAGCCAACGGCCACCAGACCACCTGGTCCTGAAAAGAGAAGAAGGTTTTTCCAAAAAGAGATTCCTTTTGGCACCTTGATGGACTGATTGATTTCTTGAAGAGATTTCCTTTCAATATGTTGTAAACTCATAATGAGCCTTCTTTCTAAGAAATAATTCAATTTCACTTTAATTATAGCATAAAATTTATAATTGTCCATTAGAATTAGAGGTTTTCTTGCCCTTTTTAGTGAAAAATCCTTTGAAACTCAAAGAAATAGAAAGAAAAGAACTTCCTATAAATCGTTGCTTCAGGCTGAAAGATTTTTGAGGCTCTGTTATAATGGAAGAAAGGAGAAGATCATGACTAAAATTGCTTTACTTTCAGATATTCATGGAAATACGACAGCATTGGAAGCTGTCCTAGAGGATAGTCGAAAAGCCAAGGTGGATGAGTATTGGCTCTTAGGTGATAGTTTGATGCCTGGGACAGGGAGACGGGCCCTCTTGGATCTGTTAGAGGAGCTACCGATTACGGTCAAAGTCCTTGGAAACTGGGAAGATAGTCTTTGGCGGGCCATGAGGGGGATGTTGGATGAGACCAGACCCAGTCATCGCTACCTCATGCGTCAGTGTCAATATATTCTGGAAGAAATCACACCCAAGGAAATTGAAGCCATGCAGGAAATGCCCATGCAGGTCCATAGAGAAATCGCAGGTTTAAAGATCGGTATTACCCACCACTTACCTGATAAGAATTGGGGTCGCGAATTGATTCACATTGGTGAGCAGAAGGATTTTGATCGCTTGGTGACAAACCCGTCTTGTGATATTGCAGTCTACGGACACATTCACCAGCAGTTTTTCCGTTACGGGACAGGCGGAGAACTGATCATCAATCCTGGCTCGATCGGTCAGCCTTTCTTTCTGGAAAAGAATCTTCGCAAGGACCTTCGGGCCATGTATGCCATTCTCGAATTTGATCAAATGGGGCTAAAAGATGTCGATTTTAGACGGGTGGACTATGATGTCCAAAAAGAACTGCAACTCGCAAAAGATCTCCATCTTCCTTATTACCAAGTGTATTATGAAAGTTTGGTCAATGGCATTCATCATACCCACAATCATGAGCTCCTTCATGAAATTGAGCAGAGAGAAGGTCATGATCGAGAAATCGATGCTTGGTTAGAGGACTTCTTTCAATAGTGTAACTATTGACATTACAACTAAAAAGAGTATAATAGGAATAACGAAAGTCGTCCCTTGACGGTTGTTCAATAGACTCTACCTTCAAAAACGGGTAGAAAGGAGTGAAGTTATGCAAATTTCGAGTCGCTTTACCATTGGGACTCATGTCTTGATCATGATTGCTCTACAAGGAGAGAAAACAAAAGTAACCAGTGATTTTTTGGCAGGAAGTGTCGGCGTGAACCCTGTTATTATTCGAAAGACCTTGTCTCAGTTGAAGAAAGCAGGATTGATCCATGTAGCGCGTGGGACAGGCGGAGCTGAGCTCGCAAAAGCAGCCGATGAGATCAGCCTGCTGGATATCTATCAAGCAGTAGAATGCTTAGGTTCGACAGGTCAATTATTTGGTTTTCATGACAATCCGAATCCAGCCTGCCCAATTGGCCACAATATCCATAATGTTTTAGATGGAAAGCTTGAGGACATTCAGACTGCTATGGAAAAAGAAATGTCCCAAACCACTTTAAAAGACGTCGTAGAAGATACGCAGAAAAGAATGAAACTCGAATCGGTTTCATAAGAAAAAAGAGAGTGGGACAGAAATCGGTAATTCGTTAGAATTCGATTTCGTCGTCCCACCTCCGCACAGTTGAGTAGGGCTGTAAAAGCTGATGAAATCA
>JAGZKI010000075.1 GCA_018365265.1 Streptococcus parasanguinis | reverse complement strand
AGCTCCTGACTATGTACCTCGTACTGACTGGGACTGGATCATCTACCCTCAAGGTTTGTATGATCAAATCATGCGTGTCAAGAAAGATTATCCAAACTACAAGAAGATCTACATCACTGAAAACGGACTTGGATACAAAGATGAATTTGTGGACAACACTGTTTATGATGATGGCCGTATCGATTATGTGAAACAACATTTGGAAGTATTGTCTGATGCGATTGCCGATGGTGCAAACGTCAAGGGCTACTTCATTTGGTCCCTGATGGATGTCTTCTCATGGTCAAATGGTTATGAAAAACGTTACGGACTCTTCTACGTTGATTTCGATACACAAGAACGTTATCCTAAGAAATCTGCACATTGGTACAAGAAATTAGCTGAAACTCAAGTGATTGAATAACCTCACTTGAACGTATCCTATTTTGTTATCAGATACTCTAGAAAAGGTCAAGGATTTCCATAAAATGGTTTTGAAAAAGTCTGTATCGTTTGTTTCGATGTAGATTTTTTCCCTTTTCAATAACAAAAAGAAAGGAATTGATTGTGACGATTGAATTAAAAAATGATTACTTAACTGTCCAATTCCAAGAGGTCGGTGGAGCCCTTTCTTCCATTAAGGATAAAGACGGGGTTGAATACCTCTGGCAAGGGGATGCAACTTATTGGAGTGGCCAAGCGCCAGTCTTATTCCCGAATTGCGGAAGTGTTCGTGACGATAAGGCCTTATTTGGTCAAAAAGTGGGTCAGCTTCCAAGACATGGATTGGTCCGTAAAAAAACATTCCAGGCTCATCCTGTAAACGATCACCAAGTGAAGTTTACGATTGAAGATACTCCAGAGATGTTTGAGCAATATCCTTATCATTTTAAGTTGAGTATTTTGTATACTTTGAAAGAAAAATCAATTGTAACAGAATACATTGTTGAAAATCTTTCAGATGAAGTGATGCCTTACTTTATCGGTGGACACCCTGGTTTCAATTGCCCTCTTCTTGCGGATGAAGCTTATGAAGATTATTATTTGGAATTTGAAAACGAGGAAACTTGTACAGTTCCAAAACAATTTCCTGATACAGGGCTTTTAGATGTACAAGATCGTACACCGTTCTTGCAAGGTCAAAAAACACTAGATTTGGACTTCAAGATTTTTGAAAAAGATGCGGTAACGCTTGATCAATTGTCCTCAAGAAGTATCCGTTTGAAATCGAAAAAGCATGATAAGGGAATTCAGTTGCAATTTAAGGATTTCCCTCATCTGATCCTATGGTCTACAACCAATAAAGGTCCATTCATAGCTTTGGAACCTTGGAGTGGTCTATCTACCTCTTTAGAGGAATCTGACCAGTTTGATCAAAAACGAGATGTTTCATTTGTTGAACCAAAGCAAGCTGATCAAAAGAGTTTTGTCATTGAAGTGCTAGGAATCTAGCCTCTATCATTCTTGTTTATTAGCGATAGTCCAAGATCTCCCTCCTTTAAAATAATATTCTATTGAGACAATTTTTGACTTGGACTATCGTTGATTGTAGATGATAGCGATGGAAAGTTTAATTGAAAACAGAAGACCAAGACTGAATGAATGTTATTTGAGATTCATTTAGTCTTGCTTTTTTATATGGTGAATCAAGCTGAAACTGACTCGAAAGGGCTAAAAATACGATTTTATTAGTCGATCAAACAAAATTCTTTCACACTGGATTTTATAAAATTAACCAACTGTCGGCCTAGAAAACGATTATTTCAGATGCTGGCCCGGATCCTAAAATGTTAGTTGCGGCAGAGGATTGTAGGACAGAATGGATTTACTAAGAGTAAAAATTCAAATTGAATGATAAAAGGGAGATTGGCTCAGTAATTAATTTAAGAAAAAAGTTCTGTCAGTTTCATTAAACGAATTTAATGACATAAGGTCTTCTATCAGTAAATGGCCATTATTAATCTTTCGTTTTCAAAATATTCATGTATTGTCTAAATGATTTCCTTACTATCTTTAATTTATATAATTTATGCAAGACTTAATTTAATATTCTTAAAGTCTTGTTATTTATCAAAATACTGATTTTAAGCGATTTTGCATTCGATAAAATCAACAATTTATAGATGAGTTACATTATATTGGACAGTAAATGGACAGTGACAGTGTTTTTGAAGAAAATAAGTAGAGGCCTAAGCGCCTCTTTTGTTTTGTTATAAACAATTTATGCTAATCTTTTGGTACGTCCTTGAATTTAACACTACTTGGATCCATTATATAACGATTTGCCGCTATCTCCTTATTATACATATAGTAATAGAATCTCGGACTATTCACCCCATTATTTTTAGCTACGTTATAGAATGTTTCGTTTAGGGCACTTATGATTGCTCTTTGTTCAGATACTGAATAAGAAGCAATTAATGGGAAAGGTTAATTTTTATTCCAGGAGTAATAGATGTCCTTTCCATAGAGAGCGTATCGCCAGTTTTATTATTCATCTCATCGATGGCTGCTTGAACAGAATTATAATAGTTATCTAAATCAACTTTTTCAGTCGGAGTACTGGTCTCTGTTGTATCTTCACTGTCGGGCATTTTTTTATCTGATCTATTTATACTTTCCTTTTCATCAGAGTCTTTTACCCCAATAATTCAAGACTTGATCTTCCAATCTCTTTATAATCTTTAATTTCGTCTAATTCATCGTTAACCCATAATTTATAGTTTTTAGCTGATTCCTCTGGATATTTATCATTATCCTTCTATCTTTTATCTAACCCTTTTGACAACGAGGTAAGGAACTCACTATCATAATTTTTGTTTTCAGAATTCGAGGGTACAACCTACCAAAAGAATTGTCGAAAGAACTATACATATTATCTTTTTTAACATAATTTCTCCTTGATTTCACTATTTAGAATTCTTATACCAGTTAGTAAGTATTTTAGGCAAGAATTATTTCACCTTATATAGATGGGTTGAAAAAATTATTTCATTTCATAATATTTCAGTGAGAATTTATACGTTCCCTCACTAAAGCTTTTCCAAGCGTTTAAAAAATGGTATAATGAACTGTAAATTTCAGAAGTTGGAAGGAATGTAATTGCTATGATGAATATGCAAAATATGATGAAGCAAGCTCAAAAATTGCAAAAGCAAATGGAGCAAAGCCAAGCAGAATTAGCTGCAACTCAATTTGTAGGGAAATCTGTTCAGGACTTGGTTGTTGCAACCCTGACAGGCGATAAGAAGGTCGTTTCCATTGATTTCAACGCCGCAGTGGTTGACCCAGAAGATACAGAAACGCTTTCTGATATGACGGTGCAAGCCATCAATGCCGCCATTGAAGAAATTGATGCTGCAACTAAGAAAAAACTCGGTACGTTCTCAGGGAAATTGCCATTTTAAGCAAAGTAAGTTTCATCAACTCAAAAGAGGCTGGGACAAAAGTCCTAGCCTCTTCTTGTTTTTGGATTGTCGAGCAAGACGCAGTGGTTGAGTGGGCTCTACTACGCTGATTTCATCAGCTTTTACAGCCCTACTCAACTGTGCGGAGGTGGGA
>JAGZKI010000074.1 GCA_018365265.1 Streptococcus parasanguinis | reverse complement strand
CTCCCAAACTACTTCGATATTGATTATAGATCACTTTTCGTCTATACTTAGGGGTGAACACAATGTGATATTTACACATCCATTTTGTGTGTGATAAACCATGTGCTTTTTGTGCCATATTTTTCTCCTTTCGCTTTACAATTGGCTTGAACACCTTAATTGTATCGCGTTTGGAGTTTTTTTGGTGTAACCTTCGATTCGCACCCGCACAGAGGGTGTTTTTTTGTCTCGCACCTAACGGAGAGAGACGGACTGAAAGTCACATAAAGTAGAAAGCAGAACGAGAGTGATACAACAGTTGCCACATTTAGTAGAATACTCCAAATTTTCCTATTCTTTATTTAGATTTTTAGGAAATATACCTCCAATAAATACCAGGACTCCTAAAACCAAGGATAAAATATTTGGACCTGTCCAATAAGGGTCTAGCGTACCTATGATGGAAACAATAAATAAGACGGCCGATGCATTTAAGAGCCCCTCATTTCCATTCCTCATAGCTATGAAAAGGATAAAAGTCGCAATCATAAAACAAATATAATGGATGGCACCAATAAATAAGATCAGTAGATACATGGGGTTTCCTAAAAATAAAGGAAAAATCATAATACCAAGGTGACAGACTGCTATTATTAAAGCGCTCCATAACCAAGGCGACTGAAGAATAATTCTTTTTGGCAAATTTTCTTTATCATTGTTTAATTGTATATCAGCATTCAACTGATCGTTTACATCTATGTCTCCTTCTACTTGAGAGTCCGCCATTTCTGGTTTAGTTTCAATAGATGATAGATCTTGTACTTTCACCTTAGACTCCCAGCTATCTGCAACTTTCTCAAGTAAACCAAAAATACAACAACCAATATAAATCGATAAGAGAAGATAAAAGAGACCGTAAAAGCTTATACGAGAGATGAAAGAGTATACTACACCTATCTCAACAAGAGAAGATAAAATGAGCAAAAGAGAAAATACTTTCTGAAGTTTCTCACTTGTACTTGTGATCATAACATTAATCAGAAGTAAAAGCATTAACTCCATTACACTGTATCGAAGTGTAAAAGCGTAAATATCACTCGTTCTATCCATACCAAACAATATAAATAGTGGAGAAATATTTGTAGAGGCAACAAATAGTACTAAATAAGCTATCGATGATTTCCAACCATCTTTACTTTTCCAATTGTTTAAAAGCTCCCTCATTTCTACATTCTTTATAAGCAAGCAAATCCATATTAAACAAATGATATTTAGCACAAAGGAAATGTTCATCAGATTTGTTGGGGAAAAAGGGGGTAAAACAAACATAAGTTGTTGAGTAATTGAGAGGAGAAGAACAGCTATCAATCCTTCAACATTTAAACGTTGCTTCATAATTCTCCAAATTACCCAGCAAATAATCATTCCATTCCATATAGAAAAAATACTAGAGGTAGTGATCAGTGGTGTATTTCCATTTAAATTTTGGACATTATAGCTCTCTACTAGACTACTACCATAAGAAACAAGATAAAGAATTGCTTCAAGAATTAGCAGTATACCATACCATTTTTTTCTAGACATAGATTCTCCTCCGCTTTCTAAGAAAAGTATTTAACGATTCATTTATTTAAATTATAACATAGTTTGTAACCGTTTTCTTGGTGAGTTATCAGTAATAAATAAAAAAGATAGGATTGAACATCCTACCCCCTATCATCAGTCTTCATTTTTTAACAATACAGTTCCAATCAATACCAGCACTCCTACCACAAACGGTGGTATATGATTAATCACCCAATCCGGATCACCCGCAGCAATAAATGAAAAAACATAAATAGCTACTGCTATAAAAAGAGTTGCTTTATTGGCATTCACTATTCCATTCCAAAGCAGGATGGTTGCTATCACAAAGCTAATCATATGGATTCCCAAAAAGTACAAAAAGCCACCAGCCCACGCTCCCATTGAAAAGAGACCTAATAAAAGTAAAACTATATAAACAATGGCCAAGAACAAAGCAATAGAAAGGATTACAGAATTTCCAATTCTCTTCTCTGGCTTCATTTCATTGTTCGGAAAAAGACTTTCATCTGAAGCATATGCTTCATTTTCTTTATCTACTTCAGGATTTTTTTGTTGATCTATCATAACTTTCTCCAAACATTTTTAGTTATTCTTTCAAATAATAGCGCTTAAAAATAGAGCGGAAGAACTGATTTAACTAGGGCTTTAATCGACCCGAATATTTTTTATTGAGTAGAGTTGACCATATCCATTTTTTAATTAAGAGCTTTTCACTTCTTTAACCAGGAGTGTTCCGATTAAATCCAAAATACCTAAACATAAGGGAGCAATTCGAAATATTTCCCAGTCCGGATCAAAAGCCAAGATGATAGACAGCAGATAGAGTCCAATACTCGCATAGAGAAGGCTTTTATTCCCCTTCTTCATCCCTAGTCGAATTAGAAAGGCTCCAATCGCAAGACTTAATAAGTTTGGACCAAGGAAAATCAAAACGACAAATCCCCAACCATCACCCCAAGGTGCAAAGTAAAAGACAAACATTACAAGATAGATAATGGATAAGTAAAATGTCGCTGAAAGAAGAATAGAATGTAAGCTATTTTCTTTTGGAGAATTCTGAACAGATACAAAATTGGGATAATCTTCACTGATCTTACTATGTTCTTTATTTTCCTCAAGATGTTTCTCTTGGTTTGTCATCACTTTCTCCTAACTTTCTTATATTTTTATGTTTTTCCGTTAACACCATTTTACTTGATTCCATTATTCTTTTCATGATAGCCATCTATTCAATGCTATCTCTTAAACATTAATTTGGACAGGTTTCCAGTTAGATTGCTAACATATCATGAAATAGACTGGAAGCCTTCCCTAAATAAAATCAGCCTCTGCAATAGCCTTTTTGACTTCTTCAATCGGCAGATGAACCAGTTCTACTTCTTTTTCGCGGTAGAGGTATTCGGCATATTCATCGATGCGGTACTGATGAATGTATACCACTCGCTTGCAACCGACTTGAAGCAACTGCTTGGTACAATTGAGACAAGGAAAATGCGTCACATAAGCTGTAAAGCCTTTAGGAATTCCACGTTCAGCTCCTTGCAAAATCGCATTGACTTCCGCATGAATCGTCCGGACACAGTGTCCCTCGACCATGAGGCAGCCATCCTCTAGACAATGATCTGTCCCAGAAACGGATCCATTATACCCTGTTGCAATGACCTTATTATCCTTAACCAGAACAGCCCCAACCTTAGCTCGATTACAAGTCGCTCGATTCGAAATCAGTAAGGCCTGTGCTGCAAAATATTCATCCCATGCTAGTCGATTATGTGTCACCTTTAGGTCCTCCATCTAATATGATTTCTCCTATAATTGATTTCATTATAGCATGAAATCAGCAAGAAAAAAAGACTGAGAAAATCTTCCCAGTCTTATAAAAATTATTTACCAAGTTTTGCTTTAGCTGCATCTGCAAGAGCTGTGAAAGCTGCTGCATCGTTAACAGCCAAGTCAGCAAGCATTTTACGGTTAACTTCGA
>JAGZKI010000073.1 GCA_018365265.1 Streptococcus parasanguinis | reverse complement strand
GATGAAATCAGCGTAGTAGAGCCCACTCAACCACTGCGTCTTGCTCGACAATCCAAAAATAATTGAGAGGCTAGGACTTTTGTCCCAGCCTCTTTTTTGCTAAAGTTTAGAACTTGCCTAAAACTTCTTTCAAATTAGAGAAATATTTGAGAAACTATTGACAGCCTCATATAACAGTGTTACAATAATGTTACAAAATATTACAAATGTTACAAAAGAGGTTCTGTTATGAAAAACAAAAAAATCATTTCCCTAGCAGCTCTAGCTCTTACAGCTAGTCTTTTCCTAGGAGCTTGTGGCGGGAATAAAGAAGAAAAAACTTCAGAAGCAAGCAGTTCAAAGACTAGTCAGGTTAAACAAACAAGTTCTTCTTCTAAGAAAAAAGTGATCACTAGTAAAGATCCGATTGCCTCTTCATCCTCTGATAGCAAATCAGAAGAAAGTCATACCGTTGGTAGCAAAAATAACCAAGCTGCAGCTAGTCAAACACCTGCTCCAGCTAAAGAAGCGACACCAGCAGCACCCGTAACAAAAGAAACAAAAGAAGTAGCCACTCCAGCAACACCAGCGAAAGCAAAATTGCCAAGTCTAGAAGACGGTCATGCCCATGCTAAGAAGCAAGCTTCTGCTACAGAGAATGCCCAATACAAGGGAGTCTATTCTGTAGCAGCAGGGGATTTCTCTGCAGCAGCTGGGAATTGGTCTGACAAACGCGACACTGGAGTCACTATTGGCCAAGGTGGTCAAGTGACCATCCAACTTCCTGGGGGCCAACCCGTAGCCTATGGTATCAGCGCTTATAACTATACCTTGGATGATGGTCATTACCATGCTAATCTCTCAGCAGGCGATGGGTCTGCAGCGACTCTAGATATCGTAGTTGGAAAAGATGGCTCTGTATCTAGTGTGACGGTTCTTAAAGACGGTGTCAGTCACTCCCTCACTCGTGAATAAAATTCGGAAGATCTGAAAGGATAAGCTTCTCTTTTCAGATCTTTTTTTGTTGATTTGAAGAAAAATATATTTTTTTATAAAAAACTATTGACAGATAGAAAATATAGTTTATAATAAAAACATAAAGAAAATCTATTTATAAAAAATTATAAAAAGGAGTTTATATGAAAAAAGAAAGAATTGCCCTGGTTTTTGGAACCTTTGCTCCTCTCCATCAAGGGCACATTGACCTGATCCAGCGGGCCAAGCGTCAGTGTGATCGCGTTCGTGTCATCGTATCTGGTTATGAAGGGGACCGTGGCGAAGAAGTGGGCTTGACTTTACAAAAACGCTTCCGGTATATCCGCGAAGCCTTCTCTAATGATGAGTTGACCCAAGTCTATAAGTTAGATGAGACAGAACTTCCTCGTTATCCCTTGGGCTGGGAGCCTTGGTTACAGACAGCCCTTGACACCATCCAGTATCAAACAGAGATAGAAGAGTTGATCTTTTATGTAGGGGAGAAAGCTTACAAGGAAGAGTTGGAAGCTAGAGGGTTTGAAGTTCACTTAGAAGAGCGTCGCTTCGGGATCTCTGCTACCATGATCCGGGAAAATCCAAGCAAATACTGGAAATACATCGCCCAGCCCTTCCGTCGCCAGTTCACGAAAAAAGTCTTGATCATGGGGAGCGCCAGCAACGGGAAAACGACCCTTGCAAAGGACTTAGCCCGCTTTTACGATGCACCTGTTAGTCTTGAGTATGCCCGTGAATACCAGATCAAGAACAATGTTCGAGATGATGAGCTCACTCCAAAAGATTACTATTACCTACTCTTAGGACAGTATGATCAAACCTCTAAGCTCATCGATAGTAGTGCCAATCGAGGTCTGGTCATCGCCGATACCAATTCCCTGGTGACCAAGGGTTATTACGACTACTATATGGAAGTTGAAGGCCAGGATACCAGCATGACGGATACCTTCGACAACCTCTTTGTCAGTATTCTCTCCAAAGAAAAATGGGATTTGATCCTCTTTGTCCAGCCGATCGGTTCTTATGTCAATGATGGTTTCCGAGATATGACCATGGCGGACGAAGAAATCCGCACCAGCTTTTCAAATTACCTGGACCAATTGCGCCAGCAATACCTAGGAAACATTCCGACCACTTTCCTCGCATCAGACTACCTCGGCAACTACGAAGAAGCCAAGAAGGTGATCGATGCCATTTACCAAGCCGACTAAGGAGCAGCTTATGAAAAACCTATCTGAAAAATTCACAACCTTTATCCAAGACTTTAAAAATGTTCACCAAGAAGCGAAAAAACAAGGCTTTGTCAATATTATGAAACTCCTGTGGAAGGACCTTTTTGTAGGACGCACAGCCTTTCAATGGATCTATCTCCTGCTTCTTTCCAGCGTTCCCTTCTTCTTAGAATGGACCAAAGCCCTCAAGAAGGAGGTGGCTTAGATGGCAAGTCTCTCAATTCCAGCAGGAATGACGGAGAAAGAGTATTTTGAGACGGCCGCTAGTGAAGCGGACTTTCTCAAGTGGTACAAGGAGCAAGACCTGCCGACTTATGAAACTCCAAGTGTCACAGCGGACATGGTGGCTTACTGTTTTGTTGAAGGCCAGCTCAAGCTCTTGGCCATTCGCCGCAAGGCCCACCCTTATCAACACCGCCTCGCCTTGGTGGGGGGCTTTGTGAACAAGGATGAAGATGCGACCCATGCCTGCATCCGAGAAGTCAAAGAAGAAGTCGGGCTCGATCTTCCAGTGAATAAGGTGGAGCAGCTCATGACAGTTTCCACCCCTGGACGGGACCCCAGAGGCTGGGTTATTACCATCGCCCATCTGGTCTATCTGCCAGCAGAAGCAGTAGAATTAGCCCATGCAGGGGACGATGCCAAGGAAGTCGTTTTTCTCGATGTCGATTTCAAAAAGTCCCAGTGTTTGCTCGATGGAGAACCCTTAGCTGCTTCTGATTTTGCCTTTGACCACTATCAGATTATTCAAGAATCGATCAAGCGGATTCAGGGTCGTCTGGACTGGAATCCAACCTTCCTCTATCTGTTAGAGGAGCCTTTCACCGTTTATGAAGCAACTGAGTTGGTCAATCTGATCAATCCTGGACGTCCCATCGTTAGCAATAACTTCCTCGTAAAATTCGGAGAATTCGTGGAAGAAGTGGGTGTCAAGCGGGTTCCTAAGAAAAAACCACGCAAGACCTATCGCTTAAAACAGTAGATCGAGCGGGGTTCATTCTACCAGCCCTTAGTTACTAGTAGTAGCCAAGGGCTTTTTCTGATTTTTCCTGCTCCACTTGTGTGCAAAGTGGTATAATAAACATAATTGAGATCAAAAGAGACAAGACTATGGAAGAAAAAATAATTTTACCACAAAATACACGACTAATGGGGGCTCTGCTTGGTTTTATCGGAGGAGGCCTCGATGTCTTTTGCCACATGCACTACCGGAGTTTGGTCGCGACCCAAACGGGGAACCTCCTGCTTCTCATCGCTGATTGGCACGATCCCCGTGTCGAAAATACCATCATGCGTTTTTCATCGATTTTATTTTTCTCGATCGGCTTTCTGGTTGCCCTCCATATCAAAGAATATCGCAAGACAGCCTTTTGGCGAACCAAGATGTTGATTCCTTTGTTTGTGGTGACACTCCTGATTCCCTTGGTGTCTGTCATACCACCTGTGGAAGTTCCCTTTATTGCTTTTGGAACAGGGATGATGATGTTGACCTTTACAGGGAGCCTCATTGAAAACCACCCTTACGTGATCTTTATGACTTCCGGCAATTACCGCAAGATGCTGACGGCCTTGTACCGAATCACTCGAGGAAAGGGTGATTTGGACGAGTATCGGCGTCAGGCTATGAATTACGGAATCGTTGTTGGAAGTTTTGTTGCAGGAGCTATTAGCGTCGCCATCCTCATGCATTTCATTCACCAATGGGCCATCTGGCTGATCACAGCCAACCTCTTTTTGATCATGACCTACTACACCGCCAGAGTTAAACAACTCGGCCTGCAAACAGATAATCTATAAAAACGAGGCTGGGACAAAAGTCCTAGCCTCTCAATTGTTTTTGGATTGTCGAGCAAGACGCAGTGGTTGAGTGGGCTCTACTACGCTGATTTTATCAGCTTTTACAGCCCTACTCAACTGTGCGGAGGTGGGACGACGAAATCGAAT
>JAGZKI010000072.1 GCA_018365265.1 Streptococcus parasanguinis | reverse complement strand
CACATTGGTTCGTCTTGTTCAGTTTTCAAAGGTCTTTGTCGCTCTCTCGCGACAACTATATTAGTATATCATGACCTACCCTTACTGTCAATACTTTTTCTCGAAAAATTTTATTTTTTTGAAAGTTTTCTTGAAGGTGTGAAGAAAAGCCTGTAATACAGGCTTTTCTATCAATTCAGTTCTTTGTTGATAATTAGAAATGTTTCTTCTCCGTAGCCTCTTTTGATCAAACCTGCTCTAGCCATGTCTATTAGATCTTTTGAAAAGGATTGGATAGTTTCTTCTTCCTTTTTGCTTAGAATTTTTTTTGAATATTTCTTTCTAAGTTTTCTATAGTCCTGTTTTTCACTTTTGAGAAATGAGCAATGTTCTAAATAGTTTTCCAAGTTTTCTAACTGTACAAATAGGCCGAGTTCAAAAGCTATCGGGGCAAATGTTGTTTCTAATGGTTGAGTACAAACACTTCTAAATTCTACTGTCCCGCGGGCAGTTAGATCCTGAAATTGGTAACTTCGATGTTGTTTTAGGTCTTCTTTTACAGGCCTAATGATTTTTTCATCACCATCAGCCGTATAGGCTGTGATTTTTTTTTGATCTAGATAGTCTTTTACTCGAATGGGTTTAAAATAATAGGATTGATCTTCTCTAGTTGCAGTAAAAATAGCTGTGCTAGCAAGATTATTAAAAAACTCTTCTTCGCTTTGGTAGTCCTTAGGATAAATACCTACATTCTCCTTATAATAACCATGTAAGGATTCTTCCCAAAAAATATCTCTCGTAATCTTTGTATCCCAAGCCTCTGCTGAAAATTCTGAGTTTGAGAATAAGTATGCTTTGGCTGCTTCAATTTTATTAAATGCATTAATGACTCGTATATAGTTATCACGTCGTACATCCAATTGAAGTTGGTTCCCGCATATAAAAGCTCCGTATGAAGGATAGGGGTGTGTTTTCATCCCTGTGCCATTCATTGCTAGGAAAGCCATTAACATCTTGTATCGTTCAATTTTTACTGGGCTATTATCATTTTCTTGCCACTGTGGATGGATCCCATGCCCTTGAATTTCGTGGTGGTCTTCTTGCAAAATCGGTTGAATGATCTTTAAATAGGCTTCAAAGCGTTCTGCCACCTCATCTATAGAATGAGCCTTTTCAAATGCAAATTCAATCGTATTGTAACTCAACTCGAATAGAATACGATCTTTGGAAGAGCGGTGAACCAATTGAATGGGATTTTGATCGTCATCCATTTTTTCGACTTCAAAATCTAATAAGTTCGCTAAGGTTCGAAAAAGATTTTTCGTCACCTCTATATTGGTTTTATTTCCATGTATTTCTACAATCGGAAATTCTAATTCAACTCCGACAAAGAGTTCTGAATCCTCTTTCATATTACTGAGGTACTTCTCTTTTAGTAATTTAATTGCTTGTTGTTTTGTCATTGAATCCTTTTTCTTCTATTGGAGATATGGGTTCCATTATATCATTTTTTGCTATTCGAGACTACTCATGAAAAGCAAGACAAAACGCCTGCTTACGAAATTGTTTTAAGTTAAAGCAATTTCGTAAACAAGCGTCTACCATTCATTCAATATGATGAGTGTTCCCGCTGGGGAAAATCCCCAGCGGTAGACCAGAGCTAGACTAAGAATAACAGTGTATTCCATCATCATAACACTCAACAAAATTGATGATATTATACCAATTCGATGATAGCCATTGGCGCAGCATCACCACGACGTGGTTCAGTTTTAAGGATACGAGTATATCCACCATTGCGCTCAGCATAACGAGGTGCTAATTCAGAGAACAATTTTTGAAGTGCAGTTGTTTCTGAGTATTTACCTGTTTCTTCATCAAAGTTTTGTGATGCAACTTCGTTACGTACGAATGCAGCAGCTTGACGACGTGCATGCAAATCACCACGTTTACCCAAAGTAATCATTTTTTCAACTGATTTACGGATTTCTTTCGCACGTGCTTCAGTTGTTACAATTGCTTCATTGATGATAAGATCTGTAGTCAAATCGCGAAGCATTGCTTTACGTTGTGAGCTAGTGCGTCCTAGTTTACGGTAAGCCATGTATTCCTCCTCTATTTATCGTTTTTTAACCCAAGGCCTAAGTCGGCAAGTTTGATTTTAACTTCCTCAAGACTCTTACGTCCTAAGTTACGAACTTTCATCATTTCCGCTTCTGATTTTTCAGTCAAATCGTAAACAGTATTGATGCCAGCACGTTTCAAACAGTTATATGAACGAACTGAAAGATCTAATTCTTCGATCGTACGTTCTAAAATGCGATCATCAGAAGTTGTATCTACTTCTTTCATAACATCTGTTGCAATAGCAATTTCAGTTAAGTTTGTAAATAGATTTAGGTGTTCTGTCAAAATACGGGCAGACAAACCTAAGGCATCTTCTGGAATAATAGTCCCATTTGTCAAAATTTCAAGGGTTAGCTTGTCAAATCCATCGTTGCTACCAACGCGAGCTGGTTCAACTTGGTAATTGACTTTTGTCACTGGCGTATAGATTGAATCTACAGCAAGTGTTCCCACTGGTGCATCATCTTTTTTGTTTTGATCAGCTGGAACATAACCACGTCCACTGTTTACAGTAAGCGTTGCTTTCAAAGACGCTCCTTCTCCGATCGTAAATAGATAATGATCAGGGTTTACAATTTCGATGTCACTATCCGTAAGAATGTCACCGGCAGTAACTTCTGCTGGTCCTTCTACATCAAGTTCAATAATCTTTTCGTCTTGGACGTAAGATTTAACGGCGATTCCTTTAACGTTAAGAATAATTTGCATAACGTCTTCACGGACTCCTGGAACTGTATCAAATTCGTGGAGTACACCTTCAATGTTGATTGAAGTAACAGCCGCACCTGGAAGTGAAGCTAGAAGTACACGACGAAGTGAGTTTCCAAGTGTTGTACCATAGCCACGTTCAAGTGGTTCTACGACAAACACGCCATAATCTTTATTTTCATCAATTTTTGTTATATTTGGTTTTTCAAACTCAATCATTTGCTATACTCCCTCTTAAACGAAAAGCTGTGTAATTGTTGATGATTATACACGGCGACGTTTTGGAGGACGAGCACCATTGTGTGGTACAGGAGTTACATCGCGGATTGCAGTTACTTCAAGACCAGCAGCAGCAAGTGCACGAATAGCAGACTCACGACCTGAACCAGGACCTTTAACAGTTACTTCAACAGATTTAAGTCCGTGTTCTTGAGCAGCTTTTGCAGCAGCTTCTGATGCCATTTGAGCAGCAAATGGTGTAGATTTACGAGAACCTTTAAATCCAAGTGCACCTGCAGATGACCAAGCGATTGCGTTACCATGCACATCAGTAATCATAACAATTGTGTTGTTAAATGTAGCGTGAATATGAGCAATACCAGATTCGATATTCTTTTTCACACGACGTTTACGTGTTGGTTTAGCCAAGATTTTTACCTCCTTATTTTATTTTATTTTTTCTTACCTGCAATCGCAACAGCTTTACCTTTACGAGTGCGAGCATTGTTTTTAGTGTTTTGTCCACGAACTGGAAGTCCACGACGGTGACGGATACCACGGTATGAACCGATTTCCATCAAGCGTTTGATGTTCAAGTTTACTTCACGACGAAGGTCACCTTCAACTTTGATTGCGTCAACTTCACGACGGATAGCATCTTCTTGATCTGGTGTAAGATCGCGAACACGAATATCTTCAGAAACGCCTGCAGCAGCAAGGATTTTCTTAGATGTTGGAAGTCCGATACCGTACACATAAGTCAATGAAATTACTACACGTTTGTCATTTGGAATGTCAACTCCAGCAATACGAGCCATGTTTTCTCCTTTCTATCTTATCCTTGACGTTGTTTGTGTTTTGGATTTGCTGGGCAAATTACCATAACACGACCATTACGACGAATTACTTTACAGTATTCGCAAATTGGTTTGACCGATGGTCTTACTTTCATTTTTATCCCTCCAAGTTTTTCGATTATTTAAAGCGGTATGTGATACGTCCACGTGTCAAATCGTACGGACTCATCTCCACTGTAACACGATCTCCCGCTAAAATACGAATATAGTTTTTACGAATTTTACCAGAAACTGTTGCTAAAATCTGATGTCCATTTTCAAGTTCAACCGTAAACATAGCATTCGGCATTGTATCGACTACTTTGCCTTCTACTTCAATCACATCGTCTTTTGCCACGCAAAAGTACCTCCATAAATTTCGATTCATTCCTCTGAGCACAGAGGTAACAATTATAAGTCAGACTAACTAATTGTAACACTTGTTGTCAAATATTGCAAGTGACTAAAACGTTTTTATTTCAAATTCTCTAAGACTTTTTGGATATCTTTGAAGACGTCGTTGATGTCTTGATTTCCTTCAATATCATGTACCAATCCTTTTCCACGATAATGAGCAAGAATCGGCTCACCTTGAGCAATATTCACATCCAAGCGGCGTTTCACTGTTTCTGGTTTGTCATCTTCACGTTGGTAATAGTCTTCTTCCTTGTAGTCAGCTGGT